>NZ_BCNF01000038.1 GCF_001485495.1 Gordonia desulfuricans NBRC 100010 | reverse complement strand
CTCGGCCCGTGCGGCCGGCCGTCGAGCGGCTGCGCGCGAGCGCGGTGCCGGGGCGTCGTCGAGCGGTTCGGTCGGAAGATCACCCATGTCGGTGCCGGCGCCGGGGGAACCGGCGTCATAGGGATCTGCGTCATACGGGTCCGGGTCATAGGGATCCGCATCGAATCCGCGTGCGCCGAAGGTCGCACCCGACTCGTCGTCGAGGCGTTCGGTGGCCGCCGACGACAACACCTCACCGGAGGTCGCCGGACGGCGGGTCCGGCGCGCACGACGCGCGGGCGGTTCGTCGGCCGAGTCGGGCGGGTAGTTGTCGTAGGGATCCGACGACCACGACGGACGGTCCGCGGCCCGAGACGACCAGCGGTCGTCACGGTCGTCGGGCTCGTCGGCCTCGGCGTCGTCGGCCTCGTCCCACTCCGCCCCGTCCCAGTCGGCATCGGCGTCGTCGTCCCAGGGCAGGTCGTCGTCGGGATGGCCGGCGAACCGGCCGTCGTCGACGTAGCCCAGCCCCAGGTAGCCGCGGGTGGTGTCGAGTACCTCACGCACCGTCCGGCCGCTGAGGATGAGAGCGCCGAAGGCCATGCACAGCAACAGGATCGGCACCGACACCCAGGCGGTCACCCCGCTGGTGAGCGGCGTGCCGACGGCATAGCCGAGGAAGCCGGCGGCCGACGAGCGGCCGGTGAGGTCGGTCGGTGAACCGCACACGAGGTGGATCAGGCCGAGGAACGGCAGCACGATCAGCAGCGCGGCCCCGAGGTAGCGGCCACGCTGCGTAGGATTCGGCGGGCGGCGCATCAGGACGACCGCGGCGACGCCGAGCGCCACCGGTACCAGCACGGCGGGCCAGCCGATGATCGCCCGGATGAAGGCGTCGATGAACGCACCGACCGGCCCGGCGGCACCGAACCACACACCGGCGGCGATCAGGACGGCGATCGCGAGCACGGCGAGTGCGGTGCCGTCCCGCCGATGGGTGTGGCCGTCCTGTCCGGCCGAGCGTGGATCGAGGCCCTCGTCGTCAGCGTCGAGGTCGTCGAACAGATCGTCGTCGGCGCGGACATCGGATCGTCGGCCCCGGCCGCCGGCACTGCGACCGCCTGCGCCGACCCGGGCCATGCCCCCGACGCCGCGGGCGAGTAGCGACCAGCCGGCGCCGACACCCTTGCCGACGCCCCGGCCGACCGCTCCCGCGGCACCGACCGTACGACCGCCGGTACGTCGTGAGATGTCGGCGGATGCCGCAGCACCCGACCGCGGGCGGGTCGATCCGGATCGCTGCGACCGTGCAGAAGACGCGGCGCCGGACTTGCCGCCCCGACCGCTCCCGGCCTTACCACCCGAACCCTTGCCTGCTGCGGTCTTGCCACCTGCGCCCTTGGTACCGGCACCCCGACTCCCGGTGCCCGACCCACCCCCGGATGTGGTCCGCACGCGACCGGCCGAGGCCGAACGGGTCCCGGAACCGGCCGAACGCGCACCCGAGCGGGACGACCCCGCGGTGGAACCACCGCGCGCCGACCCCGCCTTCTTTGCCCCCGTGGCGCGCGATGACGACGTGCGCGTACCCGTGCTCGCTCTCGAAGCCATGCCGACAGCCTAGTCGCCGACCGCCTCGCTAGTCACACAGGCAACACTGGCAACACGGTCATGTGTCGAAGTTGTAACCGTGCATCCCCGTCGACCCGGAATCGGTGGTTCCGGAACCGCCTGATGCCGGCCGGAGACCGATCCACGAGCCGGTTCAGAAACCGTGGACCCCGGCCCGTACCGCGGCGATCGCATCGGCGTCACCGTCGAGGGTCACCACCACCGGGGACCGCCCGGTGGCGAACAGCAGGAGCTCACCGACCCGGCCGGTGACGACGACCTCGGGCCCCGCTCCCCCACCGACCACCTCGACACCGTCGGGGGTGCGCAGCCGGACCCGCGCGGGCACCGAGCGCAGGGTCATCCTGGCCATCGACTTCAGCGGGGTGACCAGAGACTTCTCCAGCGACGACGACAGCACACGCGGCTGCCAGTCGCTGTCGGGGTCGACCCGGCCACGCAGGACGTCCTCGTGGTGGATGAACATCTCGGCCAGATTGGCCCAGCGGTCGACCAGCTTCATCGGCGAGTAGAGCGGCGGACCGTCGGCGATCTGCCCGAGCAGGGCGTCGAAGTCGGTCCCGTCGGTCACCGACCGCTGGACCCGGTCGGTGTATCCGGCGAGCGGTTTGATCATGATCCCCGGTGCCGCGTCGAGGCGACGTTCCCGGACCACCAGATGTGCGGCGAGGTCGCGCGCATCCCATCCCGCACACAACGTCGGGGCGTCGGGCCCGACCTCGCGCAGGGTGGCGACAAGGGCGGCCCGCTCAACTCGTGCTTGACTCACGGGTTCGACCCTAGCCCGAGTCGACGAACCCCGACGGGCCGCCACAGCCCCGACGGGCCGACAGAACTCTGCGGCCCGACAGAACTCTGCGGCCCGACAGAACTCTGCGGCCCGACAGAACTCTGCGGCCCGACAGAACTCTGCGGCCCGACAGAACTCTGCGGCCCGACGGAATTCTGCGGCCCGACGGGGGCGACGTCGTATCCCGACTCAGTCCCCGACGGCCATAACCGTCGGAACGATCATCGGGCGGCGGCGGTAGGTCTCGGCCACCCAGCGTCCGACTCCACGCCGGATCGCCTGCGCGATGCGATGGGTGTCGGTGACACCTTCGGCGGCCAGCGCGTCGAGCGCCTGGTCGACCAGGTCGGCAGCGGCCTTGAGTGCGTCCGGGTCGTCGGAGAAGCCACGCCCGGAGACCTCCGGGGTGCTGACCGTGCGACCGGTGGCCGTGTCGATGGCGACGGTGATCGCGATGAACCCGCCCTCGCCGAGCACCAGACGCTCGGACAGGGTCGACTCACCCACGTCGCCGACCGACAGGCCGTCGACATAGACGTGTCCGACCGGGACGCGTCCGACGATCTGGGCGATGCCGTCGACCAGATCCACCACGACGCCGTCCTCGGCGAGCATGACGCGGTCGGGGTTGACCCCGGTGGCCACGGCGAGCGCGGCGTTGGCCCGCAGGTGACGCCACTCGCCGTGTACCGGCATGGCATTGCTGGGGCGGACGGCGTTGTACAGGTACAGCAACTCACCGGCCGAGGCATGCCCCGACACGTGCACCTTGGCGCTCTGCTGGGTGATGACGGTGGCACCGAGCCGCGACAGCCCGTTGACCACCGCGAACACCGAGTTCTCGTTGCCGGGGATCAGCGACGATGCCAGCACGACGAGGTCGTCGGCACGGATGTTGATCTGCCGGTGCTCGCCCCGGGCCATCCGCGACAACGCCGACAGCGGCTCGCCCTGCGACCCGGTGGAGATCAGCACCACGCGGTGATCCGGCAGGGTCGCGGCGGTGTCCATGTCCACCACCACGCCGTCGGGCACGCTCAGGTAGCCCAGGTCCTGGGCGATCTGCATGTTGCGCACCATCGACCGGCCGACAAAGGTCACGCGCCGGTTGTGGGCGTGGGCGACGTCGATGATCTGCTGGATGCGGTGCACATGACTGGCGAAGGACGCCACGATCACACGCTGCTTGGCCTTGCCGATCACCTGGTCGAGCACACTGCCGATCTGACGCTCCGGGGTGACGAAGCCGGGGACCTCGGCGTTGGTGGAGTCCACCAGGAACAGGTCGACCCCCTCGTCACCGAGGCGGCTGAACCCGGCGAGGTCGGTCAGCCGGCCGTCGAGCGGCAGCTGGTCGAGTTTGATGTCACCGGTGTGCAGCACCACACCGGCCTCGGTGCGGATCGCGACCGCGATCGCATCCGGGATCGAGTGGTTGACCGCGAAGTACTCGCACTCGAACGGGCCGTGATGGGTGGTCTCACCCTCGCGCACCTGCACCAGCTTGGGGCGCTGGCGGTGCTCACGACACTTGGCCTCGACCAGGGCCAGGGTGAACTTGGAGCCGATCACCGGGATGTCGCCGCGCAGGCGCAGCAGGAACGGGATCGCGCCGATGTGGTCCTCGTGACCGTGGGTCAGGATCACCGCCTCGACGTCGTCCATCCGGTCCTCGATGTAGCGGAAGTCCGGGAGGATCAGGTCGACGCCGGGCTGTGCGTCCTCGGGGAACAGCACGCCGCAGTCGACGATCAGCAGCCGGCCGTCGTACTCGAAGACCGTCATGTTGCGGCCGATCTCGCCGATCCCGCCGAGGGCGACCACCCGCAGCGCACCCTTGGGCAGGCGGCGCGGGGTACCGAGCCGGTCGACCGGGGCCGGCGCCGACGGCCGGTTGGTGCTCGGGGCGTTACCCCCGCCACGACGGCCGGAACCGCCGGGACGACGGTCGTCACGCTTCTCGTGCCGGCCACCACCGCCACCGCCGCCGCCACGGCGGCGCGACTGCGATCCCGACCGCTGCGCCGGTGCCGATTCGGCCGGTGCCGCAGCAGCCGGCGCCTCGACGGCAGGTTGCGCCGCCTTCTTCGGTGCCTCGGCAGCCTTCTGCGGCTCGGCGTTCTTCGGGGACTCGGTGCTCTTCGGGGACTCGGCGCTCTTCGCCACAGCCGCCTTCTGGGGCTGCTGCGCGGGCTGCTCTACGACGGGGGCCGGCGGTCCGGCGACTCGCCGGGCGGCACGACGACGGGGGGCGGTCACAGCAGACCCGCCGTCCGGAGATCGGCGATGAGGGCCTCGATCTGCGGACCGTCGGCCGGCACCTGTGGCAATCGTGGGTTGCCCACGTCCATGCCGAGGATGCGCAACGACTCCTTGACCATGGTGACGCCACCGAGGCGTCCCATCGCGTCGACCAGCGGGGCCATCGTCTGGTTGATCTGCCGGGCGGTCTGCAGATCGCCCTTCTCGGCGGCGATCTGCATGTCGCGCATCCGATCTGCGACGAGGTGCCCGATCACGCTGACGAAGCCGGTGGCACCCACCGACAGCCACGGCAGGTTGAGGCCGTCGTCGCCGGAGAGGAACTCCAGGTCGGTGGTCGCGATCAGTCGCGCGGCGGCGTGGAGGTCACCCTTGGCGTCCTTGACGCCCTTGATGTTCGGGTGCTCGGCCAAGGCGCGCAAGGTGTCGTCGGCGATCGGGACGATCGACCGTGGCGGGATGTCGTAGAGCAGCACCGGCAGGACGGTGGAATCGGCGACGGCGCGGAAGTGGGCGAGCAGACCGGCCTGCGGCGGCCGGGAGTAGTAGGGGGTCACCACGAGCAGGCCGTGGGCGCCGACCTTCTCGGAGGCCTGGGAGAAACGGATGCTCTCGGCGGTGTCGTAGCTGCCCGCCCCCTGGGTGATCCGGGCACGGTCGCCGACGGCGTCGAGGACGACGCGCAGCAGGTCGAGCTTCTCCGGGACGGTGGTGGTCGGCGACTCACCGGTGGTGCCGGAGACGACCAGACCGTCACAGCCCTTGGCGACCAGATGGTCGGCGAGCTCGGCAGCCTTGTCCAGATCCAACGAGCCGTCGGGCCGGAAGGGGGTCACCATGGCCACCACGTTCGTCCCGAAAGGGTGCGACTGGGGCTGCAAGTCGGCTGCGTTCATGGTGCTCAAGGCTACCGTGGGCATGTGACGGCGAGGCAACGGGATCGGGTGTCGCCCACGGGGTGACGAGCGGCACTGCACACGGGCGCCGACGACGGGCCGGGGCCGGCTCGGTGACGACTCGGCCGTCGGGCCCGATTCAGCCCTCCAGCACGAACGGCGAGGTGGCCACCTCGGTCCCGTCGGCCAGGGTGCCGATCTCGAAATCGCCGAACACCGTCGGCGCCACGTCCATCAGCTGACGCAGACATTCGACGGCGAGCTGGCGGATCTCGACGTCGGCATGCTCGGTGGCGCGCATGCCGACGAAGTGCCGCCATGCCCGGTAGTTGCCGGTCACCACGATCTTGGTCTCGGTGGCGTTCGGCAGTACCGACCGCGCCGCCTGCCGGGCCTGCTTGCGTCGCAGGATGGCATTCGGGACGTCGGCGAACTTCGCCTCGAGTGCGGCCAGCAGATCGGAGTAGGCGGCGCGACTGGCGTCGGTGGCCTCGGTGAACAGTTTCTCCAGTTCGGCGTCCCCGCGGATTGCCGGGGGCGGGACGACGTTGGAGTCGTGCTCGGGCACGAATCGCTGCGACAGCTGCGAGTACGAGAAGTGCCGGTGACGGATCAGCTCGTGCGTGCACGACCGCGAGATGCCGGTGATGTAGAAGGTCACCGTGGCGTGCTCGAGCAGCGAGAGGTGCCCGACCTCGAGGATGTGGCGCAGGTACCCGGCGTTGGTCGCGGTGCGCGGATTGGGTTTGTCCCAACTCTGGTAGCAGGCCCGGCCGGCGAACTCGACGAGCGCCTCACCACCGTCGGCGTCGGTCTCCCAGTCCACATCCGGCGGGGTGGTGAACCGGGTGGCCGCGACCATCTGCACTCGCAACGGCACCATCTCGGACACGTTGCCTCCTGTTCCCCGGACCTCTCCGGCAGTCCTGCCGCACCTCGTACGGCACGGATACGCCGCGCGTACCTGCACGTCGCGCATCTTCACGTCACACGGTTCGACAGGGTGACCCGCCGATCGCAGTCATCGATTCTCCCACCGTCGTACCCCGCGGCCGCGCCCACCCCGCATCTGTCGTGCACCGACGGCCCGGGCCCGGCTCCCCGTCGAACTTGATCAGACGATCAGGACGATCGGAGGTGAATTCTGGTCGACGATCACGTGAATCGGGCGACGCCACCTGCACATTGCCCGGACACCTGCCGGGCGAAGTGCCCGAGATGCCGCACAATGATCCCCCGTGACCACGCGCCGAAATCTGCTCCGGACCTCAGCCGCCCTGTCCGTCGCCGCACCCGTCCTCGCCCACGCCGCCCGCGCCACCGCCGCCCCGACCCCCGGCGGTACCGGTGACCGCCGGGTGTTCGCCCACGGCGTCGCCTCCGGCGATCCCCTGCCGGACCGGGTGATCCTGTGGACCCGGATCACCGCCACGCCCGCCGCGACCCCCGGCTCGGGTCACGGACCGTCGTCGGCGGTCACCTGGGAGATCGCCCGCGACGAGTCCTTCGGCACCGTCGTCGCCTCCGGATCGGCCCAGGCCGTCGCCGATGCCGACTTCACGGTGAAGGTGGATGCGGGCGGCCTGTCCCCCGACACCCGCTACGCCTACCGATTCCGCGTGACCTCGGGGCCGGCGAGCGGTGCGGTGTCGCCGATCGGCCACACCCGCACGGCACCGGCCACCGACGCCGACGTGTCACGCGTGCGGTTCGGCGTGGTCTCGTGTGCCAACTGGGAGGCCGGATACTTCGGCGCGTACCGGCATCTGCGCAACCACCCGGATCTCACCGCGATCGTGCACCTGGGCGACTACCTGTACGAGTACGGGACCGGCGAGTACACCGGCAAGACCGGCGTGGTGCGCACCCACGCCCCGCGGCACGAGATCGTCAGCCTTGCCGACTACCGGATCCGCCACGCGCAGTACAAGACCGACCCTGATCTGGCCGAGCTGCATCGCCGGCTGCCGTGGATCTGCACCTGGGACGACCACGAATCGGCCAACGACTCGTGGCGCGGCGGCGCGGAGAACCACCAGGCGTCCGAGGGTGACTGGGCCGCCCGCAAGGCCGCCTCCGAACGCGCCTACTACGAGTGGATGCCGGTGCGCCCGGCCGCCGATGCCGGTGGCCGTCATCTGTACCGCCGCCTGCGGTTCGGCACCCTGCTCGAACTGTCGATGCTCGACCTGCGCACCTATCGCGACGAGCAGGTCTCCATGACCTCGCGGGACATCGACGCCCCGAACCGGTCGATCACCGGTGCCGCCCAGATGAACTGGCTGACCAACGGTCTGACCAGCTCCGCCACCCGCTGGAAGATCGTCGGCAATCCGGTGATGATCACCCCGGTGGTGATCCCGCCGCTGGACCAGAAGAACACCGCCGCAATCACCGAGATGCTCGGCCTACCCGAGGGCGGCCTCCCCTACAACCCGGATCAGTGGGACGGCTACACCGCCGATCGCCGGCGTCTGCTCGACACGATCCGCTCGCGGCACGTCGACAACGTCGTGTTCATCACCGGCGACATCCATTCGTCGTGGGCGTGCGACATCCCGGTGGACGCCGCGGCGTATCCGGGCGGCGGGACGGTCGCCACCGAGCTCGTGGCCACCTCCGTCACATCGAGCAACATCGACGACATCGTGAAGGTGCCCGAGCACACCGCGGGTTCGGTGGTGTCGTCGGCGCTGACCGCGGTCAACCGGCACGTGCGGTGGAACGACTTCGACGCCCACGGCTACTCGGTGTTCACCGTGACACCGGCTGCGGCACAGATGGATTGGTACTTCCTCAACGACAAGACCGACCCGAAGTCCGGGCAGTACCTCGCCAAGTCCTACCGGGTGGGCAACGGTACCCAGCGAGTCAGCCCGGCGGCCGGGCCGATCGAGCGATAGCGACCGACCACTCGCCCCGCACGCCGATCTCGACCACAATGGACCGATGACGTCCCGGAGCCAGGTGCCATGACCGCCGACGGATCGACCCACCGCCCCGATCATCCGGATCCGTCCCCGGGGTCGAGTTCGCTGGACTTCAGCACCGTCGTGCAGCAACGACGCTGGGTGGCCGACGGGGAGGTGACCGCACGTGAGCTCGTCGAGCACTCGCTGAACCGGATCGCGCGCTGCGACCGCCACCTCAACGCGTTCGCCCACGTGCTCGCCGACGAGGCGCGCGCGACCGCAGACCGCCTCGACGCCGACTGCCAGGCCCGGCGTCCGCTCGGCCCGCTCCACGGGGTGCCGATCGCGATCAAGGACGAGAACGACGTCGCCGGACTGCCCACGGCCTACGGCGGCGGCTCGGTTCAGACTCCGGCACAGGCGGATTCGGAGCTGGTCCGGCGGCTACGCGAGGCCGGGGCGATCATCATCGGCAAGACCCGGATGCCCGAGTTCGGGATCTGGCCGTTCACCGAGTCGGCCGCGAACGGCTGGACCCGCAATCCGTGGGATCCCGGGCGCTCGCCGGCCGGATCGAGTGGCGGCACCGCGGCCGCGGTCGCCTCCGGGATGGTGGCCGCGGGCATCGGCGGCGACGGTGGCGGGTCGATCCGTCTGCCCTCGAGCTGGTGCGGGCTGTTCGGACTCAAACCGCAACGCGGTCGGGTGCCCACCGCACCGAACCCGGACCTGTGGCGGGCGCTGGGCACGCTCGGACCGTTGACCCGTACCGTCGCCGACAGCGCCCTGATCTACGACGTGATCTCCGGGGCCGCCGAGACCGACCGGTTCCGCGCCGACCCGCTGGAGTCGACGTTCGCCGAGGCCGCGGCACTGCCGCCACGGCGGTTGCGCATCCTGCTGTCGACGCGAAATCCGATGGGCGGCAGCGTCGCCGACGATGCGACGACCGTCGCCCTGCGCGGGCTCGCCGATCGGCTGCGCACCGCCGGTCACACCGTGATCGACGACGACGGGTCGGTGAACACGGTGCGGTATCCGAAGCTCGCGGTGCCCTTCCAGATCCAGGTGGCGACCGGTGTGGCCGAGGAGGCGGCGCGGGTGGAGTACCCGGAGCTGCTGGAGGCCCGTACCCGGCGGATGGCATCGGCCGGGCGCCTGGCCCGTCATGTGGTGGGCCGGGCCGAGCGCAGCGCCGACAAGACCGCGAAACGCTTTCTCGCCGAACTGTTCTCCCGGTGTGACGTGCTGCTCACCCCGACCACGCCGACCACCGCGATGCCGGTCGGTCAGCTCGACCGCCACGGCACCGTCGGCCTGACCCGTCTCGCCTCGGATGTGGCGTCCTACACCGCGGCGTGGAATGTCCTGGGCAATCCCGCCGCAGCGGTCCCGATCGGATTCGACGCCGCCGGACTTCCGCAGAGCGCACAGCTCGTCGGGCCGACCGGCGGTGAGCCCCTGCTGATCTCGCTGGCGGCCGAGATCGAGGGTCTGCACCCTGATCCGGATCGCCGACCGCAGATCCGCTAGCCGGCTCCCCCGCCCGGTGTCGGATGCGGAAGGCCGCGTGGGCCTTCCGCATCCCACCCGACATCGGTGTGTCGATACCTGTGCGGCGGTGCGATTCTCGCGCTGCGGGAGCCGGGGAGCGTCAGCGTCCGAGGAGTTCGACGAGCCGGGCGTGGGTGTCCTCCCAGCCGTCCACGGCGACCGAGGTGATGCCGAGGTCGAGGACGGGACGGTCGTTGCCGCCCTCGTCGAGGCGGTCGCCGTAGAACAGGATGTCGTCGCGGCCCAGGCCAAGGATCTCCATGAGTTTCTGTGCGCCGTAGGCCTTGTCGATGCCCTTCCGGGTGACGTCGACCGACGTCGAGCCACCGCTGCGGACCTCGAGGTCGGGCAGCCGTTCGGCGGCGTAGGCGCGCAGCGCGGCCTTCTTGGCACCATCGGGATCCCAGGCCTTCTTGGCGTCGACCGGTGCCGACTGTCCGAGGGCGCTGAAGGTGATCTGCGAGCCGCGGTCCTCCAGGATCGGGCCCCAGGTCTCGGTCTCCCACACGCCGAGTTCCTTGGCGCCGGTCTCGAGTGCCGCGAGGGTGCGCTGCTTCTCGTCGTCGGTGAGGTCCTCGGCGTAGACGGTCTCCCACTCGGTGCCGTTGCGGCGCACGTACTGGGTGCCGCAGGTGGGCATCAGGTGCAGGTTGTCGAGTTCGGCGATGTCACCGATGCGGTCGAGCACCTGCATCCGGAACTGCTCGTAGCGGCCGCCGGAGATGATGCACACCAACGCCTCGCCGAGCAGGGTGCGCAGCACGGTGACCATCTGGTCGTCGAGGGGACTCTTGGATGGCGCCAGGGTGTCGTCGAGATCGAACATCACCAGTCGATACTCACGATCGCCGTAGGTCACCGTCATGCTGTCTCCTGTGTCGTCCGGGTGCGGTGTGTCC
This sequence comes from Gordonia desulfuricans NBRC 100010, assembly GCF_001485495.1. Lineage (GTDB taxonomy): Bacteria > Actinomycetota > Actinomycetes > Mycobacteriales > Mycobacteriaceae > Gordonia > Gordonia desulfuricans. The sequence goes on along the minus strand of NZ_BCNF01000038.1, from coordinate 5,420 downwards.
GCGGTGACAAGCATGTCAAAACCGGTCGCCGTCGGCGACACCGGCGCAGAGCTCACCTGGCGATTCGCCGCAGATGTGATGTGAGTGACCCTCGCGTTCCGATCTCGACGGCCGAGAGCCCCAGCCATTCGGCGAGCGCGGCGAGGTCGGCGGCCAGTCGGTGCGCCACCACATCGGGATCGTGGCCGTCCTCGACGAAGGCCCCGGGTACCTGTAGGACGCCCCGGGCGCGGTCGGCCTTGAGGTCGACGCGGGCCACGAGATCGTCGCCGAGCAGGTACGGGTGGACGTAGTACCCCTGCACCCGTTTCGGTGCCGGCACATAGATCTCGATCCGGTAGTGGAAGCCGAAGACCCGCTCGGTGCGGGGCCGGTAGAACACGAGCGGGTCGAACGGTGAGAGGATCGCGCTGCGCGGCTCACCCGCGCTGCGCACCCGACTCGGCACCGCGGCCTCCGCGTGCAGATATGCCTCGTCGCGCCAGTTCTCCACACGCACCGGCAGGATTGCGCCCGCGTCGACGAGATCGGCTACCGCCGAACGGATCTCGGCGGGTTTGAGCCGGTAGTAGTCGGCCAGATCGGCGACGGTGGCGATGCCGTGGGCCGACGCCGCACGCACGACGAGTTCACCGATGGCCTCGGACCTCTCGACCACGCGGGTCGCGATGTCGGCGCCGACGATCCGTTCGGTGAGGTCGTAGTGGCGGCCGAAGGACTCGTCGCGGGTGGCGGCGACATCTCCGGCGGCGAACATGGCCTCGCAGAGATGTTTGACCTCACCGCGATCCCACCAGCCGCCGGAGCGTCGCGGCGACCGTTCGATGCCCAGCGAGTCCTCGATCCGACGCGGCGTGGACGCACCCACCTCGTCGATCACCGCCCGCACGTCGGCGGCCAGGGCCCGGTGGCGACGCATCAGATCGCGGGTGTGGCGGTACCGTCCGTCGCGGTAGTCGGCCATTCGGAACGCGAACAACGGCCAATCCTCGACCGGGATCAGCGCGGCCTCGTGGGCCCAGTACTCGGTGAGCCGGCGTGCGCCGCGTCCCGGTCGCCAGGCCGCGCGGTCGAGCAGGGCGCGGTCGTAGGCTCCCAGGCGGCTGAACAGCGGGAGGTAGTGCGCGCGGACGGCCACGTTGACCGAATCCATCTGCACCAGCCGGGTGCGCCCGACGACCCGGTCGAGATGTCGCAGGGTGACCGCACCGGCCGAGCGACGATCGGCGAAACCCTGTGCCACGAGGGCGATTCGGCGCGCCTGTGCGGCCGAGATGTCGGTGGGGGTCATTCCCGGGATCAGTGCGCGGTGTGCCGGATGTAGTCGACGAAGCGGTAGTGGGTCCCGCTGCTCGACCGCAGCCACTGTCCCTCACCGGCCCGCTCCCACCGCAACTCGTCGACGACGGGGGCGAAGGCGTCGGCCTCCTCGACCAGCACGTCGATCTCGGTGACCCGCAGATGTGTCGCGAGATCGATGGCGGCCGAATAGATCTCGCTGCCCCCGATCACCACTGCGTCGGCTCCGGCGAGCGCCAGCGCATCGGGCACGCTGTGGGTGACCTCGGCGCCGTCGAGCCGAAGATCGATCGTGCGGGTCACCACGATGTTGCGGCGGCCGGGCAGCGGGCGGAAGCGTTCCGGCAGGGAATCCCAGGTGCGCCGCCCCATGACCACCGCCTTCGAGCCGGTGACCTCACGGAAGCGGGCCATGTCCTCGGGAACACGCCACGGGATGGTGTTCCGCCGGCCGATGGCCCCGACCCGGTCCTGTGCCCACACCAGCGTGATCCCGCCCATCACGCGGCCTCCCCTCGAACCCCGACGACGATGTGACCTGCGCTCATGAGCCCCAGGCTACCGCCGCCCGGCGGGGTCGGGAACCGCCGGTAGTGCGAACCCGAACTCCGAACCCACCGCCAGGCGCTTCGCCCAGATCTCGCCGTCCTGGCGGGTGATGATCCGGCAGCTCAGTGCGAGGCCGATCCCGCTGCCGTTGTCCTTGGAGGTGAACGGATCGGTGAACGGGTCACCGGTGAATCCCCGTCCGCGGTCCTCCACCGCGAAGATGCCGAGCCCGCCCTCCGATCGGGTCCGCAGCCCGATCGTGCGGACCGGTTCCGGGCTCGCCGCCATCTCGTCGACGGCGTTGAAGCACAGGTTCAGAATCACCTGGCCGGTCAGCACCCGCTCGCACCGAACCGGAACCGGCTCTGCGGCACGGTCGAATTCGACTGTCACCGAAGAGTCCTCGGCACGCAGCCCGATGAAGCAGAGACATTCCTCGACGATGACGTTGAGGTCGATCTCCTCCTGCGCGTGATCGACGTGCCCGACGAACCTGCGCATGCTGGTGATGATGCTCGCCGCGCGGTCGATCTGACGGTCGGCGCCGTCGAGCCCGTACAGCGCGGTGTCGGCCCGGTCGGTCTCCGAGATCGATGGCGGGGAGATCGCGGACGGAGACTCCGGCGGCGGCGACATCGCGGACCGGGTGACGGCGAGGAAATTGCGTGCGGCGGTGAGTGGTTGGCCGAGCTCGTGGGCGACGGCCATCGCGAGATCACCCATCACGTTGTAGCGGGCGAGGTAGTTCTGGTGCTCGGCGTCCCGCGACCGTTGCTGTTCGCGACGGACCCGATCGGAGATGTCGTACACCGACAGCAGCAGTTCGTGGTCGGGGCGTTGCGGGACGCGTTCGAGGGTTCCGCCGAGGAACTCCGGGGTGCGGGGCGAGGGCGTCTTCAGTGCCAGTTGCACCGTCGCGATGGGGTCCATCGCCTCCAGCACCGACGACCACCCGTCGGCGTCGCCCGCGGTGACCGCGGCGTGGTCGGTGATCGGGCGACCGACGAGCTCACCCCGGGTGAGGTCGAACTGTTCGAGGACACGGGCGGTGGCGTGCAGGACCACCCCGTCGGCGGTGAGCACCAGCAATCCGGCCGCGGTGTGCCGGCTCAGCGCCTCGACATAGGTCGCCGTGAGCGTCAGTTCGTCCTCGACCGTTCGCCTGGTCGGCATGTCGAAATGTATGAGCAGTCGCGGCTCGCCGTCGACGTCGAGGTCCACACAGCGGGCCCGGACCGACCGGTCGACCCCGTGCGCTTTCGCCTGGATCGTGGCCGGCGTGTCGGAGCCCCCGGTGGACTCCGGGAGGAAGTGCCGGCGCCAGTCGGGGTCCCATTCGGCTGTGACCTCGGCCGCCCCGCGATTCATCCAGACCGGTTCGGATGCCTCCGGATCCCACAGGAGCGCGGCGCCGTGAAGTTGATCGAGGATTCCCGCGATCCCGTCGAGATGAAGATTTGAGTCGCTGACCACCACTCGTCAAGGCTAGACCACGCGGCGGTGAACCCTCGGACCTCTCAGACGGCGACCGGCGCCTTGATCCCCGGATGCGACTGATATCGCACCACGGCGATGTCGTCGTACTCGTAGTCGAAGATCGAATCACGCTGACGCAGTTCGAGTTTCGGATACGGGAACGGTTCACGTGACAGTTGGCGGGTGACCTGCTCGACGTGGTTGTCGTAGATGTGGCAGTCGCCGCCGGTCCACACGAAGTCACCCACCTCGAGCCCGGCCTGCTGGGCCATCATGTGGGTCAGCAACGCATATGAGGCGATGTTGAACGGCACCCCGAGGAACAGATCGGCGCTGCGCTGGTAGAGCTGGCACGACAGCTTGCCGTCGGCGACGTAGAACTGGAAGAACGCGTGGCACGGGGGCAGCGCCATCTGCGGGATCTCGCCCACGTTCCACGCCGACACGATGTTGCGCCGCGAATCCGGATTGGACTTGAGCATCTCGAGTGCGGCCGAGATCTGGTCGATGTGCTCACCCGACGGGGTCGGCCAGTTGCGCCACTGCACGCCATAGATCGGCCCCAGCTCGCCGTCGGCGTCGGCCCACTCGTCCCAGATCGTGACGCCCTGCTCCTGCAGCCACTTGACGTTGGAGTCACCGCGCAGGAACCACAGCAGCTCGTAGACGATCGACTTGAGGTGGACCTTCTTGGTGGTGATCAGCGGAAATCCCGCCGAGAGGTCGTACCGCAGCTGTGCACCGAAGATGCTGCGGGTCCCGGTTCCGGTGCGATCGGCCTTGGGGGTGCCGGTGTCCATGACGAGGCGGAGCAGGTCTTCGTACGGAGTCGGGACCACCTCCGCCGATGCCTGGTCTCGGATCGCGTCGCTCACGACGGCCAGTCTAGGACGTGCCGGGGTTGCCCGGGCTCGGCGGCCCTCACGTGGGCCGTACCGTGGTCCCGTCACCGAAGCGGACATCGAGCACCGTGGTCGGCATCCGCGGCGGCTCCCCCGGCGGGTGGATACCCCGGGCTGCGAGGACCGGATGAACGGCGGGGTGCACGACCGCGTCGACCGCCTTGTCGCATGCCTCCTGCGACTCCCACACATCCAGGTAGCCGATCGATTTGTCGGGGTGCTCGATCGTGAGATGGACGATGAGGCCCGGCATCGGCGTGGTACCGATCCGCGCATCGATCTCGTCGTAGATCTCGGCCGTGATCGGCACGTTCTGAGTCCATGCATAGAACGCCATGGCGATCATCCCCTTTTTCATCCGAGGTAATGTCGGATCAATATGGATAGACCAAGGGTAGGCCCGGCGGCCGACGCAGTCAACGCCCAGGCCGAGCATCGTGCGACGCGGCGCTACGACTCGACCAGGCGCCGTGCGGCCGCCGAACAGACCCGCATGCGTATCCTCACCGCGGCTCGAGAGTTGTTCATCACCAACGGTTATGCGGCGACCACGATCGCGGCGATCGCCCGCGACGCCGAGGTGTCACCCGATACCGTCTATGCGACGGTGGGCCGTAAGCCGGTGGTGTTCCGCGAGCTCATCGAGATCGCGTTGTCGGGGACGGCGCATGCGGTGCCGGGCGCCCGGCGCGACTACGCCGTCCGGATGCGCGCCGAACCCGATATCGGCGCCAAACTTCGGATCTACGCCGACGCCGTCACGGCACTGCAATCGCGGCTGTCACCGCTGTTCGTGGTCTTGAGAGCTGCCGCCGACGCAGACCCCGATCTCGCCGACCTGTGGACCGAGATCACCCGTCGACGCGCCGACAACATGCGCCATCTCGCCGCCGACCTCGCCGGATCGGGCCGGTTGCGCGCCGACCTGACGATCGACGAGGTCGCCGACATCATCTGGACGATGAACGGCTCGGAGTACTTCACACTGCTGGTCGTCGAACGAGGTTGGACGCGCGAACGTTTTGCCGACTGGCTCCACGACGCGTGGTGTCGACTGCTGGTGGTGACGCCGCCCACCGGCTGAGCGCCCATCGACTCCCCCTCACCATGAATGGCCGAGCCTCCGAGGCGAGGATCCGTCGTGTCGGCAACCACCCTCGATGGTCGAGCCGGGACCGAGCCGCCAGGCGAGGA
>NZ_BCNF01000037.1 GCF_001485495.1 Gordonia desulfuricans NBRC 100010 | reverse complement strand
CCGGCAAAGTTGGGCACCGACCCCGCCGATCGGTGTGTGGTGAACGTGGGAAGCGTCCCGGGGCCCCGGCGCATATACCTATACGCGTACCGTCACGGCCACTTTAACGAAGTCGCTACCGGGTTCTAATCGACGACCAGCGGACGCACGCGGTCGAGCGCGGCGATCATCCACCCGGTCTCGGTCATGACGAAGTTCAATGCGAATGAAGCCGACGCTGGTGGAGGTGCGATCCTCACGACCGATACCCGCGCGCTTGCAACGTTTTCCGCAACGACCCACATGTAGTCGTTGTACGAGGTGCGCTCGCCCTGTGCCGCGACCCCCGACACCAACAGCCCGAAGAGGGTGTCGAGGCTCGAGAACTCCCTGAGCGCGGCGCCGGTCAGAACGGACTCAGGGGTTGTGCCGCCGTCCGGATTGAATATCGTGTGAACCAATCGGCGCAGCGCGTCTAGATCAGGCGTAGCCACGAGCGCAACCTCCCCAATCCTTCGAGTCGTCGCCAGCGTACGTTGACGCAACTTCCCACACGGCATCTTGCTGATTCCATTTCAGCGGGACCCTGCCAACTACGCCACTGTTCGGATTCTTCCATTCATAGCCAGATTCATTGGCTTCCTTGTACTATCGTCGCTCGCTCCTCGGGGGTAGGGGGTACCAGTTCTCTTAGGTAACCCTAACTCGGACCGTAGCACGGACTCGTTGCCCCGGCGATCTGCCCCGATGCTGTCGTGGGAGATCCGCACACGTCGGTTTGCCCTGTCTCCGAGGTGAATACGCCATCGGGCGCACCTGAGGCGGACGGGGGGCCGAAGTCGAATCCCGGCAGATCTCGGCGGGAGACGGAATTCCGGCGGAATCCAGGGGAGCCAAACGGCGTCCCGCTGCGTCCAAGTAGTACGGCCGCAGATCGCCGGTCATCCGAGAGAACAGGAAACATCATGTCGCCCAGACGAACCTACCGCTCTGCCCGTACCTGGCTCGACGAGCAGGCCCTGCGCCTGCTGACCGACGAGAGCGGCATGTCGACCGCGGAATATGCCATCGGGACGATCGCTGCCGCGGCCTTCGGTGCGATCCTCTACACAGTGGTCACCGGTGGCGACATCGTCAGTGCACTGACCGGGATCATCGACAAGGCCCTGAACACGTCGGTGGGCTGATCGTGGATGGGCTCTGGCGTGACGAGGACGGGATGGCGACCGTCGAGGGGGCGTATGCGATCGCGGCGATCGTCGTCGTCCTGATCCTCGCGCTCGGCGGGATCGGGGCGGCCATCACCTCGATCCGGTGCACCGATGCTGCCCGTGAGGTGGCCCGGCTGACCGCCGCCGACGACCCCGATGCCCGTGCCGCCGGACAACGGCTGGTCGGGGCCGACGCACGGATCACCGTGAGCGAGAACGATGAACGGATCGTCGTCGAGGTGACCGACGGCGTGCTGATGCTGCCCGGGCTGACCATGTCGGCCCGGGCGGTGGCGGTCCCCGAACCGGACGGCTCCGATCAGGTGGTGTTCGCGCCGGGGGTGCAGCCGTGAGGTCCGGGCCGAGGCGGCTCGCCGACGATGAGGGCGGCTTCGCCACGGCTGCCGCGGCGGGGGTGATCGTCGCGGTGCTCGCGGTGATCCTCCTGGTGATGGTGTTCGGTGCGGCGGCGCTCGCACGTCATCGTGCACAGTCGGCGGCCGATCTCGCCGCGCTGGCCGCCGCAGCCGATCACGTCGCCGCCGGGGCGGACCCGTGTGCGGTGGCGGTGCGTGTGGCGGGCCTGCAGACACCACCGGCGCGGATCGTCGACTGCCGGATGGCCGATGCCGATGTGGTGGTGCGTGCCGAGGTCGCGGTGGACCTGGGGCCGTTCGGTGTGCGGCACGGCGAGGCGGTCGCGCGCGCCGGCCCGGCGTAGATCGTTACCCAGTCGAACAAGATGAGTCATTTGTCCAGATGATTCCGATTTTCTGCCGACCCGCGTTGTGACGATCGCAGACTTCGTTCCTGTGACCGTCCTGAGAGGCGTCACAGACGAGCATCCGTACGGGGGGCGGGGCTTGCCTGATCACCGCGAAACAAGGAGCAACCGAAGTGCACGTCGCACGTAATCCGCGCCGCCAGACCGGACTGATGATGGGCCTCGCAGCCGCGGGTGTCACCGCGGCAGTGGCCGCCCCGTTCGCCTCGGGAGCGGCACCTGTCGTGGCCGCCGATGCGGTCACCACCGCAGCCCTCACCACGACGGCCGAACCCTCGCCGATCGTGTACTACCAGCAGGTCATCGCCGAGACGCTGGCGAATCTGCAGGATATCGGCACGACCATCGGCACCCAGGGCGCCACCCCCATCCTGACGGCGATCCTGAACAACCAGGCCGAGCATGCGCAGGCCGTCGGGGCCGCACTGGGCGAGATCGGGCCGAATCTCATCGCCTCGCTGCAGACCGATCTGCCGCGCTACCTCACGGCGGCGCAGACGGAGTTGGAGGCCGGCAACATCGACGCCGCACTGAACCAGCTGTTCGTCGCGGTGCTGGTCCCCGTTCTCAAGGGACTCGACCTGTTCGGCGGCACCCTGACCCCGATCATCGCGGCGCTCTCCGAGCCCTTGGAGAATCTCAATGCCGTGGTCAAGTGGCAGTTGGCGAACTCGATCCTGATCGGTGGGATCGCGCTGATCAGCCCCATCGCCGGCGCCTACGGTGGCCTCGGCGACGGCATTCAGGACATGGTGACCGCGGTCGAGAACGGCGACGCCGTTTCCGTGATGAACGCGCTCCTCAACTTCCCGGGCAAGGTCGTGGGTGGATTCCTCAACGGCGGTTCCGGACCCAACCTCGGTTCGCTCCTGGGTATCGACATCCCGGGCATCGTCATCACCTCGGGTGGTCTGCTCGGCGGTGCCGGTGGCGGGGCGAACGGGACGTCGCTGTTCGGCAGCATCCCGGCGCTCCAGTCGTTGCAGCAGAGTATCGCCGGGATCCTCGACGGCACGTCGTCGCTCAGTCCGCATCCGAACACCGCCACCCGATCGATCACGGTGACGCTGGGTGCCACATCGACCGATGCCGCCACCACCGTGTCGACGCCGGCCTCCACGCCGGAGACCGCCGAGGTGAGTGCGCCGGAAGCAGCCACGCCCGAGACCACCACTCCCGAGTCGAGTGCGCCCGAGACGAGTGCGCCCGAGACGGGTGCTGCGGAGACCCCGGCGCCCGAGATCACCGCCCCCGAGACCACCGCACCGGAGGCCACCGCACCGGAGACGACAGGTTCGGACTCGGCTGACTCCGGGGCCCCGGCCGATCCGGGGACGTCGGCCGCAGACTCCGCGTCCGACGACGACGCAGGATCGTCGCCGGGATCCACCGATGGTGGTTCGTCGGGTGACGACGGTTCGTCCGACGGTGGCCCCTCCACCTCGGACTGATCCCACCAACCCCGCCGCAGGGGCCGGTGGAGCCGACTAGTCTTCGGTCCTCCGGCCCCTGCCGGCGGGCGACCCCACGGTGAGAGCCGTGAACACGAGCGGGAGTGACGTGCCGACGATCATCGACGACGATGCGGGCCCGGGCGTGCGCCGCGCGGGCCCGATGGTCGGTCGTCGTCCCGAGCTCGCGCTGTTCGACGGGTTCGTCCGGGCCATCAGGGCCGGTGCCGCACCCGTCGCCCGGGTGGTGGGTGATCCCCTGATCGGGGTGACGACGCTCGTCGCCGAGTGTGTCGCCCGCGCCCACGGCACCGGGATCACCGTGCTGCGCGCCTCGGGGGTGGAGTCGGAGACCGACATCCCCCTCGCCACCCTCCAAGAACTGCTCCTCCCGGTGATCTCGGCTCCGGTGGCGCCCCCGACCCTGCAGATCGCGCTGGGCCTCGCCGACGGACCCCGTCCGACCGAGGACACTGTCATCGCCGACGCGCGAGCGCTGCTCGCCGGTCTGGCCGCGACGACGGGGCTGCTCGTCGTCGTCGACGACCACCATCTCGCCGATCCGTTGTCGCGCACCGTCATCGCGGCATGCGCCGATATCCCCGCGACCGGCATCCTGCTCGGCACGCACCACCCCGCCCTCGACTCCCCGGCACCGATCACGACGATCCGGCTCGCCCCGCTCGACGACGAATCGGCCGCCGAGCTGCTGCGGCAGCGCCACCCCGACATCGCCGGCAGCGTCGCCTCCCAGGTGATCGCCTGGGCCGCCGGAAACCCGACGGCGCTCGACGAGATCGCCGCATCCCTCTCGCCGAGGCAACGTGCCGGTGCCCGTGACCTACCGCGCATCCTCCCGATCAGCCGTCGGCTGCGCCGGATCGTCCACACCACCCCGCCGGGGCCGGGCGCTCACGCGCAGGGTGTACCCGGCACCGTCGCCGATCGCGACGTGCTCCTCGTGGAGTTCCTGCGATCACTCGCCTCACCGTCGCATGCCGGCACGGATGCGGCCCGACGGTCCCGGGTCCTCGCCGACTCGCTGACCTGGGCACGATGTACCGGTGACGAGCAGGACACCCTGATCCGGATCGCATCGACCGGCGTACCACCCGAGGCGGCCCACGAACTCGGGGACCATCTCGACGGACTCCGCGCCGATCTCGACGCCGACCCCACCGAACTCATCCTGGGGCTGGCGCTCCTCGCCGAGACCGCGGTCGTGGCCGGACAATTGGACGAGGGGGTCGCCCTGCTCCGCGAGGCGGCGACCCACGAACCCACCGCGGCCCGCCGGGCACGGCTCATCGGCCGGGCGGTGGGAATCGCCGCGGTCACCGACGTCGGTTTCGCCGCCGAACTGATGGAACAACTGCGCGTCGACGACCCGTACTTCGGCCGGTCCCTCGTCGCCGCGACCGGCGCCGGCGCGGTCCTGGCGCATGGGCCCCGCGGCGATATCGATGCCGCACATCGCATCCTGCGAACCGCGCTGGACCGCCGGCCGGTCGCCCATCATGCCGGTCCGCAGCAGGCCGGGCCGGTGGTCGTCGACGCCCTGCGCGCCCTGCGCTGGGCAACATGGCTCGGCGGCCGTCCGGAGCAGTGGGAGCACTACCATGCTGCAGTCGAGCGGCTGTCACCCGATTCCCGCCATCCCCTCGACGAGGCGACCGTCGACGGCCGCATCGATCTGTCGCGGATCGACACCCTGATCACCCGCCTCGCCGACCCGTCGACCTCGGCGATCGATGTGGTCCTGATCGGTGAAACCGCCTCGGCTGTCGATCATCTCGCCGAATGTCGCCCCGCGATCGAGGCGACGTCGGAGCTCGCCACCCGGCTCGGCCTGCCCATGATCAAGATGTGGATCGACCTGCAGCTCTCACTGGACGACCTGAACCGTGGCGAGTACGGTGCGGTGATCGCCGCACACGGGGGTGCCCGCCGTGATGCACACGACCCCACGGCCACGCCCAACATTCTGGGATGGGCTGCCGACTATCACCTGGGTATCGCCCATGCGCGGCGGGGCGACGTGGATGTCGCGATCATGATCGCCGAATCGGTTGCCGCCTGGGCGCTTCCGCGCCGAGCCCGCACGGTGGCGGGTTGTGCCGAGCACGTTCTCGCGATCTGTGCGAGCGCACGCGACGACCACGAATCCGCGTACACGCACCTCACCGCGATCACCTCGCCCGGAACCTGCCTGGAACCGAGTTGGTGGGCGACCTCCGTCGACTTCGAGATCGTCCTCGCCGCGGTGCGGACCGGGCGTAGGGAGGTCGCAGGAACCCATGTGGAGGCCATGCGGCGCAGCGGATATCCCGAGCGTTCCGCGCTGGCACGGATGCTGTACCTGACCTCGTGCGCCCTCGTGTCGGCCGATGCGGATGCGCATCGACTGTTCGCCGCGGCCCTCGCGGTCCCCGGTACCGAACGCTGGTCGTTCGATCGTGCACGAGTGCAGCTGCTCGCCGGTTCCGCACTGCGACGCCGACATTCGGTCACACGGTCGCGTCCGCTGCTCGCCGACGCGGCCACCGCCCTCACCCGGATCGACGCGGGGCCGTGGGCCGATTGGGCGCGCCGGGAATGGGAGGCCACCGCCTCCACCCGGCGTCGGACTCCGCCGTCGGGCGCCGTCGCCGACGTCCCGGCCGGGGGGCTCACCCCGCGGGAACGCCACATCGCAGAGCTCGCCGCAGAAGGATTGAGCAACAAGGACATCGCCGCTCGGCTGGTGATGTCGCCGCGCACCGTCGGCAACCATCTGCATCACGTCTATGCGAAACTGTCGGTCACCTCGCGGCTGGCACTCCGTGATGCGCTTGCGCAGACATCGGCCCCGGCGTCGAGCGGGGAGTGACCGGACCGTCGGATGGCTTCGGGTGCAAAAGATCTCGGAGTCCTGCCCGGGATCGCACGCCGAGCACCCCGTAGACGTGATGCAGGTGCGTACCCACCGTACTCGGCGACATCATGAGGTGGGTCGCGATCTCACGGTTGGTCCGGCCCGATGCGGCCATCTCGGCGATCCGCTGCTCGATGGCGCTGAGCCGTTCGAATCCGATGATCGACGCCGCACCCGTGTGGACACCCAGGCTGTGCAGTTCGCGGCGAGCCTGCTCGAGCCACGGCGTCGCGCCCAGGAGCTGGAAGGTCATCGCAGCCCGGCGCAGGTGGTCGGTGGCCTGTGCGGCGACGGCGGGATCGGCGTCGCGGCGCAGGACGCGGGCGAAGGCCAGCCGGATCCGCGCGGTCACGAAGGGCCACCGATCGCGGTCGGTCGGGGCCAGCGCCCGGGTGAACATCTCGACGTCGGAGGTGGTGATCGCCAGGGCGCCGAGGAAGATCATCGTCGAGCGGGCCCGGCGGTAGTCGGTGTCCGGGTCGACGTCCGGATCGGCGGTGGTCGGCCCGGAGGCGTCGAGCATCCCGGTCAGGCGTCGACGCAGTGCCGAGAGGTGGTCACCTGCGCCGCTGCGCTGGGCCGACTCGGCGAATTCGAGTGCGGTGCGGTCGTCGACGGCGATCAGCTCGCCGTAGCCGGCGTCGTCGGTGAGGCCGCCGAGTAGCCGGTGAGCACGCCGCGGGCGGTCGGCGGCGAGGGCACTCGCCGCACGGATGTGGACCGATCTGTCCCGGAGACGTTGTGCGCCACGGGGCGTCGACCATTCGCCGAGGAACGCGGCGTGTTCCAATGCGGCGGAATCATTTCCGCGATGGGCCTCGAGGATGCCGAGGTTGTGGTGCAGCCATGCCTCGGAGACCGAATGGTGATCGCGATCTGCCCGCAGGGCCAGTGCGTCGGCGGCGATCGTCGCGGCGTGGTCCCAGTTGCCGTCGTCGATGCCGTCGGCGGTCAGCAGCACTCCCGCATAGATCGCCGATGCCGTCGGATACCGCCGAGTCCATAGTCGTTCCAGGGCATCTCGCCACCAGTAGTGACGCCGGCGGGTGCCGGTGGCAAAGGCGACCCGGATCGTCTGGGCCGGATCGTCGGTGTGGGTGAGCGCCCGCACGACCGGGGAGTCATCCGGTGGCCGGAGCACGGCGGCACCGGGCGTGGTGGCGGTGGCGGCGATCGTCGCCCACGTCGAGACGCGATCACCCAGTCCGATGACGGTGTTGCCGAACAGATCCCAGATGTCGCGCCGTTCGGCGGCGGAGGCGACCAGATACATCGCCCAGAGCGCTTCGTCGAGGACCCATCGGCCGGCGATGCGGTCCTGGTCGCGCAGTCCGGTCGCCATCGAGTGCGCCAGTGCGCTCAGCCGCGCGCCGCTGCCGAGTCCCAGATGCAGGTGTGCGACCTGGGCTTCCAGCGACGCGGCGGTGGTCCGGTCGGCAGACAGGGCCTGACGCAACAACAGCGACACCTGGTCGAGGTTGGCGGTCACGTCGGCGGCCACCCCGGCCGCGGCCGCCAGCAGCCGGCCGCGCGTCTCCGGGTCGGTGCTGGACTCCACCGCACCGGCGAGTTCGGTTGCCGCTCGGTCGATGTCGCCCGACCGGAGCTCGGCAAGCGCACGTCGGGTGGCCTCGGTGGGATCGGTCGGCAGTCCTGGGGCCCCGGCCGGGGACGCACCGGCCACGGGATCGGCGGTGGTCGGATACCAACGGCGGGTGACGATCCGGTCGTCGACGACGGCATCGGGGGTCGCGGTGGCGAGGATGGCGATCGGTTGGTCGCGGAGCCGGCGGGCGACACCGGCGAGTACATCGGCGCCGGCCCGGTCGATCAGATCGAGATCGTTGAGCGCGATCACCACCGGGCCCAGCGGCCGCGCCGCCTGCTGTAGTCCCACCAGGCCGCCGATCAGGGCCAGCACATCGGGTTCGTCGGCGGCGACGAGTCGTTGCAGGCGGCTGATCCGGTGCCGGGCAGGGTGGTCCGCGGCGGTGCCGGCGGGCAGCGTGACGTGATGGAGCAGCGATCGGAGCGCACTGAGCGGGTGTATGTGATCGGCGTCGAAGCGATGTCGCAGGACGAGTGCTCCGGACCTGCGCGCCTGCGTGAGGATGGTGTCGACGGTGTGGCGTGACTCCCGCGTCGAGGCGCCGACGATCAGCGTCAGTCCCGGTGGCGGGGTGATGGCTTCATTCGTCGTCGCAGACATCCTCGACTCACTGCTCTGTGGACCGAACCCGCTCAGGCTACTCCCCGGTAATATCGCGGCGGAGCGGAACCGTCCACTTCGTCCGGAATCGGTTCACCGCGGTGGTGCCCGGTTCACCGTTGTGTCGTCCGGTTCACCGCTGTGTCGTCCGGGTGTACGACGAGCCTGTGCACACGCCGATCCCGGTGTCACCATCGGTGGATGGACATCTCCTGTCGTCGGCTTCCGGTCGCGCTCCTCGTCGCCGTGGGACTCGCGGGTGCCGTGGTCGGATGCGGTCCGGACGACACCTCCACGAAGTCCTCGGCTCCGGTTGTCGTGGTCACCGAAACACACACGGAGACAGTCGGTCCGGCAACGACGGCAACGACGGCGACGACGACACCGTCGCCGACGGCCACGCAGGCCGACACCGCCGCCTACGTGGGGGACTGGACCGGTCACACCCGCGGCATGGCGTTGTCGTCGGACGGGACCGGGACGATGTCGGTGTTCAGCGGCGCCGCCGACGGCGAGGACTGGACGCTCACCTGGGGCGCCTCCGGCGGCGGTGTGGACGTGACGCTGGTGAGCCGGACCTCGGTGGTCGGGGACGGTCTCGCCGGCGCGATGAACGCCGGGGCCACCTATCGTGGCACCCTCACCTCGGACAGCGCCGGTGTCACCTACATGACCATGACGGGCTTCGGCAACGGCGGCTATCCGGTCACCTGGTGTAACCGGGAACGCTACGGATCTTCGCCGGAATGTGGCGCGTGAGCCGACACTTCCTGCCCGCCCTCATCGGCGGCCGCCCGATCGTCAGCTCTCGCCGAGTTCCACGACCGACACCTCGGTGCCACCGGTACGAAGGGCCGTGACGACGTCGGCGGGGGCCGTGTCATCGGTGATCAGGCGCTCGAAATCGTCGAGCGGCGCGATCCGGTGCAGGGCGGTGCGCCCGATCTTGCTGCCGTCGGCGAGGATCACTCGTCGCGACGCGGACTCCAGCATCGCCGCCTTGGAGGCGGCGACGTGCTGTTCGGGGTGGTAGACACCGCGCCGGTCGACGCCGGCGAACGAGAAGAACCCGATGTCGGCGCGGATCTGGCGAGCCGCTTCCTGGCAACTGATGCCGTGCGTACTGGCGTGGCGCACGTCGTACTCGCCTCCGAGGACCACCAGTCGCACGTCCTCCCACTCCGCCGCCCGAGAGATCACCGGGACGAAATTGGTGATCAGGGTCAGTGGGCGCACGGCCTCGAGAGGATCGAGCAGATGCAGGTTGGTGGTGGAACTGTCCAATATCACCGACATCCCGGGCTCGATGAGTGCCGCCGCATGGGCTGCGATCGCCGCCTTCTCGGTGAGCGCTGCGCCGAAGCGGTACTCGATGCTGCTCTCGAAGACGCTCGACGGTTGCGCGGTGACGCCGCCGTGGAACTTGCGGACGACACCCTTGCGTGCCAGCGCGTCGAGGTCACGGTGTGCGGTCACCAGGCTCACGTTGAAGCGGTCGGCGAGTTCCTGCGCGGTGGACGTGCTGTGCGTGAGCAGGAAGTCGGCGATGTCGCGCCGCCGCTGGGCGGCTGATTCCCCCCGTCCTGACGTCATGATCGGCTCCCGGGGTCGGGTCGGTTCGGTGTCGTGCAGCACGAGATTAACACCGGCGGATCTCGTCGCCCGAGTACGCGGATCACGTTGCGTGACAGTCGCATCCTGTTTCCCATTCCGATGTCGTCCCGTCATCTCGCGACAGGATACGGAAATTCTGGCTTAACTCTTCCTGAAGTTGTCGTCTGATCGTGAAAATTCATCACTTCATACGACATAGTTGTCGTCGGCGCGCTCGGGGAACCGCCGCGACGAGACCACTGCCTCGTCGTCGGAGGACGGGTGCGAACTCATGACTTTCGCCATTCACATCAGAAGGAGCTGCATAGACCATGCGTGTTGCCAGACGTGTCCGCATGATCGGCGCATTGGGGGCGAGTGTGCTCGCCGCATTGGCGTTCACCGGATGCTCGAGTGCGGTCGGAGGCCAATCCGACGAGGCCGCCTCCGCGACCGTGATCCAGTACAACTGCCCCGATCAGTGGGCGAACTTCCCGGCTGTCCGGGCGGCGTTCGCCGACGAGTCCGGGATCACCGTCCCATCGGACGTCAAGAACAGCGGCCAGTCGCTCAGTGCCCTTGCCGCGCAACGGGATCACCCGCAGGCCGACGTCGCCTACTGGGGTTCGAACTTCGGCATCACCGCCTATGACCAGGGACTGACGACGCCGTACTCGCCGGCCGGTTCGGCCGAGATACCCGCCGATCTGAAGTCGAAGGACGGTTCCTGGACGGCCGTGCACTACGGGGTGGTGGCGATGCTCGTCAACAAGAAGGCCCTCGGCGGGCTGCCGGTGCCGCAGACCTGGGACGACCTGCTCAAGCCCGAGTACGAGGACAAGGTCTTCTACGCCGACCCGGGCAAGGCCGCGATCGGCTACTACACCGCAGCGGCGATCAACCTGGCCAAGGGCGGAACCACCTCCGACTGGCAGCCCGCGATCGACTACTTCGGCAAGCTCAAGGCCAATGGCGCGCAGGCCCCGGTGAACACCACGCCGGCGAAGGCCGCGTCCGGTGAGTACCCGATCCTGATCGACGCCGATTTCAACGGCTACGCCCAGAAGTACGACAACGGAGCCGATCTCGACGTGGTGATCCCGTCCGACGGCACCGTGAAGGTGTCCTATGCGGTCAGTCTGGTCAAGGACGGACCCAACCCGGCCGGGGCGAAGAAGTGGATGGACTTCCTCCTGTCCGACACCGGTCAGCAACTCTTCGCGAAGTTCTACGTCCACCCGGTTCGGGGCACCATGCCCGCCGACATCGCCGCACGCATGGCACCGCAGTCCGACTACGACAAGGCCCGCACGGTCGACATCGGCGCACTGGCCGCCGCGCAGGACGGCTTCGTCACGGCGTACACCGCCGCGATCTCGGGCTGAGTGATGGCGGTCCTTGCTACCGGAACCGCTCCCGGGCTGCGTATTCCGCGCAGCCTGGGAACGGGGCTGATGGTCGTCCCGGCGGTGGCCTTCCTCGTCTTGTTCATGGTGGTGCCGCTGGTGTCGTTCTTGGTCCGCAGCGTGACCGGGGACGACGGCGGATTCACCTGGCAGTACTACGCGGAGATCTTCACAACCGCGAATTATCGTTCGGCCCTGATCAATTCGCTTCTTCTGGCCATCGGCTCGACCCTCATCACGATCGTCATCACGGTGCCCGCGGCGCTGCACCTGGCCAGGATCGACGGGAAGCGGGCGATCGGCTACGACGCCGTACTGACCTTCCCGTTGTCGTTGCCCGGCCTGGTGATCGGCTTCTTCGTCATCATCCTGTTCGGCAGGGCGGGCCTCGCGCAGTCGGCGAGCACCGCACTCACCGGGCATCCGTCGTTCGTCCTGGCGTACTCGATGCCGGGATTGTTGTTGGCCTACCTGTACTTCCAGTTGCCCCGCACCCTCGGAATCCTGCGTGGTGCGGCCGCGGCTCTCGACCCCGATGCCGAATCGGTGGCCCGTACCCTCGGGGCATCGCCGGCGCGGATCACCGCGACGGTGGTGTTGCCCGCGTTGTGGCCGGCGATCCTGTCGGCGGCCGGGATCGCGATCGCCAGTTCACTGGGCGCCTACGGCACCGTCGCCGCACTGTCGGAGGGATTTCGCGTGCTGCCGTTGGAGATCGCCGAACAGGGGACCGTGTTGCAGAACACCGCTCTGGCCGGGGCGATGGCCATCGTCCTCGCCGTGCTCAGTGCGGTGTTCACCGTGATCAACCATCTCGGTGAGCGGATGATCGAACGCTCGGCGGTGCGCGCATGACCGCCGCGCCGGCCGCCGTGTCCACGCGGCCCACCGCCGACCGGTCGCCGGGGAGCTCACCCGCACACAAGGATCCAGCGCGGCGGAAGCCGCAGGGGCGGCGACGATGGGTCACGGCATCGGCGGCCCGGTTCTGCCTGTTCATCTCGGTCCTCCCGATCGTGGTCACCGTGCTGGTGGCGTTCACGGCGAACTGGAACGGCGGTCCGTTGCATGGAGGTGTGACGACCGCCTGGATGAACGACGCGCTGCCCACGTTCCTGCCCGCGCTCTCGATGAGCGCCCAGGTCGCCGCACTCACCCTGCTGATCGGTCTGCCGTTGGGAATCCCGCTGGCGCTGTTGCTGGCCCGCGGCGGCGTGCCGGGCGTCGGGCTCCTGCAGTGGATGGCGAGTCTGCCGTTGGCGGTACCGGGTATCGCCGTGGGACTGGCGTTGGGTGCGATGTACCCGCAACTGCAGCGGTCGGGGTGGTTGCTGATCCTCGGCCACGTCGTGGTGACCATGCCGTTTCTGGTCGGCACGCTGACCCCGGTGCTGCGGGATCCCGATCTGCGTGAGCTGGAACAGACTGCGGCCACGTTGGGTTCGGGGGCCTTCCGGCGCCTGTGGACGGTGACCCTCCCGCATGTCCGTCCCGCTCTGCTCGCGGCGATCCTGATGGTCCTGGCCATCAGCTTCGGCGAGTTCAATCTGACCTATTTCATCGTCAATCCCGCACAGCAGACGCTGCCGGTGGTGTTGTACAGCGCGTTCGTCTACGGACAGACGTCGGAGGGCGCCGCCCTCGCGTTGTGGTACTGCATCACCGTGATCCCCCTCGCGATCGGGCTGCACCTGTTCGGGACCTTCACCGTGAGGAGGCACAAGTGACATACAGATCGGGATCGACGCCGATGGCCGTCGAGGCCGTCGGATTGACCCGGCGATACCCGAAGGCCGGGCGTGCCGCGGTCCAGGACGTCGGTTTCACCGTGGCGTCGGGCGAGGTGCTCGCGCTCGTCGGGCCGTCGGGCTGTGGCAAGTCGACGACGCTGAAGATGATCGCCGGACTCGAGCCGCTCGACGGCGGGTCGTTGGCGCTCGACGGTGTCGACGCGACCTCGACCCGTCCGGAGAAGCGCCGTGTCGGCTGGGTGCCGCAGAGCTATGGCCTGTTTCCCCATCTGAGTGTCGCGGCGAATGTCGGCTACGGCCTTGCGGCACGGCGGGTTCCGAAGTCGGAGCGGATCGATGCGGTGCGGGAGGCCCTGCGGCTGGCGCGGGTGTCCGATCTCGCCGATCGATCGCCGCGGCAGCTCTCCGGCGGCCAGCGCCAGCGCGTCGCGCTGGCGCGCGCGTTCGCCACCGATCCGCGGGTGCTGTTGCTCGACGAACCGCTGGCGGCACTGGACCCGCAGTTGCGTGACGAACTGCGCAGTGAACTGGCCACCATCCTGCATGCTTCCGGACGCGCCACCATCCTGGTCACCCACGACCAGCACGAGGCGTTGTCGTTGGCCGACCACATCGCGGTGCTGCGCGACGGCCGCCTCGAACAGTGCGGTTCCACCGAGGAACTGTGGCACCGGCCGGCCAATCCGTTCGTCGCGGCATTCCTGGGCCGCGCGACGATGATTCGCGGCACGGCCACCCCGACGTCCTCGGTCCGTCTCGCCGGCGACTGGGAGATCCCGCTGGACGTCCTGGACGGCCCTCGGCCCGAACCCGGCCAGGCCTGCGATGTGGTGTTGCGCCCCAAGTCATTCGATCGGGCCGTCACCGGCGGCCTGCCGCTGCGGGTGCTGCGCTCGGAGTACCTCGGCGACACGGTTCGGCTGCATGGCCTGATGGGTCACTCGGACACCGAACTCGTCGTCGAGCTGCCCGCCGGTGCCGGGGTCACCGACTGGGTCGCCCTGATACCCCGCCCCGACTCCATTTCGATCACTCCTGTTGCGCGAGAGAAGGTCTTGGCATGAGCTCGGTTGTCGACGTCGACGCTGCCGACGAGATGATGGTCCTGTGGGATCTGGATCAGACATTGCTCGACTCCGGCGGGGTGGACCGTGAGGTGTGGCTCGACGTGTGTGCCGAGCTGACCGGCACGGTTCCCGACCCGCCCGAGGTGATCCCGGGCAGCACGGTGCGCTTGTTGTTCAGTTCGCTGTTGCGGCAGGCCGGTATGGCCGAACCCGCGATCGCCGCCGCATGTTCGCGGGCGATCGAGCGGGAGCACGAACTGCTCGGCGAGCGTCGTGACCGGTTGATGCGCCGGGGCCGTGCCCTGCCCGGGGCGCATGCCGCGATCGATCACTTCGCCCGCTCGGGGCACATCACCCAGTCGGTTCTGACCGGTAACCAGGTCGGTACCGCGCGGATCAAACTCGATGCCTACGGTCTGTCGTCCGGGCTCGATCTCGAGCAGGGGGCGTTCGGTACGCACACAGTGCATCGTCGGGATCTGGTGGTCGATGCCCTGGAGCTGGCCCGCGCGCGACGCGGTGCACCACTGCGGCCGGGTGATCTCCTGATGATCGGTGACGCCGTCTTCGACGTCGAGGCCGCGCGGAGCAACGGGGCGCGGGTCGTCGCCGTGGCCACAGGTGTCACACCTGCGGACGAATTGCGCGCGGCCGGAGCCGATCTGGTGATCGACGACCTTGTCGACCTGATCCCCGCCATGAGTTCTCATCCTGTTCTGAAAGGCTTCCTGTGACCGCCCATACCCGTTGTGAGCTCATCCAGATCTCCGACACCCATCTCGTCGCCGCCGGAACGTTGTTCGAGGGCATCGACAGTCAGGAACATCTCGAGCGCGCATGTGCGGCGGTGCGTGCCGCCGATCGCACCTTCGACGCCATCGTGCTGACCGGTGACCTCGTCGACGGTGGCGGCGAGGAGGCGTACCGCCGGCTGTCGGCGATGGTCGACGAATTGTCTTCCGAGGTGGGCGTTCCCGCGATCTACGCGCCGGGCAACCACGACGATCCGGAGCTGTTCGCGCGGTTCCTGGGAGTGCCGGTCGGCGCCGGGGGGACCCTCGACCACCAGACGTCGGTGGGTGGCCTGCGTGTGGTGGTGCTCGACAGCAATGTGCGCGGAGCGGGCCACGGTGAGCTGCGTGATCACCAATTCGACTGGCTCACCGAGGTTCTGGGCGAGCCGGCGGAGAACGGGACGCTGCTGGTCGTGCATCATCCGCCGATCCCGGCGAGCTCGCCCTACCTCGACGACTATGTGCTGGCCCCGGCAGATCGGGACCGCCTGGCAGATGTGGTGCGCGGCACCGATGTCCGGATGATCGTCGCCGGTCACTACCACCAGCCGATCGGCGGCGTCCTGGCCGGGATCCCGGTGTGGGCGAGTGGTGCGGTGTCCTACACCGGGAGTGCGTTCGCGCCGGCCGGGTTGCATCAGGGTCTGCGGCTGCCGATGATCTCCAAGGTGCAGCTGTACCCCGATACGGCCATCGGCGTGGCACATCCGTTGCTGGCGGAGCCGCCGGTCTACACGATGGCCACGGAGTAGATCGGTCCCCAGGGTGGGTCGTTCACTGCGTGGGTCGTTCACTGCGTGGTTCGGATCACCGCGTGGTTCGGTTCACTGCGTGGTGCGGTCACACGGTGTCGACGACGATCCGCTTCGGGTACACGCGGGTGGAGTGCATCGGGGCGAACCACACCTGCCCGAAGTGCACGTCGGTGTCGCCGCGATAGGCCAGTTCGAGTCCGCCGCCGGTGGCGGTGCGCACGCGGGGACGGACGGCCTGCACGAACGGGGCCCAGTGCACCACCTCGCCCTCGGTGAGGAAGCCGCCGGCCGCGGCCCACACCTCGTCGGTGTCGTGGTCGGCGGTGGCCAGGTACACCTCGCCGAGACCGGGATTGATCCGTGGCCCCACCATCGCACTCTGCAGGTACCACTGCGCGGTGTCGGCGAGGGCGTGACCGCCGTGACGTACGGCGCACCAGGCGTAGTGGATGTCGAGGGCGTCGAGGGCCTGCGCCTCGGAGTCGAAGACGTCCCACTCGCCGATCGTCGACGGCATCCGGTCGACGTCCTGGGTCGGCCGGGCGAGCAGGAAATACACCGGGCGGGCGCGCAGAATCATCGGTGACGGGCCCGCGCCGCCGGAGAACCGGTCATGCATCGGACCAGTATTGCCGAAAGTCATCCCGTTCGCGTAGAGGGTGTCCCGTGGGCGTGCGGGGCGTCGCCGGTGACCGGGTCCGCGATCGGCCCCGGGATCAGGTCCCCGACAGCCACCCCGTGATCGCCGACAGCGTCTGTACGGCCCCGGCCTTGTCGAGCGGGTCGTTGCCGTTGCCGCACTTGGGGGACTGCACACACGACGGGCAGCCGTTGTCGCAGCCGCAGGCCCGGACGGCGTCGCGGGTGGCGGCGATCCAGGTGGCGAACTCGGTGTAGCCGCGTTCGGCGAAGCCCGCCCCGCCGAGGTGGCCGTCGTAGACGAACACCGTGGGCAGGCCGGTGTCGGGGTGGCTGCTGGTCGACAGACCGCCGATGTCCCAGCGGTCGCAGGTGGCGATCAGCGGCAACAGTCCGATCGCGGCGTGTTCGGCGGCGTGCAGCGCACCGGGCAGCCGGGTGGCGTCGATGCCGAGGGCGGCGAGTTCGTCGTCGGGCAGGGTGTAGAGCACCGCGCGGGTGTGCAGGGTGTGGCGCGGCATGTCGAGTGCGACGGCGTCGAGCACCTCCCCCGACAACAATGTGCGCAGGTAGCCGACCACCTGGTGGGTCACGTCCACGTCGGCCAGGGCGACGGTCAGCGGACCGTGGGTGGCCTGGTCGATGATCTCGGTGATCACCACCTCGGTGGTCTCCCGCGCCGACGTCGTCCAGTCGGGTTCCTCGGGGTGCGCCAGGGCCAGGCCGTCGTCGAGGTCGAGCTCGTCGACGACGTAGCTGCGGCCCTGGTGGATGTGGACGGCACCGGGATGCACGCTCGACGGCGCGCGGCCGGAGTCGACGGTGCCGAGCAGTTCGGAGGTGGTCTGGTCGATGATCAGGATCTGCCCACCGATCCCGCCGCGAATGTCGATGTCGCCGTGCGGATCCACTCCGGCCGCGGGATACCAGCCGGCCTTGCGTCTGCGCAGCAGGCCCTGGGCGGTGAGCTCGTCGACGGTGTCCCGGGCACCCCACGCGTCGATCTCGGTGTCCTGCAGCGGGAACTCGGTGGCCGCACACAGCAGGTGCGGGCCGAGGATGTAGGGGTTGCGCGGGTCGAACACCGGTGCCTCGACCGGGGTGTCGAGCAGGGCCGACGGATGATGCACCAGGTAGGTGTCGAGCGGGTCGTCGCGCGCCACCAGCACCACCAGGGCGTCGCCGGAGGTGCGTTGACGTCCGGCGCGCCCCGCCTGCTGCCAGAACGACGCCACCGTTCCGGGGTAACCGGCGATGATCACCGCGTCGAGTCCGCTGATGTCCACGCCGAGTTCGAGGGCGTTGGTGGTGGCCACGCCGACCAGTTCGCCCTCGGAGATCTGCTGCTCGAGTCGCCGGCGATCATCGGCCAGATATCCGGCGCGATAGGCGGCCACCTTGTCGACCAGGTCGGGTGCGCTGTGCGACAAGGCCTCTCGTGCGCCGAGCGCGGTGATCTCCACGCCGCGCCGGCTCCGGCCGAAGCAGAGGGTGCGAGCACCTTCGATCACGAAATCGGCCAGCAGCCGGGCGGATTCGGCACCGGCCGACCGGCGGACCGGGGCGTCGTTCTCGCCGGTCACCCCGGGGACGAAGTCGGGTTCCCACAGGGCGATGGTGCGCTCGCCGCGCGGGGAGCCGTCGTCGGTGACGCCGACCGCCGGTTCGCCGATCAGCCGGGTCAGCGCGGCGGCCGGGTCGGCGACGGTGGCGCTCGCGGCGATCACGGTGGGGTCGGACCCGCACGCGCGTGCCAGACGCAGCAGCCGCCGCAGTACCAGCGCGGTGTGTGCGCCGAACACCCCGCGGTAGTGGTGGCATTCGTCGACGACGATGTATCGGAGGTTGCGCAGGAAGCCACGCCACTGGCCGCGGGTGGGACCGGCCGCGCCGCCGCCGGCGAAGACCCCGGTGAGGATGCCGATGTGCAGCATGTCGGGGTTGGTGAAGATCCACCGGGAGTGCATGCGCGCCCAGTGGCGGATCTCGGGATCGGTGTCGCCGTCGTATGCGCACGGGGCCAGATGGGAGAACGCCGGTCGCCCGGCGATCAGCGATGTCACCGCACGGATCTGATCGGCGCCCAAAGCCTTTGTCGGAGCGAGGTAGAGCGCGGTCGATCGTTGATCACGCACCATCGCATCGAGAATCGGCAACTGGTACGCCAGTGACTTTCCGGATGCGGTGCCGGTGGAGATCGCGACATGACGTCCGGCAGCGGCATGTTGGGCCGCCTGCGCCTGATGGATCCACGGCCGGTCGATACCGGAATCGATGAACGCCTCCCGGACCGCGTCGTCGACCCACTCCGGCCACTCGGCGAAACGTGCTGTGCGGGTGGGGATGACGGACAGATGCGTGATGGGACCGGAGTCC
Organism: Gordonia desulfuricans NBRC 100010; assembly: GCF_001485495.1. Lineage (GTDB taxonomy): Bacteria > Actinomycetota > Actinomycetes > Mycobacteriales > Mycobacteriaceae > Gordonia > Gordonia desulfuricans. Next base: position 90,542 of record NZ_BCNF01000037.1, on the reverse strand, counting down.
GTTCCGGTTCCGGCGAGAGATCGACGGAGAAGGTCGGTGCCGAAAGTGTGGGGAGTCATCTGATCGAGGGATATCAGGGGCGTCGGAGCCCGGAATTTGCTCGCCGGGCGGGGATTCGAGACCTGATCGGTATGGGCCGTATCTGGCGCGTCATCTTCGAGAATGTTACAGGCAGGGGCATCTGCGGAAGAAATCACAGCCTTTTCGCGCACGGTGGGACTCTTGACTATCGCTGGCGCGCCGAACGTGATTGACTGTCCTCGGCCGCAGCTTCTTCCGGTGCATCGTCACTGCGGTGTGTTGGGGGAATCGGGTTGCAGCCGTGGTACTGCGTTTTACCTCCGCCGGGTCGTCTTCGACCGGGCGGAGCTTCTTCGAGGTATGGCGGTCAGACCGGCCGCGGTGCGGGGTCACCTCGCATCGCGTCAGATGGAATGTATGTAAAGGAATGCAGTAATGGCACAGGGGACTGTGAAGTGGTTCAACGCGGAGAAGGGCTTCGGCTTCATCGCGCCTGACGAGGGGTCCGACGACGTGTTCGTCCACTATTCCGAGATCCAGGGATCCGGTTTCCGCACCCTCGAAGAAAACCAGCGCGTGGAGTTCGAGGTCGGTCAGGGCACCAAGGGCCCGCAGGCGACCGGCGTTCGCGCCGTCTGAGACTCGCCGACGATGTAGCCACCCGGCTACTCGATCGAAAACCGCTCCTGACCTGGGGTTCCAGGCCGGGGGCGGTTTTTTGTGTGGTGGGGCAGTAGGGTCATGGCCGTGGGCCAGTTGGCGTTCTTCTCGGCGGAGACCGATGATCCGGTCATCGACGACCTCGCCGGTCTCCTGGCCGGCACCGGACAGTCGATGCTCTCGAAGTCCGGCACGCGCGTCTCGGTCGTCGTCGACGCCCGGTGGCGGGCCGAGGCGATCGTCGCCGAGATCCGCACGACCGGCCTCGACGCCGACGTCGCGGTGTCGGAGGAGGGTAGTCCGCTCGCCCGCACCACCGTCGACCACCGACTCGACGACCTGCATCGTGCCTGGTCGACCGGGGCGGTGAAGACCATGCCGACCGGCTGGGTGCCCACCCCGCGGGCCCTACGGTTCTGGGCCCTCGCCTCCGGTCGGGGTGATGTCGATCACTATCTGCTGGGCCTCGACCCGCACTGCCCGGATTCCCATGCCCTGCTGTCCACCGCGCTGATGCGCGCCGGGATCGCGCCGACCCTGGTGGGCACCCGTGGCCAGACGCCGGCCCTGCGCGTGGCCGGCCGCCGCCGGCTCGAACGACTCGCCGAGTACGTCGGTGCACCACCGTCGCCGTCGGCCGTCGACCAGTGGCCGCGCGAACAGTGGTGAGCCGCGCCGCGCGCACATCCGAGCATTTCCGAAGAGAGTCCCATCGGTTTTCCGGTCGCGACATGACCCCGTCGAGTGTCCCCTGACCAGGGGATCTTCGGTGGTTTCCGGCGCCGCCATAGGCGATGATCGGCGGGGACCGGGAATTGCGATGTGCAATCGGCACTAATAATGAGGTACAAACCGAACTGACTACACCCGAACCGAGCCCGCGCGGCCCGGTTCAGAAGCGAAGGACCCGCGTTGGCCGAGACCAGCACCACGACCACCTCCAGTGGCAAGGCGATCCGCCGGCTCGTGATCGTCGAGTCGCCCACCAAGGCGCGCAAGATCGCGGGCTACCTCGGGTCGAACTACGTGGTGGAGTCCTCCCGTGGGCACATCCGGGACCTTCCCCGCGGTGCGGCCGACGTCCCGGTCAAGTACAAGGGCCAGCCCTGGGCACGCCTGGGTGTCAACGTCGACGACAACTTCGAACCGCTCTACGTGGTGTCGCCGGACAAGAAGAGCACCGTCACCGAACTCAAGTCGCTGATGCGCGACGTCGACGAGCTCTACCTCGCCACCGACGGTGACCGCGAGGGGGAGGCCATCGCCTGGCACCTCCTCGAGACGCTCAAGCCCAAGATCCCGGTCAAGCGGATGGTCTTCCACGAGATCACCGAACCGGCCATCCGTGCCGCCGCGGAGAATCCCCGCGACCTCGACATCGACCTCGTCGACGCCCAGGAGACCCGCCGCATCCTCGACCGCCTCTACGGCTACGAGGTGTCGCCGGTGCTGTGGAAGAAGGTCATGCCGAAGCTGTCGGCGGGCCGTGTGCAGTCGGTGGCCACCCGCATCATCGTCCAGCGCGAACGTGAGCGGATGGCGTTCGTCTCCGCCGACTACTGGGACATCGACGCGGTGATGGACGTCGGTGCCGACGCCTCCACCACCCCCCGCACGTTCACCTCACGGCTGGTGTCGGTCGACGACGCCCGCGTGGCGACCGGCCGCGACTTCACCCCGCAGGGTGCGCTGAAGAAGACCGACGGTGTGATCGTGCTCGACCGGGCCCGCGCCACCGCCCTGGCCTCGGCCCTCGACGGTGCGGCGATGACCGTCACCTCGGTGGAGGAGAAGCCCTACACCCGACGCCCCTATGCGCCGTTCATGACCTCGACCCTGCAGCAGGAGGCCGGCCGCAAGCTGCGCTTCTCGTCGGACCGCACCATGCGGATCGCGCAGCGGCTGTACGAGAACGGCTTCATCACCTACATGCGTACCGACTCCACCACGCTGAGCGAGTCGGCGATCAACGCCGCGCGGGCGCAGGCGCGAGAACTGTACGGCGACAGCTTCGTTCACCCCACCCCGCGGCAGTACACGCGAAAGGTCAAGAACGCCCAGGAAGCCCACGAGGCGATCCGGCCGGCGGGCGAGACCTTCCGTACCCCCGGTCAGGTGGCCGGGCAGCTCGAGACCGACGAGTTCCGGCTGTACGAGCTGATCTGGCAGCGCACGGTGGCCAGCCAGATGGCCGACGCCAAGGGCACCACGCTCAGCCTGCGGATCGGCGGCACCGCCACCTCCGGCGAGACCTGTACCTTCGCCGCGTCGGGCCGGACCATCACCTTCCCGGGCTTCCTGTCGGCCTATGTCGAGACCGTCGACGACCAGGCCGGTGGCCAGGCCGACGACGCCGAGAACCGGCTGCCGGTGCTCACCCAGGGGCAGGCGCTGACCGCCACCGAGCTCGCCGCCGACGGTCACACCACCAACCCGCCCGCCCGCTACACCGAGGCCTCGCTGGTCAAGGTGCTCGAGGAACTCGGCATCGGCCGTCCCTCGACCTACGCCTCGATCATCGGCACCATCCAGGACCGCGGCTACGTCATCAAGAAGGGCAACGCGCTGGTCCCGTCGTGGATCGCGTTCGCGGTGGTCGGCCTGCTCGAGGCCTACTTCCAGAGCCTGGTGGACTACGACTTCACCGCCTCCCTCGAGGACGATCTGGACCAGATCGCCAACGGCCAGGAGAACCGCACCCGCTGGCTCACCGAGTTCTATTTCGGCGATACCGCCCCCGACGCCCAGCACGACGCGGAGATCGCCGGCTCCGAGATCGCCAAGCACGGCGGCCTCAAGAAGCTCGTCGGGGTGAACCTCGAGGAGATCGACGCCCGCGAGGTCAACTCGATCCGCCTGTTCGACGACGAGCAGGGCCGTCCGGTGTACGTCCGCGTCGGCCGGTTCGGACCGTACCTGGAGCGCAACGTCGCCGAGGGACCCGACGCCGAGCCCGACCTGCAGCGTGCCAACCTGCCCGCCGACATGACCCCCGACGAGCTGACCCTCGCCGTGGCCGAGAAGCTGTTCGCCACCCCGCAGGAGGGGCGCTCGCTGGGTGTCGACCCGGTCAGCGGCAACGAGATCGTCGCCAAGGAGGGCCGCTTCGGGCCGTACGTCACCGAGGTGCTGCCGTCGGAGGACGACGACACCGACGACGGTGGAGCCGCCCCGGCACCGGCGACCATCCCGGCCGGTCCCACCCCGCGCGACGGCGGTGCCGACGCCGACATCGTCCCGCTCGACGACACCCCGGCCGGCACCGGTGCCACGACGACGGCCACCAAGACCGCGACCAAGACCGCCGCCAAGAAGACGGCGGCAAAGAAGACCGCGAAGAAGGCCGCCGGTCCCAAGCCGCGCACCGGATCGCTGTTCAAGTCGATGGACATCTCCACGGTCACCCTCGACGAGGCGCTCAAGCTGCTGTCGTTGCCGCGTATCGTCGGCGTCGACCCGGCGTCGAACGAGGAGATCACCGCCCAGAACGGCCGTTACGGTCCGTACTTGAAGAAGGGCACCGACTCCCGTTCGCTGGCCACCGAGAACCAGATCTTCGAGATCACCCTCGACGAGGCGCTCAAGATCTACTCCGAGCCCAAGCGTCGTGGCCGGCAGGCCGCCGCGCCGCCGCTGCGTGAACTCGGGAACGACGAGGTCAGGGGCAAGCCGATGGTGATCAAGGACGGCCGGTTCGGGCCGTATGTCACCGACGGTGAGACCAATGCGTCGCTGCGCAAGGGCGACGAGGTCGGCACCATCACCGTCGAGCGGGCGATGGAATTGCTGGCCGACCGCCGTTCGCGCGGTCCGGCCACCAAGAAGGCGACCAAGAAGGCCGCCAAGAAGACCCCGGCGAAGAAGACGGCCACCAAGACCGCGGCGAAGAAGACCGCGGCGAAGAAGACCGCCGCCAAGAAGACGACCGCCAAGAAGACGACTGCCAAGAAGACCGCAGCGACCAAGACGACTGCGGCCAAGAAGACCGCCGCGGCCAAGAAGGCGCCGGCAAAGAAGACGACGGACTGAGCAGACGCCGGACCGAGTAGACGGCGATCGGCCCGGGTCTCCGGGCCGATCCCGGCCGTCCGGACCCGATGCCCGGTGGATGACGCCCGGGGGATGACGGGGTCTGCGGGGGTTACGGGCTCCGGGGTTACGGGATCTGGGTCTCGAGCCCGAGCGGACGGGCGAGCAGCGTCTCGATACCGCGGCCGCGTAGTTCCACGCCTTCCCCGATCGACCAGTGGGTGGCCTCCTCCTGGGAGGCGAGGAACACCGCGCGCGCCGACCCGAGCACACGGGTGGGCTCGTCCTTGGCCAGTTCGGTCAGGCGGGCTGCCTCGTTCACCGGGTCACCGATCACCGTGTACTCCAGGCGGGCCTCGGCGCCGATGTGCCCGGCGATCGCCTTGCCCGCCGACACCCCGATCCCGATGTCGGTGTCGCCGAGCGTCTCGTACAGTTCCTGGCGCAGTTCCCGCGCCGAGGCGAGGGCCCGTCCGGCGAAGTCGTCGAGGTCCAGGGGCGCACCGAAGATCGCCAGAGCGGCATCACCCTGGAACTTGTTGACGAACCCGCCGTGCCGGCCGACGACGGCCACCACCACCCGGAAGAACTCGTTGAGCAGGTCCACCACCTCGCGGGGCGGGCGGTTGACGGCCAGCCGCGTCGACCCCACGATGTCGACGAACAGCACCCCGACGTAGCGTTCCTCGCCGCCGAGTTCGGTGCCGATCTCGATGGCCCGGCGGGCCACGTCCTCGCCGACGTATCGGCCGAACAGGTTGCGCAGCTGCTGCCGTTCACGCAGGTCGGCGACCATGTCGTTGAAGCCGGCCTGCAGCTCGCCGATGTCGGTGGCGTCGTAGATCTTCACCGATGCGTTGAGGTCGCCCTCGGAGACCTTGGCCTGGGCGCGACGGAGCTGTTTGATCGGGTCGTTGATCGCGGTCACCACGCGGACGATCGCCAGCAGGCTGAACGCCAGCGCCGACAGCGCCATCCACAGGATCGGTCGCATCAGGCCGTCGGCGTCGGTCTGGATGTAGTGCAGGCGCTGCATGGTGATCAGGCCGACGATCACCAGCATCGGCGCCACCACGCTGATCACCCAGAACACGGTGATCCGGGTGGTCACACCGGGGGCGATCGCATTGTTGGGGTTGTTGGCCATCGCGGCGACGGTGATCGGCCGCAGCACCTTCTCGAACTGCAGGAAGCTCAGCACGCAGGTGACGAGGGCGCCGATACAGCTGGCCATCGCGACGATGAAGGCATCGCGCCCGGACACGGTGAGGTTGACGCAGGTGAACAGCACGCCACCGACCACCCACATGCCGGCGTTGACCGCCGACAGCAACATCGGTAGTTGCAGGGCCCGCTTGCGGGCGCCCTGGTTGTCCAGGCGGGATCTGCGGCGGTGCCAGATCAGCACCGGCAGCGACAGCTGGATGCTGAGGACCGCACCCACCACCATCGCCACCACCAGATAGGTCGCGAAGATGGCCTGGTTGAGTGCGGTGATCTCGTTGAATCGGAACGAATCGGACTCGGGCATGCCGAACCGGAGGAACGCGAAGGTGAACAATGCGCCGACGAGGTTGGACCGCAGCATGTCGAGGGCGAGGATCGGCCACGGGGTGTGCGCCAGCCAGCGAGCAGTGTGCTGGGCCTTCGACAGGCGTGACCGGCGTTCAACCACCCAACCACGGTAGCTGGCTGCTTGCAATTGTTAAACGCGATATGTGCAGGCGGAAGTGTCCGAACTGCGGATTAGGGTGGTGGCTGTGACAAATGTCTTCGATCGGATGATCGGTCAGCAGGCCATCATCGCCGAGCTCGCCGACGCCGCCCGTGCCGCCCGCGCGCTGGCCGACCGGCTCGACGAGTCCGCGGCCGGTGCGGTCTCGATGTTCGCGCCCGCCGACGACGATGCTCCCGGCGAGGCGGCAGGCGGAGACCTGGAACAGGAGATCGAGGCCCGTACCCGCGCGTCGATGACCCACGCCTGGCTGTTCACCGGCCCGCCCGGCAGCGGCCGGTCGATCGCCGCGACGTGTTTCGCCGCGGCCCTGCAGTGCCGGCATCCGGAGATCGTCGGCTGCGGTGAGTGCCGCGCCTGCACCACGGTGCTCGCCCGCACCCACGCCGACGTCCGGCACATCGTGCCCGCCGGGCTGAGCCTGTCGGTGGACTCGATGCGTGAGATCGTCCAGCTCGCCTCCCGCCGGCCGGGTACCGGACGGTGGCAGATCGTCGTCGTCGAGGACGCCGACCGGCTCACCGAGCAGGCCGCCAACGCCTTGCTGAAGGTGGTCGAGGAGCCGCCGTCGCGCACGGTGTTCCTGTTGTGTGCGCCGTCGGTCGATCCGGAGGACATCGCGGTGACCCTGCGCTCGCGCTGCCGCCACGTCGCCCTCACCAGTCCGTCGGTCGCCGACATCGAGCGGGTGCTGGTGGAGCGGGACGGTATCGCCCCCGACGCCGCGCGGTGGGCGGCCTCGGTGTGCGGCGGACATGTCGGCCGGGCCAAGCGACTGGCCACCGACGCCGATGCCCGCGCGCAGCGCGAGTCGGCCCTGGGGATCGCGCGGGCGGCCACCCGGGACTCCACCGCGTACAAGGCGGCCGAGGAACTGGTGCGGTCGGCCGATGCCGCGGCCAAGGCGATCAGCGCCGCGCTCGACGAGGCCGAGACCGAGGAACTCAAGACCGCGCTCGGCGCCGGCGGAACCGGCAAGGGCACCGCCCGTGCGCCCCGCGGCACCGCCGGGGTGCTCAAGGATCTGGAGAAGCGGCAGAAGTCGCGGGCCACCCGCGTCGGTCGCGACGTCCTCGACCGCGCCCTGGTCGATCTCGCCGCCCTGTTCCGCGACGCGCTGGTGGTGTCGATGGGTGCGCAGGTCACCGCCATGCACCCGGACAAGGCCGACGACCTCGTCGGGCCGATGGCCTCCTATGCGGGCCCCGAACAGCTGCTGCAGTGTGTGGAGGCCGTACTCGACTGCCGAGAGGCCTTGGACGTCAACGTGAAACCGAAGTTCGCCGTCGACGCGATGGTGGCCCGGATCGGTCAGGCGATGCGGTCGGGGGAGCGCGTCTAGACCCCTTTCGGGCCGCTCCACACAGGGTTACGAATCGGTAATCCGACAGCAACACCGGACTCCTAACGTGGCGACCCATGGCACCAGTGCACCCGCGCCCTCCGGGCACCGGGCTCGACATCTCCGGTCTGACCAAGACTTTCCGAACACGCACGCTGCGTGGTGGTTCCGCCGTGACCGCGTTGTCCGACGTGGACCTGCAGACGTCGGAGGGGGCCTTTCTCTCGCTGCTCGGGCCGTCGGGGTGCGGCAAGTCGACGGTGCTGCGCATCCTGGCCGGACTCGAGGAACCCACATCCGGTACCGCGCTGATGAACGGTCAGTCGCCGGCCGATCTGCAACGCAACCATGAGCTGGGCATCGCCTTCCAGGATTCGGCGCTGCTGCCGTGGCGGTCGGTGGAGTCCAACATCAAACTGCCGTTGCAGGTGGGGCGGATGCCCGCCGACGACGACCTGGTGGCCGACCTGATCGAGCTGGTCGGGCTCACCGGGTTCGAGAAGGCCAAGCCCGCGATGCTCTCCGGCGGTATGCGCCAGCGTGTTTCGATCGCCCGCGCACTGGTCGTGCGGCCCACGGCGCTGCTGCTCGACGAGCCCTTCGGCGCGCTCGACGACATGACGCGGCAGCGCCTGAACATCGAGCTGCTGCGGATCTGGACCGAGAAGCCGGCCACCACGCTGATGGTCACGCACGGGATCGCCGAGGCGGTGTTCCTCTCCGACGTCGTCGCGGTGATGAGTCCGCGGCCCGGCCGGGTGGTGGAGGTGGTGCCGATCGACCTGCCCCGTCCGCGGACCCCGGAGATGATGCGTACCCCGGAGTTCCATGCCATCCACGATCATCTGTCCGGGCTGCTGTTCGGCACCGCGTCGTCGGAACATGCTGTGGCGCCGGACAGTTCGGGGTCGTCGGATCGTGCGGCTGTCGCCGGTGCGGCGGAGGTCGTGGGTGGGTAGGTTCGCCGGTGGACGCTGGGCCACGGGTGCGGTGGGCATCGTCGGGCTGATCGGCCTGTGGTGGATCGCCGGTGCCCTCGAATGGTTCTCCGGCACCATCCCCACGCCGTGGGCGGTGCTGGCGGCGATCGGCGACCGTGGCATCCAGTTCTACATCGACAACTTCTCGGCGACAATCCAGTTGGCGTTCGCGGGGTTCCTGTGGGGCAACGGTCTCGCGATCGTGCTGGCGGTGGCGGTGATCCTGTTCCCGCCGGTCGAGGGACTGGCGACGCAGCTGGCGATCATCTCCTACTGCACGCCGATCATCGCGGTGGCCCCGATCATCCAGGTGGCCTTCGCGCAGGTGCAGACGATGATCGTGTTCCTCGCGGCGATCTCGGTGTTCTTCACGACGATGATCGGGACGCTGTCGGGGTTGCGGTCGCCGCAGAAGGCCGGTATCGACCTGGTGACGGTCTACGGCGGCGGACGGTTCACCCAGCTGTGGCGGGTGCGGTCGGTGGCCGCACTGCCGAACACGTTGGCCGCCATCAAGATCGCCGCGCCCGCCGCGGTGCTCGGCGCGGTACTCGGCGAGTTCCTGGCGATGCCGGAGAAGGGGGCCGGTCCGACGATGATCATCGCGCAGCAGGCCGGTGACATTCCGCAGGTGTGGGCGATCGCGTTGCTGTGCGGGGTGATCGCGGGTATCGGCTATGCGATCGTGGCGGTGGTCGCCCGGTTCGCGACCCGCTGGTCCACCGGCGTGGCGGTTCTCGGATGACTGCCGGACTCGCGAGTATGTGGTCGGTGGCCCGGTTCCTCGGCTCGCTGCTGATGTCGTTCGTCCTGATCCTGGTGATCTGGTGGCTGTTCCTGCTGGCCTTCCCCGACATCGGGCCGATCATCGGTCGCACCCCGGGCGATGTGTTCGCCTATCTGTTCACCGATCCCGACGCGGCACAGGCGCGGTCGGAGACCTTCGCTGATCTGTGGATCACGTTGACCGACACCGCGATCGGATTCGTCACCGGTATGGTCGCAGCGGTGGCGGTGGCCGCGGTGTTCGTGGTGTCACGACCTGCGGCGCAGACCTTCATGCCCATCGCGATGCTGCTGCGATCGGTGCCGCTGGTCGCGATGACCCCGCTGATCACCCTGGTCGTCGGACGTGGGGTGGCGGTGGTCGCGGTGATGGGCGGCATCGTGGTGTTCTTCCCGGCGCTGGTGCTGATCATGACCGGACTCGCCAACGCGCCCAGGCAACTCGACGACGTGATCAGCGTCTACGGCGGTGGCCGCTGGACGGCGTTGCGGCGTGCGGCGATCCCGTCGGCGGTACCGTCGCTGTTCGGTGCGGCCAAGGTGTCGGTGCCCGGCGCGATCATCGGTGCGACCGTCGCCGAGTGGCTGGGCACCAACAAAGGTCTGGGAGCCACTCTGCAGCAGGCACTTCCGGCCGCAGCCTACGACCAGCTGTGGGCGTCGGTGCTGGTGATCACGGTGGCCTCGATCATCCTGTACGCCGTCGTCGGTGTGCTCGAGACGGTGGTACTCGCCCAGATGGGGATGCAGCAGGAGTGAAGCTGTCGGGGGGGCAGAAGAGAACAGTCCGGGCAGCGTGGCCCTCGTGTGTTGAACCCAGGGCCGTACGGCCCGATCGAGGAAGGACCTCACCATGTCACAGTCGCCCATGTCTGCGCCGATCGGCGGACGCAGCCGCAGATTCGACCGCCGCTCGTTCCTGCGCTACACCCTGATGGCCGGTGGTGCGGCCGGGGCGCTCGGCGTGGCCGGCACCTTGTCGGCGTGCAGCAGTGGCGATTCCGGGAGCAGCGGCGCGTCGTCGACCAACCCCAAGGTGCAGTTGTCGTGGCAGAAGAACATCGAGTTCGCCGGTGAATACTGGGCTCTGGACAAGGGCTACTACGAGGCCGCCGGGGTGGGCACACCGGAACTGATCACCGGCGGCGGTGCCGGTACCGGTGTGGAGACCGGTCTGACCGCCAACAAGGTGTGGATCGGTATGACCGCCCCGCAGCTCACCGCACCTGTCGTGCTGCAGGGCGCCGGGCTCAAGACCGTGGCCGCGACGTTCCAGAAGAATCCGTTCTGCATCATGTCGCTGGCCTCCAACCCGATCGATTCGCCGGAGGACATGAAGGGCAAGAAGATCGGTGTGCAGGCATCCAACGAGAACGTCTTCAAGGCGTTGCTCACCGCCAACGGTATGACCGAGTCCGACGTCGAGAAGATCACCGTCCAGTACGACCCCACCCCGCTGACCACCGGTCAGGTCGACGGCTGGGTGGCGTATGTGACCAACGAGCCGATCGAGTTGAAGGACAAGGGGATCGACAACACCAACTTCCTGTTCGCCGATTTCGACCTGCCGCTGGTCGCCGAGACCCTGGTGGTGCGACAGGAGACCATCGACAACGAGCGTGACAAGCTCAAGGCTTTCCTCAAGGCCGACATCCAGGGCTGGTATGACGCCGTCGCCGATCCCGCCGGGTCGGCACGCCTGGCCGTCACGACCTACGGCAAGGATCTCGGCCTGAACGAGGCCAACCAGACCGAGCAGGCCATCGCCCAGAACACCCTCGTCGTCTCCGACGACACCAAGGCCAACGGTCTGCTCACGATGACCGACGAGCTGATCGCGTCGAACATCGAGGCCCTCGCCAAGGCCGGGTACACCATCAAGCCCGAGCAGCTCTTCGACATGTCCCTGGTCAAGGAGGTCTACGAGGAGAATCCCGACCTCAAGAAGTAGCGGTGCCATCCTGCCGGCGGGGCCACCCTATAGTTGTCGAAAGGACTGGCCCCGCAGGCAGGAGTGAGCATGTCGGACTTCATCAAGAAGCTCAAGGAAGACGCGAAGGCGGTCGAGGCCGCCATCGACAACGAGCTCACCGTGCTCGAAGGCGTTCCCGGCTACGACCCGCTGGCCAAGGACGACTCGGCCGGCGAGGAGACCGAGGGCGACGCGGCCGAGGTCGCCGACGCCGACTGAGCTGGGCTTTGCCGGCGGGACGGCGTCCCGTCACCTCATCGCGGAGAGTCCCCGGTCACCAGCGGGAGCTCCGGATCGCCGGCCCAGGCCGTCATCGATCCGTCGTAGACCGCGACGTCGTCGCGACCCGCGAGGGCCAGGGCATGGGCGACGCCGGTCGCCGCGATCCCGCCGCCGCAGTAGGTCACCACGGTCCGGTCGGTGTCGAGCAGACCGGCCTTCTCGAATTCGGCCCGCAGGTCGTCGATCGCCCGCAGCGCGCCGGTCTCGGCATCACGCAGCGTGAAGACCGGGAAGTTGATGCTGCCCGGGATATGGCCGCGACGGGCATAGGTGTCGACCTCGCCGCGGTAGGTGGCCTCGTCGAGCACGTTCACCAGCAGGGTGTCCGGGTCGTCGAGCGCGGCGGCGATCTCGGCGGTCGAGCGGATCAGGCCCGGCCGGTGCTCTCCGGTGAAAGTCCTTGCCACCGGGGTCGATTCGGCATCGGTCACCTCGAGGCCGGCAGCCTTCCAGGCACGCAGGCCGCCGTCGAGCACGGCGACGTCGTCGAAGCCCTCCAGCCGCAGCTGCCACCACAGGCGGGTGGCCCAGAATCCGTCGTGCTGGTCGTAGACGACGACGGTGGCACCCTCGCCGATCCCGAGTGCCCCGGCGGCCGCGGCGAATCGGTCGTGGCCCGGCGCGGTCCACGGCTGCGTGGCGTCGGCGTCGGCGAAGTCGGTCAGCAGGTCGGCGAACAGTGCGCCCGGGATGTGTTCGGCGCGGTAGCTCTCGGCTCCCGATTCGGGGACGTACGGGCCGTCGGTGGGGACGGGCAGGTGGGTCGTGGAATCGACGATCACCAGCGCATCGTCGTCGAGATGGTCACGCAGCCAGTCGACGTCGACCAGTGCGGGCACGGTGGAACTCATTCGGGTCGCCTTTCGGGAAACGGGGGCCAAGCGGCAGTGCCGATGGTAGGAGCGGGCAAATCGCCCACGCACAGATACCGATCTCACTGCGGGCAACCCTTGTGACCGCTCACGATCCGGGATATCGATGACGGCGGGCGCCGGCCAGCGAGAGCCGGACGTCGTCGTCGGAGAGCTGATCGAAGTGGTCGTAGGATGCGCCGACGCCGTAGAAGTGGGTGACCGACGACGGACACACCACCTCGACCTCGGTACGCAGGTCCGCGAGGGTGTCGGCGGGGCCGACCGGTACGGCGGCCACGAGTTCCGCGGCACCGAGCGTGCGCAGCGCCGCGAGTGCCGCCCGCATCGTCGCAGCGGTGGCGATGCCGTCGTCGACCACGATCACGGTCTTGTCGCGCACCGGGGCCGGTGGACGATCGGCGCGATACGCCAGGTTGCGGCGTCGTAGCTCGATCCGTTCCCGGGCGATCGCATCCCGCAGCGCGACCGGGTCGATCCGGGCCTTGCGGATCACGTCCTCGTTGCGGACCAGGACGTCGTCGGCGATCGCGGCCGCTGCCAGCTCCGGCCGCCACGGCACCCCGACCTTGCGCACGGTGATCACATCGAGTGACGCACTGAGGTATTCGGCCACCTGGACGCCGACGGGGACACCGCCACGGGGGAGGGCCAGCACCAGCAGATCGCGGTCGTGGACGGTGAAGCGGTCGAGATTCTGGGCGAGAATGCGACCGGCATGCGCGCGATCCCGGAATCTGATCGGGTGCTCGGAAAAGGCGTGACGATGCATGACGGGCTCGCTTCGGTGGATCAGTTTTCACGGTAGCACCGGACTGCGGCCCGGGGAGCGTGCGAATCGACTGTCATCGGCAGGACTGTCTCGTCGGAGCCCTCCGATGGCGCCGTGGCCGGTCCGAGGTCCAGCACCATCACAGGGCGCCATCGGTCCCTGTGTACCCGACTTACCCACCGGCTCTTCGCAATTGACGGTGTGGCGGCACGTTTCCCACCGTGTGCCCCTCGGCTGCCGCCCACTATCTGCGTAGCAGGCCCCGGCAGAGTAGTTCGAGTTGGTCGGCAGCCGAGGACGGGGCAGCCACGCCAGAAGCGGCGTGCATCCCGGCCTCGTTGATGGCGCCGAGGATCAACTGCGCGGCCACCCCCGGATCGACCCCGGGGACAAGCGCATCCGACTCCGCCAGGTCCTCGAGGAGCCCCCGGATCAAGCCCAACGACCGGCCGTTGTCGAGGGCTCGCCAGCGCGTCCAGCCCAGCGCCGTCGGGGCTTCCCGGAAGACGACTTTCAACAGCAGGGGGTCACGCGCGAGTGCGTCCAGGGTGGCTTTGCCCAGTGCGAGGAAGCGCTCCCGCGGTCCGTCGACACTCTCGAGTGCAAGGCTCACCGATTCCACGAGGGAGCTCTCGGCCTGCGTGAAGACCGCCTCCATGACCTCCGTCATGTTCGCGAAGTGGTGATAGAGCGCCCCGCGGGTCACTCCGGCTTCCTCGCTGAGTGAGGTCGTCGTGACCGCAGCGAATCCTTGTGTGGTGAACAGATCTGTCGCGACGTCGACCAGCCGCTGTCGAGTCGCGAGAGCTCGGGACGTCCGCAAGGTGACCATGGCGCAATCCTACCCTTGACATACAGACTGCATGTGACATTCACTCTGTATGTGAATCCAGAACAGATCCGCAGTATCGCCCGCAACGGGACCGACCTGATGTCCCTCTTCCTGCCCATCTCGCCATTCGTCGGACTTCTCGGTGTGAAGGTCGAGAGCCTCTCCGACGACGAAGCGCTCCTTCGTCTTCCCTGGCGAGAAGAGCTCGCCACGACCGAAGACATGGTTCACGGCGGCGCGATCGCGGCCCTCGCCGACATCGCCGCCATGGCCGCAGCCTGGTGCGGTCGCGACCTTCCTGATCGACTTCGCGGGGTGACGACGTCACTCGCGCTGGAGTTTCTCGAACCTGCCCGGGCCGGGGATCTTCTCGGCCGGGGACGCATTCTGCGCCGAGGCTCGACCCTGACGGCGTGCGACATCGACATCACCACCGCCGGTGGGGTCAACGTGGCGAAGGCCATCGCCAACTACAAGGTGGGCTGACATGCTCAAGATGAAGACCGAGTGCGAACTCTGCGCCGGCGCCCTGGCGGGCGACGACCAGGCATGGATCTGCTCCTACGAATGCACCTACTGCACCGACTGCCGAGGCACCCTCGATGCCTGCCCCAATTGCGGGGGCGAGTTGGTGTCTCGCCCACGGCGCACCACCGGAGCGGCCGCGATCGCCGCGAGGATGCCGGCGCGCATCGCGCGACGGTTCGGTCGTCGACGTGACCGATAAGAGCATCTGACCGTTGCCCGGGTGGCCGAAAGGCTCGGGGGCGCGTGGAACACGGCGGACGATGCACGCCGTCGCGGGGCGGGTTCGGAGAGGGTTGGCCGGACCCAGAAATAGGGTCTGCCCTGTGGAGCCGCCCAGGGGAATCGAACCCCTGACCTATTCATTACGAGTGAATTGCTCTACCGACTGAGCTAGGGCGGCGTGCTGCGCGAGGCAGCGCCCACGAGTATAGCGAGTGGGCTTCGGGGAGCCAAAACAGGCCGGGCCTCGGTCGGCGATGCAAGGTCGTATCGTCGGATCGTGACCGCTCCACGTAGCCCGGTAACCGCTGCCGAAGCCACTGAGCAGCTCGGCGACCCCTGGCGCGTGATGGCCGACGCCGCTCATGCGTCATTCCGCACCGGGAACATGGTCACCGGTGGCACCTTTGTCGTCCGCATCATCGATGCCTCCGAGCGGGCCGATCGCCATCCCGACATCGACCTGCGATACGGCGCGGTGCACATCCGTCTGAGCACGCACAGCAATCGCAGCATCACCAGGGCCGACGTCGCCCCAGCCACTACGATCGCGGCGATCGCCGCCGAGCTCACGCTTGCCGGCACCCCTGCCCCGTTCGGGCGCGTCGACATCGACATCGCCGCACTCGACATCGCCGCTCGCACCCTTCTGGCGGGCGGCGCCGGCCTACGTGACGAGCCCGAACACCATGGCCGATCTCGAGGACCCCGACGGCATCCTGCCGACGGTGTGGTTTCAACAGATGGACACCGAGCAACCGCAACGCAGCCGCACCCACGTCGGCCCATGGGGTTTCCCATGATGCGGTCGCCTTTGATGGCTGCTGTGATCGCGGCCGGTGGGCACCTCGTGAGCGACGAGTTTGCGCCCGAATGCGTGGGTGCTGGCCGACGTTGAGGGTAACGAGATACGCCTATGAATCTGGCAAGACCGGATCGCCCTCGAAACCGATGTGTTCAGGTCAGACCGTGGGCCCGCCGGTGGCGTAGATGACCTGGCCAGTGACATAGGCCGAATCCGGCCCGGCCAAGAAGGAGGCGACTCCAGCAATATCCTCGGGCTGGCCGACCCGACCGAGCGGGATCTGCTTGGACGCCGTGGCCACGAGATCATCGAACTCCATCCGCATGCGTGCGGCAGTCGCTCGGGTCATCGCCGTGTCGACAAAGCCGGGAGCGATGGCATTCGCGGTGATCCCGAATCGACCCAACTCGACGGCCAGCGTCCTGGTGAACCCTTGGATACCGGCCTTGGCTGCGCTGTAGTTGCTCTGTCCACGATTGCCCAGCGCGGCGACCGAGGAGATGTTGACGATGCGGCCGGTGCCGGCGGCCGCCATGAACGGCTGAACCGCCTGAGTCGTGATGAAGGCCGCGCGCAAATGCACGTTCATCACCTCATCCCAATCCTGCAGTGTCATCTTGTGAAAGAGGTTATCGCGGATGTATCCGGCATCGTTGACCAGGACGGTGGGGTCCCCAAGGGTCTGCTTCGTCGATTCCACTGCTGCGGCAACGGCATCGGGATCGCGGACGTCGGTCACCACGTGGTGCACCGTGCCCTTATTCGACAGCCTTTTGGCGGTTGGCTCGAGTTCGGAGGCATCGTTGTCGAGCAGTGCCACAGCCATGCCGTCGGCGAGTAGGCGGGCGGCTACTGCTGCTCCGATGCCGCGGGCGGCTCCGGTGACCATGGCCACCTGAGAAGTGTTTTCAGACATGGATTCTCCTGATCATTGAGTGGTGGAGGTGTAGTTGCGGGCTCGTCAGCGGCCGACGAACCGGGGTTGACGCTTCTCCAAGAATGCGTGGCCGGCCTCGGTGGCATCGGCGCTGAGGCCGGTCGCCACATGTCGACGGCATTCTGTGCGAAGGCATTCGGTGAAGGAGAGTTCTGTGGCGTCATTGAGGTTGGCTTTGATCGCGGCGAGGGCAAGAGGCGGGCCGGCGGCCAATCGCTGGGCCATGGCGTCGAGGTGCGACTCGAACTCTGCGGCGACGACGCTCTGCGATGCCAGGCCGATCTCGACGGCCCGAGCGGCGGTGATTCTCTCGTTGAGCAACAAGACTTCATGGGCGCGGGCCGACCCGATGAGTCGGGTCAACGACCATGACAACCCGAAGTCACCGCTCATGGCCGCGGTGAGAAATGCGGCGCGAAAGACCGCCGATTCGGAGATCACCCGGAGATCGCACGCGGCGGCGAGTGCAAAGCCCGCACCTGCGGCCGCGCCGTCGACCGCAGCGATACTCACCATGTGACCTGCGCGCAGGATCTCTGCCGCCCGGACGTGCGCGCGCAGACGGCTTTCGGCCACCGCAGGGGTGAGCCCGGTGTGATCAACGGTGAGATCACCACCCGCGCAGAAGGCGCGGCCTGCCCCGCGGATGACGACGACCCGGGTTGACTCGTCGCCGTCCAGCGACTCAAGGGTTTCCACGAGCTGGTCGAGGAGGGCGTCGTTCATCGCGTTCATCGCCTCGGGACGGTTGAGGGTCACCGTGGCGATTGCGCCGCTCCTGGCGAGCGTCACTTCGTTCATTACTGTCTCCTGATGAGTTGGGGCGCCGCAGACGGCGCGTGATCGGTGGCGTAGACATGGCGGGGCTTCACATATCCGGCCAGCCGGTCAGCCCGGTCGGTTCGGTGGTGTCGTGCGCGGCCGAGATCTGTTCTGCTGTCATGCCTGCTCCCGACAACACAGCCTCAGTCTGGTCGGTGCGATCAGTGGCACCGGCTCGCACGGGAGTACGCGAGAGCCGGGGGATCGCCGGAGCAGCAGAGTCATAGGTGAAGCTGTGCCGGTACCGGATATGAGAATCGGCGGACACCTCGTCGGGGTCGAGGACCGGGGAGACACAAGCATCCACTCCGGCGAAGACCTCGGTCCATTCCGCACGGGTGCGCGAGGCGAATACCGCGGTGAGGTCGGCCGCGATCCGCGGCCAGGCGGTGCGTGGATACTGGGGTGGCACCGCACCGAGCCCGAGCGTTGACCACAGTGCTGCAAAGAATTGCGGTTCCAGCGCGCCGACGGCCATGTATCGGCCGTCGGAGGTTTCATAACACCGGTAAAACGGTGCGGCTCCGGCTAATACGCTCTCCCCGCGGCTGGGGGCGGCCGAGGTTCCCCACATCTGGCGGTGCATGGACATCAGCGACACTGCCCCGTCCACCATCGCCACATCGAGGTATTGGCCGGCCCCGGAGCGGGTGCGCTCGAAGAGCGCGGCAACGATGGCCATTGCCGCCACGAGAGAGCCTCCGGCGAAGTCTGCCACCAGGTTCAGTGGGATGCTCGGCGGACCATCGGTGGGCCCCAACATTGCCAACATTCCGCTCATCGCAAGGTAATTGATGTCGTGGCCGGCCGCGTTCCGCATTGGTCCGTCCTGGCCGTATCCGGTCAGGGAACAGTAGATCAGGTCGGGTCTGATACCGCGCAGATCGTCATAGCCTGCCCCGAGTCTTGCGGCGACACCGGGGCGAAAGCTCTCGACAAAGACATCGGATTCGGCGGCCAGCCGATGCAATGCCTGTTGGCCAGCAGTAGATTTGAGATCCAACGAGATAAACCGCTTGCCCCGGGACACCGCATCCAGTGGTAGCCCTGCCCGACCGCCGCCCACGACGGTCACCTCGGCGCCGAGATCGGCGAGCAGCATCGTCGCATAGGGGCCGGGTGCCAGTCGAGACATGTCGAGGATCGATACCCCGGATAGTGGTCCTGTCATGGGGGCGGCGTATCGAGTCTCATCAATTGTCGGCGGTACGTCGGTGCTCATCTCTCAGCGCCCACTGAACTTGGGAGTACGTTTGCCGACAAAGGCACTGATGCCCTCGGCCACGTCGGCGGTGTGATTGATGATCTCCACGGCATACTCGGCTTCGCGCAGCGATTGATCAAGAGTCTGCACGCCGGCGTTGCGCACCAACCGCTTGACGATTCGGGTAGTCAGTGGTGCGGTTGCCGCGAACTTGCGGGCGAGTGCGAGGGTGGCGCTCGCGGCGTCGTCGACGACCTCGGTGAGCAACCCCAGCTCGAGTGCCTGTTGTGCATCGTAGATCTCGTTGCCCCACAGCATCTTTAGTGCCTGGTCGGTGCCCATGGCGTGACTGAACAACCATGCTCCCCCCTCATCGGGGAGCAGGCCCACGCGGCCGGAGGTGTCGCCGAGTCGGGCGGTGGCATCGGCGATGCGGATATCGCACGCCAGCGCCAGGGCCAGACCGCCGGCAACTGCAGGGCCGCTGATCATGGCGATGACCGGCTTCTCGCAGATCGCCAGGGCTCGGATCACCGAGTGCATACCTTCTCGAATCACCACCCCATGCCCGAACTCGACGGCCGCGGCGTGCTCGGTCTCATACGTGCTTGTGAGATCCCCGCCGGCACAGAAGGCCCCGCCCGCACCGGTGATGATGAGTACCCGTGCGGTGTCATCGGTGGTGAATTGCGCTATTGCCGAAGTTATTTCGATAGCAGTCTGGGTTCGGTAGGCATTGCGCAGAGGAGCTCGGTTGATGGTGATCCGGCGAATGCCCGGTTCCCAATCGTCGACGACGATATCGGTCGACGGGTTGGATACGAGGGGTTGGGTCATCGTGGTCCTCCGGAGATCTCGGCCGGTGTGGTGTCCCTGGCTTGTCGTGTCAGTGAGCGGCGGTCCGTCTTGCCGGTGGGCGACAACGGTAGTGAGTCGAGAAAGTGAATCCGCCGCGGGTGCGCGTATGCAGGACCTTCGGTAAAGAAGAACTCGCGGAGGCTCGCCTCATCCAGGTCGGACCCGGTCTCACGAACGATGAAGGCAACTGGCACCTGCCCTTTGGTGTCATGAGGCAGGGCGACAACCGCGACATCGCGTACCTGTGGATGCCGGGTCAGGATCGCCTCGACCTCGGCCGGATACACGTTCTCGCCACCGACATTCATGCGATCATCGGCGCGCCCCCGAAAGTAGAGCCAGCCGTCTTCATCACTCACGGCCAGGTCGCCGGTGGCGAACCAGCCGTCGGCCTTGCGTTTACGGGCATCCTCATCGGGCCGTCCCAGGTAACCCAGCGTGGTACACAGCGGGCTGCGCAACCACAGTTCGCCGGTGTTGCCGGGGGCTACCTCTTCCCCGTCGTAGTCGACGATCCGGGCCTCGAATCCAGGCAGTGGCCGGCCGATGCTTCCGTTTCGGCGAGGACCGATGAGGGGGTTCATCGTCGCGGCAGGGCCACATTCGGTGAGCCCATAGCCCTCCACGAAACGCGCATTGGGGAAGACCTCGGTGAGCCGGTCGATCAGGCTCGGTGGCATCGGAGCCGAGCCGCAGCAGATCAATCGCAAGGCGCTGTAGTCGCGTGCGAGTTCCGAATCAGGCTGGGACAACATGAGTTTGAACATCGCCGGAACCCCCAACGAGTAAGTGGCTCGCTGTTCGGCAAAGGTGCGCAGCACGGTAGCGGGCTCGAAGGAGGGCAGGATATACACAGAACCGCCGACAAAGAGCATCGGCAGAATCCCACATGCTGCGGCGTTCATATGGAACAGCGGGGCTGCCAGGACGACTCGATCCGAGGGATTGAGATAGCAGTTCTGACTGAGTAGTTGGGCATCGCGCAACAGCATCTGGTGGGCAAGTTTGACACCTTTGGGGGTGCCGGTGGTCCCGGAGGTGTAGGGCGCCCAGGCCAGTTCCTCAGGGTGTGAACTCATCTCGGGTCGCTGGGCCGGCGACGACGCCAGCCATGCCTCGTGTTCGACCATGTGTGATTGAGATCCATCCGCCGTGACCGCCAGTATTACGCGTTCATCGTCGGCAAAACATGCGGCGTGGGCTGCGGCGGTGGTGCCGGCAAGGACGGCGACGGCGCCGCTGTCGTTGAGATGCATTCGGTGCATCGCTTCGGTGAGGTTGGGATTCACCGGGACGGCAACGGCACCGGCACGGATTGTTCCCAAGGTGGCCTCGACAAACCGGATATCGTTCTCCCACAAGATGAGTACTCGGTCGCCGGCGTGAATCCCGGCGGCGAGAAGCCCGCACGCCACCCGATTGATTCGCTCGTCGAGTTCACGATAGGTGAAGGTACGGTCGTGTTGGATCAGTGCCGGCTCGTCGGGGCGGAAGTGGAGTCCGAAGTCGGTGATCGCGCCGAGGTTGTCGGTGAACGCAAATCCGGGCATGAGTGGTCCTTTCGGTGGGTGTCGCCGAGTTCTTCAGTCTCGGCTGATGACCAGCGAGGCGTTTTGGCCGGCGAAGCCGAAGGCATTCACCTGAAAGGCGTCGAGATCGACTGAGCCCGGGGAGCCGAGCGGAACACGAAACTGGATGTCGGGTTCGAGATCGGTGGTCGAGGCGGTCGGCGGGAGGGCTCGGGTCGCGAGGGTGTGCAGACCGGTGATGACGCCCATCACTCCGGCTGCCCCGGCCGTATGCCCGACATGACCTTTGATGGATGTGGCACACACTGACTCGCCGAAAACGGTGTTGATGGCCAAGATCTCGGCGGCGTCGCCGACGGGCGTTCCAGTGCCGTGTGCCACGACCGCGCCGATCTCGCCGGGGTGGAGCCCGGCATCGGTTTGGGCCGCCTGCATTGCCGCTATTTCCCAGCGCGCAGACGGATCGGGGGAGGAGGGGTGATAGCCGTCGGACAGCGAACCATAACCGCGGACGATTCCGTCGATGCGGGCACCGCGAGCGCGGGCGTGTTCGGCGCGCTCGAGGATCACTACGCCCGCACCGTCGCCTCCCATGACCCCCTTGCGATTACGGTCGAATGGGCGGCAGATCTCGTGCGGGTTGTCGATGTCGGTGGGTGACATGCCGTACCGGGCGGCGCCGAGGCTGCTGATCTTGACGCCACCGTTGTCGGTTCCGCCGGCGATCGCCACATCGGCCTGGCCGCTGGCGATCATGCGTGCGGCAATACCGATCGCGTCCAGCGACGATGCGCATGCGGTTGAGATCGTCAGCAACGGGCCATGAAGATTCCAGCGCAGCGCGATGTGTCCGGCCGCCATGTTGGGCCACGCCATCATCTGTAGCTTTTTGGGTACCGAGCCGTAACCGCCTGCGTCATAAGCCTCTTGGGCTCCGGCGAGAGTTGCTGCTCCCGCCATCGAGGTACCCATGACCACGGCGGTGCGAAGTGGGTCGAGCTGGCCGATCCCGCAATCTGCGACGGCCTCGGCGGCGGCGGCCACGGCGTACTGGGCGAATCTGTCGCTGCCGCGTTCGGTGCGTTCATCGAGCCAGTGAGTCGGGTCGAATCCGGTGACCGGGGAGTAGTAGAGATGACCTCCGGTCTCTGCCGACCATGGCGTGGCTTCGACTGCCACGGTGGCTTTGTCCAGACCGGCGCAGAAGTCGGGGATGGTCAGGCCGAGGCTGGAGATCACGCCCTGTCCGGTGATCGCGACGGTTGTCATGTCGGAGTCCTCTCGCCAGTGCCACCGCTATGTGACGGCGGGCACATGAAATCTAGCGAGAATATGACATTGATGTCAATATCAAGTCTGCGGATGTGGACGCGGATGCGGGCGCAGACAAGCCCCGGGCGGTCGGCTGGAGCACCAGGGCGCGGCGGTGGTTATCGGTGGGGGAGCGCGGGGTGAATCTCGGTCAGGGGTGTGTGGCGTCGAACGCCGGGGCATCCTCGCCGAGCCCAATGCCCTGACACCAGATGTTGGTGATGGTGCGTACTGCGGTGTCGATGTCGACACCCTCTGGGTTGTCGCGGAAGATACGGATGGAGAACTGCATCACCATGGCGTTGAGAGCGCGCGCGGCGTAGTGGGGATCGATGTCTGTCGAGATGTCGCCGCGCTGCTGGAGCCGCAACAGTGAGCGTTCGGTTCGCTCGATGTTGAAGTGAATCAGCTCCTCGAGTAGCCCGCCGATCTCGGGATCAACAGCGGCGGCCACCGACCACGCTTCCATCAGGCGCCAATGTTTGCCGTAGCCCTCGAGGTAGGCGCGGTTGGAGGCCTCGACCACATCGCGGGCGTTGAGGCGCTCGACTCCGGCCTCGTGTTGACGGGCAGCTTCTTTGATCGCATCCTGCTGGGTCTCGATCACTGCCAGAAAGGCTGCCTCTTTGGAGGGGAAATAGGTGTAAAAGGTGCCGTATGCGGCGCCGGCTTCTTTGACGATGTCGGCAACCCGGGAATCGATGAATCCGTCGCGCTCGAAGACGACGCGAGCTGCATCGAGCAGTCGATCGCGTGTGCGGCGCCCCTTCTCGCTGAGTTGATCGACACTCTTTGCAGGTCGATCATCGGGGCTGGTCACATCGCTGGACATCGTCGGCTCACGATACCGGACTGCGGTGGTCGACTCGGTGAGCGCTCGCGCTTGCCGTCACACCGAGTCGATCACTCCGCATGTTGCGGCCAAACCCTCGGCGCGGGCCGCAGCACCGACGGCGTGGGTCTGCTTCTCGTGTGCCGTGTTGGTCTGCGCAATGCCCTCGGTTCGCGAGGTCGCCGCCGGCCGGCCGTAGACGCGCGGTACGCACGCCGGGAGGCGAGCGTAGGTGGCTGCGGGTGGGAACGACTCTCGGTGTTCGGTGGGAGATGTGCCGAAGGCCCGACCGAATACCGGTGGTGAACGACCCGACGCTGGTCAATCCGACCGCCGCGCAGATGTCGGCGACGCTGCGGTCGGTGCCGCGCAGCATCGCCGCGGCTCGTTCCATCCGCCGCGTGGTTCGGCGAATCGGGTGTCGACCAGTTCCTTCGCACGGAGCAGGTGACGCGCAGGCGGACGCGAGGGCATGGATCGATTATGAGTCCTGCGCGTCGCGGCGGAGGAACTCCGCGCCCCGCGGCGACAATTCGTATCCGACGTCGAGGCTGTGGGTCAGCCCGAGCTTCTTGAGTTTCCGGACGTCGAGCTTGAACTCGGGCCGTGGTCGTCCGATCTCGGCGGCCAACTCGGTGGAGACCACCGCGGGACGACGGCCGATGAGGGACAACACTTCTCGCGTCCACGGGCCGTGCGTGGAGTGGGCGTCGAGGCGATCGAGTCGTCGTTGCAGGTCGGTGAGGTCGTCGTCGGAGAGCGTGGCGTCGTTACGCAGTGCGATGCGGAGGTCCGGTCCGGCATATCTCAGTCCGATCCGGAAGACGGGAGCTTCGTTGCGACGCAACGCCTTACCGGCATCGGCCACGGAATCGAAACCGGCACGGCGGGCGTCGTCGTCGGTGATGTCGGCGAGGGTGATCTCCTCGACCGAGGTCACCTCGACGACGATCTCGTTGCTGATGAACCGCGAACCCGCTGCGACGCGCGGCGACGTCCATCGTCGAAAGGCCAGATCCACCTCGCCGTCGACGATGCGTCCCGTCAGCCGTGCCGGTATCAGCATGGCGCCCAGGATAGTAGCGATATCCGCGCGTCACACGCGATTGCGGGTCGTATCGTCGGGTCATGACCGAAACCCCACGCACACCCCTCACCGCCGCCGAGGTCACCGCCGCCGTCGCCGATCCGTGGCGCGTCATCGGGGACGCCCTGCAGGCGGCCTACGCCACGTCGAACATGGTGACCGGTGGTCGATTCGTCGCCCGCATCATCGACGCGGCCGAGGCGGCGAATCATCACCCCGACATTGATCTGCATTACGGCTCAGTGCATCTCACGTTGAGTACGCACAGTTCACATCGGATCACCGCGGCCGACGTCGCGTTGGCCGGTGCCATCGCCGACATCGCCGCCGAGATGGACTTGTCGCCACTCGCCGCGCCGCCCGCCCGGTTCGACCTCGCGATCGACGCCCTCGACCTCGAGGCGATCCGTCCATTCTGGCGTGCGGTGCTCGGCTACCGCGACGACCCCGAGCACACCCTCGCCGACCTCACAGACCCCGACGGACTGCTCCCACCGGTGTGGTTTCAGCAGATGGATTCCCCACGGTCACAACGCAGCCGGATGCACGTCGACCTCTGGTTGCCGCACGACGTGGTCGCCGACCGGATGGCCGCGGCCCTCGACGCCGGCGGTCGACTGGTCACCGACGAGCACGCCCCCGAGTTCTGGGTGCTCGCCGACGCCGAGGGCAACGAGATCTGTCTGTGCACCTGGCAGGAGCGGGAGGGTGCCCAGACCGAATGACGAGAAACGTCCCCGTGGGCGGCCGGCTCGCGATTATTGCGGTGAGAGGGCCTCACGGGGACGTTTGTGGTCATCGGGGCAGGGCGCCGTTCAGCAGATCCCTTCGGCATGCGCCGCTGCGGCCACAGCGGCGGATACGGCCGGCGCCACCCGGTGATCCAGGGGGCTCGGGACTATCTTGTCGACGGCGAGATCGTCGGCGACCACCGACAGGATCGCTTCTGCCGCAGCGATCTTCATGCTTTCGGTGATACGGCGCGCACCGGCGTCGAGGGCACCCTTGAACACGCCGGGGAAGGCGAGGACGTTGTTGATCTGATTCGGGAAGTCGCTGCGTCCGGTGGCGACGACGGCGGCGTGCTTGGCCGCGACATCCGGGTGGATCTCCGGGTCCGGGTTGGACAGGGCGAAGACGATCGCGTCGTCGTTCATCGAGGCGATGAACGCCTCGTCGATCTGCCCCGCCGAGACGCCGATGAACACGTCGGCACCGGCCAACGCCTCGGCCGCCCCGCCGACCAGCCCGCGCGGGTTGGTGCGTGCGGCGAGATCGTCCTTGAACTCGTTGAGTCCCTCGCGGCCGGTCGACACGATGCCCTTGGAGTCGAGCACCACGACGTCGGAGACACCTGCGGCGAGCAGGATGTTGGCGCACGCCACACCGGCGGCACCGGCGCCGGAGATCACCACACGCAGGCTCGCGAGATTACGCTCGAGCAGACGCACCGCACCCTTGAGCGCGGCGAGCACCACGATGGCGGTGCCGTGCTGGTCGTCGTGCATCACCGGGCAGTCGAGGGCCTCGATGACGCGGCGCTCGATCTCGAAGCAACGCGGAGCGGAGATGTCCTCGAGGTTGACCGCACCGAAGCTCGGACGCAGGCGGATCAGGGTCTCGACGATCTCGTCGGGGTCCTTGGTGTCCAGCACGATCGGGATCGAGTTGAGTCCGGCGAAGGTCCGGAACAGTGCGGACTTGCCCTCCATCACCGGGAGCGATGCGCGCGGGCCGATGTCG
This sequence comes from Gordonia desulfuricans NBRC 100010, assembly GCF_001485495.1. Lineage (GTDB taxonomy): Bacteria > Actinomycetota > Actinomycetes > Mycobacteriales > Mycobacteriaceae > Gordonia > Gordonia desulfuricans. The sequence goes on along the minus strand of NZ_BCNF01000037.1, from coordinate 64,384 downwards.
CCGAGGCCCAGCACCGCCGAACCGTCGCTGACCACCGCGACCAGGCGGTCGGTCCAGGTGTACTTGTCGACCAGTGCCGACTCGCCGTGGATGGCGCGCGACACCTGTGCGACACCGGGGGTGTAGGCGATCGACAGGTCACGCTGGGTCTCGATCGGGGAGCGCAACTCCACCGAGAGTTTGCCGCCGGCATGTGCCATGAAGATCTCTTCGTCGGTGATCGGCTGATCGGCGATCGCCGGCTCCACGAGTCCCTCGTCCTGGGTCACGTTGTTCTCCGTGCTCGTCACGGTCTTCCTCCTCAAGTGGCGGCGCCTCCCGGCGGCCGCTCGTGATCCGGATCAGCGCCCTTGATGATCCGTTGGTGTGGGGGTCGTACGTCGTCGGCCGGGGTGGTGGCCGACGCCTGTGTGCGAGTGCCCACGCCCTTGGGCGGGTGTCGCCGGGGCGAGGATTGCCTGACAGTCTCTCACCCTCGGGTGCCGACTCCATCACAGTGGTCCATTGAATGGACCCGGGGGCTTGACCCGGGTGCTTCCAACCCTGTCGAGAGGTCTAGTATTCAACTTGTGTCTATGTTGAACGCAAGTGGTATCTCGGCTGCGGAGCGCGTCTACGGCGAGGTCAAAGAGCTCATCCTGACCAACGAGATCCCTGGTGGCGAGCTGATCAGCGAGGGCGAGATCGCCCAGCGCTGCGAGGTCAGCCGGACGCCGGTACGTGAGGCCTTCCTCCGGTTGCAGGCCGAGGGCTGGATGCGGCTCTATCCCAAACGCGGGGCGCTGGTGGTACCGGTGACCGACCGCGAGGCACGCGACGTCGTCGAGGCCCGGCGCCTCCTGGAGGGGCATGCGGTCCGCACCGTGGTCGCCGCACCCGCAGGCCTGACGACGCTGACCGCCGGGCTGCGCCGCAACCTCGACGACCACCGTGACGTCCACGCCGACGACATCGCCCGCTTCTCCCGGGTCGATGCCGAGTTCCATCAGCTCATCGTCACCGCCGGCGACAACGAGGTGCTCTCGGGTTTCTACACCGGCCTCGGCGAACGCCATCGACGCATGACCACGGCCAGCGTGCACCGCGACCCGGCGATCACCGATCGCATCCTCGCCGATCACGCCGAACTGCTGAACCGGATCGAACAGCGAGACGCCGTCGGATTCGACGCCGCGCTCGAACGTCATCTGACCACGGTCCACGACATCCCCGGAGCCACCCGATGAGCACCACCACCGCCGAGGTCGATCACACGCCCACGCCGTCGGCGCCGTCGCGTGCCACCTGGCCTGCGGTGGCACTGGCGGTCTTCGCGTCGGCGTGGGGCGGCAACGAGTTCACCCCGTTGCTGGTGATGTACCGGCACACCGGCAACTTCTCGGCGGTCCTCGTCGACACCCTGCTGTTCCTCTACGTGCTCGGCATCGTCCCGGCGCTGCTGATCGGCGGCCCGCTGTCGGACCGGATCGGCCGGCGACCCCTGATGCTGCCGGCGCCGATCATCGCCGCCGCCGGGTCGGTGCTGCTGGCCCTCGGCTCCGACACCGTCGCGCTGCTCGTCGTCGGACGCATCCTGTCCGGTATCGCCCTGGGCCTGTCGATGGCGGTCGGCGGCAGCTGGATCACCGAACTGAGCATCCGTGACGGCGACAAGGCCGCGGCCGGCGCCAAACGTGGCGCGATGAGCCTGACCGCCGGATTCGGTGTCGGTGCCGGTGTCGCCGCGGTCCTGGCCCAGTGGGCGCCGTGGCCGACGGTGTTGTCCTACCTGGTGAACATCGTCATCGCGGGTGTGGCGGTGGTCCTGATCATGCGGGTGCCCGAGACGCGGGCGCGCGCCACCGACCCGGGCCCTCTGATCGACGACCTCAAGATCCCGTCGGCACGGCACCGCCGCTTCCTCACCGTCGTCCTGCCGGTCGCACCCTGGGTGTTCGGCGCCTGCGCCTCCGCCTACGCGATCATCCCGGCGCTGATGTCGGCGCGCACCGCGGGCGCACCCATCGCCTTCGCCGGGCTGTGCTGCGTGGTGGGGCTGACCGCCGGGTTCGGCATCCAGTCGGTGGGTCGTCGCATCGACCGTCCGGACGGCAACCGTGGTGTCGTCGTCGCCCTGATCACCCTGGCGTTCGGGATGGCGCTGGCCGCGGTCGCCGCCCACCTGCTGACCGTGTGGATGTCCCTGGTCGCCGCGGCCGTGCTCGGCTGCGGGTACGGCGTGGCGATGATCTCCGGACTGCTGGAGGTCCAGCGCATCGCCGTCTCCAGCGGCAACGACGACCTCGCCGGCCTGACCGCGGTCTTCTACGGCGTCACCTACCTGGGCTTCGCGGTCCCGGCGGTCCTCGCGTGGATCGCCGCGCAGTTCACCGCCGTCACCTACACCGAGATGTTCGGCTTCGGCATCGTCGCCGCGCTGGTGTGTCTGCTGATCACCGTGGCCGGCCATCACCGCAACCGGATGCGGGTCTGACGGTACGACGGGTCTAGCGCACTGCCCGTTCCTGCACCGGGTCGATCAGCCGGGCGGCGATGTCGTCGGCGGTCCGGGTACCCCAGCGGGTGGTCGAGATGATGCCCAGCGCCAGGATCACCGCCGCCAGGATCACCACCATCACCCACATCGGGTGCATGGCGTCGGCGAAGTCCGCGCCCAGCGTGGCCTCCGCCGACGCGCCGGTGACACTGCCCGCCAGCGCGACGCCGATGCTCACGCCGACCTGCCGGCTGGTGGAGGCGATCGCCGACGCCGCGCCGGCCCGTTCACGGGGCATACCGCTCACCGCGGAATTGGTGATCGGGGCGTTGACCACACCGAATCCGATTCCGAACAGGGCGAACGCCACACCGAGCAGCACCAGCGAGGTGTCGGCGTCGACGCCGAGCATGAGCACACCGCTGGCGATCAGCATCACCCCCGACACCGTCAGCGACAGCCGCGGACCGTACCGGCCGACCGCCGCCCCCGACAACGGGGAACTGATCATGGTGGCGACGGCCAGCGGGAGGAACAAGGCGCCGGTCTCGATGGCGCTCAGGCCGCGCACCGACTGCAGGTAGATCGACATCAGGAACAGGAATGCGCCATAGGCGGCGAAGGCGCTGACCGCGATCAGCGTCGCCGACGAGAACGGCACGCTGCCGAAGAACCGCAGGTCGATGAACGGATCGGGATGGCGGCGCTCCCAGATCAGGAACCCGGCCACCGACACCGCCGCGACGGTGAACACGATCAGCGTGGTCGGCGACGACCAGCCGTGCTCGGGGCCCTCGATCAGCCCGTAGACCAGGGTGGCCAGGGCGATGATCGCGAGGATCTGGCCGACCGGATCGAGGGTGCGGACCACCGGCGAGCGTGATTCCGGCACGAAGATCGCGGTCAGCGCGATCGCGATCGCACACACCGGCAGGTTGATCCAGAACACCGCCTGCCAGGAGATGAGGTCGATCAGGAGGCCGCCGACGATGGGTCCCACCGCCATGGAGATGCCCACGACCGCGCCCCACATGCCGATCGCCCGGGCGCGTTCGCGGGGTTCGACGAACACCTGCGTGATGATCGACATGGCCACCGGGTTGAGCATCGACCCGCCGATCGCCTGCACGGCGCGGGCGGCGATCAGGAAACCGATGGTGGGGGCGAGTGAACACAGCAGCGAGCCGAGCGCGAACACCGACAACCCGATCTGGAACAGTCGTTTGCGGCCGTACCGGTCGGCGGTGGCCCCGGACAGCATCAGCAGACTCGCCAGCACCAGCGTGTAGACGTCGATCACCCATTGCAGATCCGACACCGAACCGCTGAGATCCGTCCGGATCGCCGGGAGTGCGACGTTCACGATGGTGGCATCCATCGAGACGATGAGCAGACTCAGACAGCATGTCGCCAGGATGATCGCCTTGCGGCGAGGGGTCGGCACACTCGGATCGGCGGTCGGCACCGCCCAATCCTACGGTCGGTGCCACCGCTTCGGTAACGTCCACCATCGAAAGCAGAAGGGGGCCCCGATGCTTCTCGGTGCATGGGTTTGCGTGGTGACCGCGCTGCTACTGGTGATCCCCGGGGCCGCGATCGGCCGCCGGATGTCGCTGTCGTGGCCGGTGGCGCTGGTCGCCGGTCCGCCGCTGACATTGGCGATGGTCGGTATCGCCACGGTGGTCTACGGTGCGATCGGTTTCGAGTGGAACCCGGTGACCGCACTGCTGGCGTGGGTGGGGGCGTTCGCGGTCGCCGGGATCTACCATGCCGGGATCCGGCGCTGGGCGGTTCCGAAATCCGTTGACACCGAACCGGACACATCCGACGATCCGCCCCTCGGTGTGCGTGCGGCCGGGATTGCCGCGCTGGGGCCGGTGCTCGGCGGGGTGATCATCGCCGTCACGTGTATCCGGCCGCTCGTGCAGACCGCACCCGGCGGGCTGAACAACATCCCGCAGATCTGGGATGCTTTGTGGCACGCCAGTTCTCTGCGCTGGATCCACGAGACCGGTGTCGGGTCGTCGCTGCGTATGGGCGAGCTGATGAACTACGACACCCACGGCTTCAACTACTACCCGAACACCTGGCATGCCCTGGGCGCCCTGGAATTCGATCTGACGAGTGCGAACACCGTCGAGCTCTACAACACGTATTCGCCTGCGACACTGGCGGTGACCGTTCCGCTCGGGGTGGCGGCCCTGGCGTATTGGTGTGCCCGGCACCGATTCTCGACCACCACCTCGGCCTACGCCGCAGGTCTCGCCGCGGCCATCGCAGCACTGTTCCCGTCGCTGCCCTATGTCGAGGTGTCGGTGACGTCGGTGCCCAACGCGGTGGGTGTGTCCCTCGCGCCGGTGGCCGCGGTGCTGACGATCTCCGCGGTCGGTGACCGTCGCCGGATCCTGCCCGCCGCCCTGGCCATCGCCGGCGTCACCGCGACCCATCCGTCGGGGCTGATCCTGATCGCCGTCATCGTCGGGCTGTGGTGGCTCGTGCAGGCCCTGTGGCGACCGGTGCACGGGCGTGTCGTCGACGCCGGGGCCCTGGCGCTCACCGGTGTCCTCGCCCTGGTGGCGATCCTCCCGGTGATCTACGGGACGATGCGCATCGCCGACAACAACGAGCTGTCGGGGTTCGAGTTCCGCGACGAGACCGCCGGGGTGGGGACGGCGGTGTCGCAGGCCCTGTTCAACGCCACCGTCCCGATCAGCGAGCACCGCATCTGGTGGCTGGTGGGGCTCGCCGTGCTCGGTCTGGTGGTGATGATCTGGGCCCGCTGCTGGGCGGCGATCGCCGCGTGGGCGGTGTTCGTGCTGCTCACCGCCAACTCGGTGGTCGCGCTGGGGCCGTTGTCGGGGCCGTTGGGCACGCTCGGCGGCTACTTCTACAACTCGGGGCATCGTCTGACGTTCGTCACCGCGATGTTCTCCGCGGCCGCCGCCGGTCTGGCGGTCGGTGTCGCCGGGGTGTGGGTGGCCGACCGGTTCGGGGGTGCCCGGTCGTGGACGCGGCCGGTGGTGTTCGTCGTCCTGCTGGCATTGGTCGCCGGTGCCGGGGTGTGGCGGTATCCGTCGAATGCGCTGATCGCCAGCAAGAACCGGCACGAGGTCCGGATCGGACCCGACGATCTCGCCGCCTACGCCTGGCTCGACGCTCAGCCGGGGGCCCACGACGGGCTGATCATGAACAACCTCGATCAGGGCACGGGGTGGATCTATCCGGTCACCGGACTGACCCCGATGTTCCCGTTCTATCGGGCCAACGACTTCTCCGAGCGGCAGCGCGACCTGTTCTGGGGTGTGGACCGGATCGGTGCCGACCCGCACATCGACGCGATCGTGCGGGACATGAACGTGCAGTACGTGATCGATTCACCGCCGAGCTACTGGGGATTCCAGCGCGGTGCCCCCGATCCCGCGCACGGTCACCAGGGTGATCCGTTCCTCGCGTTGCGTCGCAACGGTGCCCCCGGCCTCACCGAGGTGTTCCGGCAGGGCTCGGCGACGGTCTATCGGGTCACTTTGCCGCAGGAGACGCAGCCCGCCGGCTGACCTCGGCAGCCGCGCCCGTTGCCGCTCGACCCCGACAACTCAGTCCGGGTAGCCGTTCGGGTTACTCGACTGCCAGCGCCAGGTGTCGGCGCACATGTCGTCGATGGTCTTGGTTGCATACCAACCCAATTCGGTGTTCGCCCGAGTGGGGTCGGCATACGACGCGGCGATGTCGCCGGCCCGCCGCGGTGCGATCTGATACGGGATGTCCCGGCCGCTGGCACGCTCGAAGGCCTTGATCACCTCGAGCACCGAGACCCCCTTGCCGGTGCCGAGATTCCACACCGACAACCCGGGATCGACGGCGACGAGCCGTTCCAGTGCCGCGACATGCCCGGCGGCGAGGTCGTCGACGTGGATGTAGTCACGCACACCGGTTCCGTCGGGGGTGGGGTAGTTGTCACCGAACACCGACAACGACTCCCGACGCCCCACCGCGACCTGCGCGACGAAGGGCATGAGGTTGTTCGGGATGCCGCTGGGGTCCTCGCCGATCTGTCCGCTCGGGTGCGCACCCACCGGGTTGAAGTAGCGCAGCGCGGCGATCCGCAGGGCATCGTCGCTGGCGGCGACGTCGCGCAGGACCTGCTCGATCATCACCTTGGTCCAGCCGTACGGGTTGGTCGCCGACGTCGGTGAGTCCTCGGTCATCGGCAGTACCGGTTCGGCGCCGTACACCGTCGCCGACGACGAGAACACCAGCGTGTGCACGCCGTGGCGGCGCATCGCGCGCAGCAGCGAGAAGGTGCTGTCGAGGTTGTTCTGGTAGTACTCGAGCGGCTTGGCCACCGACTCGCCGACCGCCTTGAACCCGGCGAAGTGGATCACCGCGTCGATCTGCTCGTGTGCGAAGACCTGCTCGGTCTTGTCGACGTCGGTCAGGTCGACGACGTGTACCGGGATGCGGATGCCGGTCAGACCCTCGAGCCGCGCGATCACCGTCGGCTTGGAATTGCTGAAATCGTCGACCACCACCACGTCGTGTCCGGCCTGCACCAGCCTGATCACGGTGTGTGATCCGATGTATCCGGCTCCACCACTCACGAGTACGCGCATGCCGACCACGGTATTCGCCCTGTCTGAATTGTTCCTGTTCGGGTCCTGTGGGCTGGACCGCACCGATCGGTGTCCGATACCGTGACAATGGCCGGTGGCACCATCTGTGTGCAGGGAGTCAACCATGAAGAGGTCCGATGTCGAGTTCGCATCGTCGGGAGTGACCTGTCGGGCCTGGCTGTACCGGCCCGACTCGCCGAACCCGCCGGTCATCGTGATGGCGCACGGGCTCGGTGCGACCCGCCGGATGCGGCTGGACGCCTTCGCCGAACGGTTCACCGCCGCCGGATATGCATGCCTGGTGTTCGACTACCGCCACTTCGGCGACAGCGGCGGCCGGCCGCGGGAGCTGCTGTCCATCCGCCGGCAGCTCGCCGACTGGGACGCAGCGATCACCTTCACCCGCACCCTGCCCGACGTCGACACCGCTCGCATCGTCATCTGGGGAACCTCATTCGGTGCCGGTCACGCGCTGGTCATCGGCGCCCGGCACCCGGATCTGGCCGCGGTGATCGCCCAATGCCCGTTCACCAGCGGACTCGCATCGCTGCGGGCCCTGGATCGGGCCGGGGCGGTCAAGGTCACCGCGCTCGGGCTCGCCGACGCCGGCGCCACACTCCTGCGTCGTCCACCGGTGCGGGTGGGGCTGGTCGGACGTGCGCACGATGCCGCGCTGATGACCGCCGCCGACGCCGAGTCCGGCTATCTGCGGCTGGTCCCCGACGACGCAGAGTTCACCAACGCGGTGACCGCGCGCGTGGCACTGACCCTGCCGCTGTATCACCCGGTCCGGTCGATCCGCCGGCTCCGGGTCCCCACCCTGATCTGCGTGTGCGACCGCGACACCGTGGCCCCCGCCGGCCCGACGATCACCGCGGCGGAGGCGTCACCGATGGTGACGCTCAACCGCTATCCCGACGGGCACTTCGACATCTACGTCGACGACGGGTTCGAGCGGGTGGTCGCCGATCAGATCGCGTTCCTGCAGCGCACGGTCCCGGTGTGAGCCGTCACCTCGAACCGCGACCGGACACGGGGTTCAGCCCAGCACCTTCTCGGTGACCGCATACTTCTGCTCGGCGGCGTCCTTGGCGGTCTGCCACCACGACTCGTGCTCGCGGTACCAGTCGATGGTCGCCGACAGCCCGGACCGGAAGTCCACATACTGCGGCTGCCAGCCGAGTTCGGTCCGCAGACGGGTCGAGTCGATGGCGTAGCGGCGGTCGTGGCCCGGGCGGTCGGTGACGAAGTCGAAGGCATCGCGGGGCCGGCCGAGCAGTTCCAGGATCGTCTCGACGACGGTGCGGTTGTCCACCTCGCCGTCGGCGCCGATCAGGTACGTCTCGCCGATGGTGCCCTTCTCGATGATCGTCCACACCGCGTCGTTGTGGTCGTCGACGTGAATCCAGTCGCGCACATTGCGCCCGTCGCCGTACAGCCGCGGCCGCACCCCCGACAGCACGTTGGTGATCTGCCGCGGGATGAACTTCTCCACATGCTGGTACGGCCCATAGTTGTTGGAGCAGTTGGAGATCGTCGCGGGCACCTGGAACGACCGCACCCAGGCGCGTACCAGCAGGTCGCTGCCGGCCTTGGTGGAGCTGTACGGGCTCGACGGGTTGTACGGGGTGTGCTCGGTGAATCGTGCCGGGTCGTCGAGCTCGAGGTCGCCGTACACCTCGTCGGTGCTGATGTGGTGGAACCGCACCTGATGGCGGCGGACCGCCTCGAGGAGCGTGTAGGTGCCGACCAGGTTGGTCTGGACGAACGCCGACGGGTCCGACAGCGAGTTGTCGTTGTGCGACTCGGCGGCGAAATGCACCACCAGGTCCGAGTCGGCGACCAGGGAGTCGACGAGTTCGGCGTCGGCGATGTCGCCCTGGACCAGTTCGACGGTGTCGGCCACCGAGGCCAGGGTCGCCGGATTGGCGGCATAGGTGAGTTTGTCGAGGACGCGTATACGCACCTCGGAGCGGCGGGCCGCGGTACGCAACACGAAGTTCGCACCGATGAAGCCGGCACCGCCGGTGACCAGGACGCGCATTGTCGGATCTCCTCCTGTCGTCGACGGCGGGAAGTCTACCGACGTCGGACTCACCGCGTCGGGTGCGGCAGCCGCTACGCTGGTGAGCCATGCGCGGGATCATCCTGGCCGGGGGCACCGGCAGCCGCCTGCACCCGATCACACAGGGTGTGAGCAAACAGCTCGTCCCGGTCTACGACAAGCCGATGATCTATTACCCGTTGTCGACGTTGATGCTCGCCGGCATCCGCGACATCCTGATCATCACCACGCCGAACGACGCCGCCGCCTTTCGTGGGTTGCTCGGCGACGGAACGCGATTCGGTATCTCCCTGACCTACCGCACGCAGGATTCGCCGGACGGTCTGGCGCAGGCGTTCACCCTCGGCGCCGACCACATCGGTACCGACTCGGTGGCTCTGGTGCTGGGCGACAACATCTTCTACGGTCCCGGACTGGGTACCCAGTTGCAGGGTTTCGGCGGGATCGACGGCGGCGCGATCTTCGCCTACCGGGTGGCCGATCCGAGTGCATACGGCGTCGTCGACTTCGACGAGCACGGCACCGCGGTGTCGTTGGAGGAGAAGCCGGAGAATCCGAGGTCTCACTATGCGGTACCCGGACTGTATTTCTACGACAACGAGGTGATCGAGATCGCCCGTGGCCTGAAGCCAAGTGCGCGTGGCGAATACGAGATCACCGACATCAACGCCCACTATCTGGCGCAGGGCCGGCTGAAGGTCACCGTCCTTCCGCGTGGCACGGCATGGCTGGATACCGGTACGTTCGACTCGTTGCTGGACGCCGGGAACTTCGTGCGCACCGTCGAACAGCGGCAGGGCCTCAAGATCGCGGTCCCCGAGGAGATCGCCTGGCGGCACGGGTTCATCGACGACGACGAGCTCGCCGCGCGTGCCGAGCCGCTGCGCAAGTCCGGCTACGGCGACTACCTGCTCGAACTGTTGGCCCGCGGCAAGGGTTTCTAGAAACTCACGATCGAAGGAGACGTTGGACGATGAAGGTGCGACCGCTGACGATCGACGGGGCCTGGGAGTTCACCCCGGTGCTGCACGGTGACGCCCGGGGCCTGTTCACCGAGGCGTTCAAGGCGGACGTGATCGCCGAGACCATCGGCCACCGATTCGATCTCGCGCAGGTCAACCTGTCGGTGTCGGCGGCCGGTGTGCTGCGTGGCGTGCATTTCGCCGACGTCCCGCCCGGCCAGGCCAAATACGTCACCTGCCCCAAGGGGGCGGTCCTCGACGTGATCGTCGACATCCGCGTCGGTTCGCCCACCTTCGGCACCTACGACACCGTCCTGCTCGACGACGCCGACCGTCGTGCGGTGTACCTGTCGGAGGGGCTCGGTCACGCGTTCTGTGCACTCGAGGACGGTTCCACGGTCACATACCTGTGCTCCACCGGCTACAACCCGGGCCGCGAGCACGGCATCGACCCACTCGACCCGCAGCTGGGTATCGAGTGGCCGACCACCGCGCGTGACGGATCGCCGCTGACCTATGAGCTCTCACCCAAGGACACCGAGGCCCCCGGACTGTTCGCGGCCCGCGACCTCGGTCTGCTCCCGCAGTTCGACGACGTGAAGCAGTTCTTGCAGACCCTGTCCTGATGTGGCCGGTCCGGTCCCGCCGTCCGGTCCCGCCGTCCGGTCCGTCTCAGCGGGTCGGGTCGTCGGGGGTGTGCTCGTCCGGTGCCGCGGCATCCTCGGATGCCGCCGTACCTCTGATCGTCGGTTGTGCGTTCTGCAGTGCGATGGCCCGGGCGAGTCGGGCGTAGCGCACCTCGAGGTCGCGGAACCGCAGATAGGTCGACACGGTGGTGAACGCGAAGGCGATCACCAGCAGGAACAGCACCAGGTCCAGCCCGCGTTGGATACCCAGCCGGTTGGCCAGCCAGGTGATGTCGTCCTGCCGGAACATCGCGTACAGGCCGAAGGCGACGAATGCGACGAACAGCAGTTTCACGCCGGCCGAGGCGCGGGCGGTGCCGCGGTTGACGATGAAGAACATGACCAGTGCGAGGATGCCGACGATCGCCAGGATCTGGAACCAGATCATCTCGCTCACCTCCGCGCCGTGCTGTGGAAGATGCCGTCGGCGAGGATGTTCACCCCGTTGATCAACGATTGCCCCTTGGCGCGCGAATAGTCGGTGTAGAGGATGGTGACCGGCTGCTCGGCGACCCGCCATCCGTTGCGGTCGATCAGGGTCACGAATTCCGAGGCGTGGCTCATCCCGCTCATCAGCAGGTCGAGCTGATCGGCGACGGTCCGGTTGAACGCGCGTAACCCGTTGTGCGCATCGGTCAGTCCCAGCCTGCGGGTGCGTGGACTGAGGAACACGATGGTACGCAAGGCCATTCGGCGGACCAGTGGCACCGATTCGCTGCGCCCCTCGGCGAACCGGGTGCCCACGATGATGTCGACGGGTTCGGTACGCAGCCGCCCGATCATGGCCACCACATCGTCGACGCGGTGCTGGCCGTCGGCGTCGAAGGTGACGAAGAACCGGGCGCCGGGCTGCGCCCGCGCATACTCGACACCGGTCTGGATCGCCGCACCCTGCCCGAGGTTCACCGGATGGCGGACGAGGTGTGCGGAGGTGCCGGCGATGCGGGCGGCGGAGTCGTCGCGGCTGCCGTCGTCGACGCACACGATGTTCGGGAACGTCGCGGCAGCCTCGGTGACGACGTCGGCGATGACCTGCGCCTCGTTGTAGACGGGGATCACCAGCCAGACGTCCTCGTTGGTCGTCGCGGGGCCGGTCATGGGCGTAACCCTAGCCCAGAGATCCACAGCAACCTTCTAGGCTGGTCGGGTGCCGATCGACGTGATGATGCCGTACTACGGAGATCCCGGACAGTTCCGACGATCTGTGCGCAGTGTGCTCGCGCAGTCCGATCCGGACCTCCGGCTGGTCGTCGTGGACGACTGCTATCCGGATCCGCAACCGCGGGAATGGCTGTCGGGGTTGGGTGACGGGCGCGTCGAGTACGTGCGCAACGAGACCAATCTCGGGGTCAACGGCAACTTCCGGCGCTGTGTGGAGCTCGTCACCGCCGGGTGGTTCGTGGTGATGGGCTGCGACGACGTGATGCTCCCGGACTATCTGGCCACGGTGCGACGACTCGTCGAGCAGAATCCGGGTGCGGCGGTGATCGCCCCGGGTGTGGAGGTGATCGACGCCGACGACGCCGTGGTCCGCCCGCTCGGCGACCGCATCAAATCCGTCCTCGCACCGCGCCGTGCCGGCGTGCTGTCGGGGGAGCGGCTGGCCGCCGGGCTCTACCACGGCAACTGGACCTACTTCCCGTCGCTGCTGTGGAACACCGACGCGGTGCGGCAGGTCGGGTTCCGGCCCGGACTGGAGATCGTGCTCGACCTCGCCCTGCTCGTCGACCTCACCGCCGCCGGTGGCAGCCTGGTCCACGACCCGACGGTGGTGTTCCGGTACCGCCGCCACGTCGAGTCGGTGAGCTCGGTCCAGGCCGTCGACGGCCGCCGCTTCGCCGAGGAGAACGCGTTCTTCGACGGTGAGGCGGCCCGATGCGCCGCATTGGGCTGGGACCGGGCCGCGCGGGCAGCCCGCTGGCATGCGACGTCACGTCTGCACCACGGCATCGCCCGCATCGCACGACTGCTTCCCTGACCCACCCGCACCACGCCGATCGGGCACCCGACCGCGTTGATCGGGCGCTCCACCCCGTTGACCGGGCGCCTGATCGCGTTGACCGGGCGCCCCACCGCGTTGACCGGGCGCCCAATCGCGTTGACCGGGCACCCGACCGCGTTGACCGGGCGCTCCAACCCGTTGACCGGGCACTTCTGCATGCCCACCGTGCGGTCGATCGGGTTCGAGGGGCACGATGGGACTGACGCCACCCGACGATGAGAGGCCACGATGGAATTCGACGACGTCATCCGCACCACGTTCGCGGCGCGTGAGTTCACCGACGCACCACTGCCCGACGACGTTCTCGTCGAGATCCTCGACACCGCACGATTCGCCCCGAGCGGCGGAAATCGGCAGGGTGCGCACATCGTCGTCGTTCGTGACGCCGACACCAAGGCGCGTCTCGCGGAGCTGAGCAAACCCGCCGCCCGACGCTACCTCGCACAGCGCAGAAGGGGCGAGAACCCGTGGAATCCGTTGCAGCCCACCACCGCGACTCCCGAGGAGATCGCCGCGGTTCCCGGTGTCGACGGTTTTGTAAGTTCGATCGTGACGGCTCCGGTGGTGCTGGTGGCGGCGGTGGACCTCGGCAAGGTCGCCACCACCGATTCGGGACTCGATCGCATCGGGATCGTCGGTGGCGCATCGATCTATCCGCTCGTCTGGAACATCCTCACCATCGCCCGCTCCCGCGGATACGGCGGGACCATCACCAGTATGGCCGTCGCCGAGGAGCCGGCCGTGCGAGAACTGTTGGGAATACCGGATTCTCACGCACTGGCCGCGGTGATCCCGCTCGGCAGGCCGGTCCGCCAACTCACCCGCCTGCGCCGGGTCGAGGTGCGCGACTTCGTCACCCGTGAACGCTTCGACGGTGAGCCGTTGACCTGATCGGCCCGGCTCGATATCGAGTCGTCGCCCGTGTCCGTACCGCCTCCGGTGGTCGGCCCGCACCCGACCACCGCTCGCAGCGGGCTGAATCGGACTCGCAAGAAAGAGAATGCGTTCTGGTGGAAGAATATTCACTGTATCACCGGGCGCCGGCGGCGGAAATCGGCTCGGACGGCTACAGTCGGGGGCGGAGCTGAAAATCAGGTGCACCGCCGCCTGCACCCTCAGGCGTCACGCGGTGACGGCGGGATCGCTGGTCCCGTGAATCAATCTGCGTTGGAGACGATACGAATGACACAGCCCGACAATTACTACACCACAACCGATTCCGGTGCTCCGGCAGGGAGTGACGAGCACTCGTTGACGGTGGGCCCGGCCGGGCCGATCGTCCTGCACGATCACTACCTGATCGAGCAGATGGCCCAGTTCAACCGCGAACGCATTCCGGAACGGCAGCCGCATGCAAAGGGCAGCGGGGCGTTCGGGACGTTCGAGGTGACACAGGACGTGTCGGCCTACACGTGCGCGTCGGTGTTCCGATCCGGTGTGAAGACCGACATGATGGCGCGCTTCTCCACGGTGGCCGGCGAGCGGGGGAGCCCCGACACCTGGCGTGACCCGCGAGGATTCGCGCTCAAGTTCTACACCGACGAGGGCATCTACGACATGGTGGGGAACAACACGCCGGTGTTCTTCATGAAGGACCCGATGAAGTTCCAGCACTTCATCCGGTCGCAGAAACGCCGCGCCGACAACAATCTTCGCGATCACGACATGCAATGGGACTTCTGGACGCTCTCGCCGGAGTCGGCACACCAGGTCACCTGGCTGATGGGTGACCGCGGAATCCCCAAGACGTGGCGTCATATGAACGGCTACAGCTCGCATACTTATCTGTGGGTCAACGCCTCTGGGGTGAAGCACTGGGTGAAGTACCACTTCATCACCGATCAGGGGGTGGAGTTCTTCACCCAGGACGAGGCCGACCAGATGGTCTCTGCCGACACCGATTTCCACACGCGTGACCTGTTCGAGACGATCGCTGCGGGAGACCATCCGAGTTGGACACTGAAGGTCCAGCTGATGCCCTACGACGACGCGGTCGCCTATCGGTTCAACCCGTTCGACCTGACCAAGGTGTGGCCGCACGGCGACTATCCCCTGCACGAGGTGGGGCGGATGACGTTGCACACCAACCCCACCGACAATCACGCCCAGATCGAGCAGGCGGCCTTCGAACCGAACAATGTGGTACCCGGCATCGGATTCAGCCCGGACCGGATGCTCCTCGCCCGGGTGTTCAGCTACGCCGACGCCCATCGGGCACGGCTGGGCGGCAACTACAAACAGATCCCGGTGAACGCACCGCGATGCCCGGTGCACAGCTATTCCAAGGACGGTGCCATGCGGATCACGCCGGTCACCGACCCGGTCTACGCACCCAACTCGAAGGGCGGGCCGTCGGCGTCGGGATTCACCGGTCAACCCGAGCCGCAGTGGGCTGCCGACGGTCAGATCGTGCGGAGCGCCTACGTCGACCATCCGGAGGACGACGACTGGGGACAGGCCGGCACCATGGTGCGCGACGTCCTCGACGACGCCGCCCGGGACCGGTTGGTGGACAACGTCGTCGGCCATCTGCTCAATGGTGTGAGCGAGCCGGTCCTCGGTCGCGCGTTCGAGTACTGGCGCCGGATCGACGAGGGGGTGGGGGCACGGATCGAGCAGGGGGTGCGGGCGAAGGCCGACGAGCCCGATCCCAAGAAGGACGCGCAGGGCAATCCGGCGCGGTCGTCGATGCAGGAGAAGGCGTGAGCGCAGACGGCCCATGACCGCGGACGCCGGTATCCGGGCGGCGTCCGCGCAGGGCCGGTGGCTGATCGCCGCCGCCGTACTCGGTTCCGGGGTGGCGTTCCTCGACAGCACCGTGGTGACGGTCGCACTCCCGGCGATCGCCCGTGACCTCGAGACCGACCTCCGCGGCCAGCAGTGGGTCCTCGACGGCTACATGCTGACCCTCGGTGCGCTGCTGCTCGTCGGCGGGGTCGCCGGTGATCGTTACGGTCGGCGTGCGATCTTCGTCGGCGGCCTGGCGGTGTTCGCGGTCGCCTCGGCCGGTTGCGGGCTGGCACCCGGCGTCGAATGGCTCGTCGTGGCCCGACTCGTCCAGGGGGTCGCGGCCGCCGCGGTGGTGCCCGGCAGCCTGGCCCTGATCAACGCCGAGATCAGCCCGGACGACCGGGGCGGTGCGGTGGGCGTGTGGGCGGGGATGTCGGGTGCGACCAGCGCTCTGGGGCCCTTCGTCGGCGGCTGGCTGGTCGACGCGGTGTCCTGGCGGTGGGTGTTCTTCCTGAGCGTCCCGCTCGCGGTTGCCGCCATCGCGATCGCGGTGCGGCATGTGCCCGAGTCCAGAGATCGCGCCGACGGGCGCCTCGACGTGGCCGGGGCGGCCATGATGACACTCGGACTCGCCGGGGTGGTCTATGCGCTGATCGAGGGCCCGGGCCGCGGCTGGTCGTCCCCGACGATCGTGGCCGGAGTCGTCGGCATCGTGGCCCTGATCGGCTTCGGCGTCGTCGAGACGCGTGTGTCCGCCCCGCTGTTGCCCTGGCAACTGTTCCGGTCGAGGCAGTTCAGCGGGGCCAACCTGACCACCCTGCTGGTGTATGCGGCGCTGGGCGGTGCCCTGTTCCTGCTGGCCCTGCAGTTGCAGCAGAGTCTGGGCTATTCGGCATTCGAGGCCGGTGCCGCGATGTTCCCCAGCACGCTGATCATGCTGTTCGGGTCGCCGGTCTCGGGGCGTCTGGCCCAGCGCACCGGTCCCCGCATCCCGATGACGGTGGGCCCGGTGATCGCGGGCATCGGGCTGGCGCTGATGGCGCGCGTGACTCCGGGCGCGAGCTATCTCGGCGCGGTGTTCCCGGCGGTGGTGGTGTTCGGGCTGGGGATGGCGGTCACCGTGGCCCCGTTGACCGCGGCGGCGCTCGGTGCCGTCGACGACGCCCGGGCCGGTACCGCGTCGGGGGTCAACAACGCCGTCGCCCGCGTGGCCGGACTGGTGGCGGTTGCGGTGCTGCCCGCCGTTGCCGGTCTCGACGTCGGACCGGGGCAGCCGCTCGGCACCGGTTTCGGTGTCGCGATGTGGATCGCGGCAGGGTGCTGTGCGGCCGGTGGGGTGGTCGCGGCGTCGACCATCCGGCGGGGCGCGGGCTTCCGGCCGCAGGTGCTGCCTGCGGTGAACAGTGCCTGCCAGGATGCGGTCACCCGCACCGGACCGGTCAGCGGCGGGGAATCCCGAATGCCGTGAACAGTGTTGCCAGCGCGGCGAATCCGACGAGCAGGCCCAACCCGATCGTGTAGCTGTGGTCGACGGCGTCATAGGTCGCACCCATCACCAGCGGTGGGAAGAACCCGCCCAGACCGCCTGCCGCACCGACGATCCCGGTGACCGACCCGACCCGTTCGGCCGGTGCTGCCTGCGCGACCCAGGTGAACACCGATCCGGAGCCGAGGCCCATGCACAGCGCCATCAGGACGAAGTCGACGCCGGCGGGCAGTTCCAGTGGTGGTTTGGTCATCATCCAGATCGCCAGGACCGCGGCACCGCCACACGAGATCAGTGTGATCGGCCGCGGTCCGAACCGGTCGGCGAGTACCCCGCCGACGGGGCGTGCGATGACCGCGGCGATCGCGAATCCGGCGGTGCGTGTGCCCGCGGCCTTGATGTCCAGCGAGTACACATCGTTGAGATAGGTCGGAAGGTAGGTGGAGAACGCGACGAATCCGCCGAATGCCGCGGCATAGAGGAAACTCATCTGCCACGTCACCGGGAGTTTCGCCGCGGCAACCAGTTTCGGTACCACCGGATCGTGGTTGGGCGCCCAGCGTGGCGAATCCCGCATCCAGGTGCGGCAGATCAGCGCGACCACCACCAGCACCACCGCGATGATCACATGCGTGGTGACATAGCCGAACCACGACACGAATCGTGGGGTGAAGTACGCCGAGAGGGCGGTCCCGCCCATACCTGCGCCGAAGACACCGGTGGCGAATCCGCGTCGGGACGGGTCGTACCAGGAGTTCACGAACGGGATGCCGACGGCGAAGGTGGTGCCGCCGATCCCGAGGAAGAATCCGGCGGCGATCAGCAACCAGTAGCTGTCGAGGTACCCGCCGAGCGCCACCAGCAGGACGAACGGGACTGTCGCGATCAGCAGGATCGGGAACATGGTGCGGCCACCGAAGCGGTCGGTGAGGGCGCCGGTGAGGATTCGGCCCACCGAACCCACCAGGATCGGGATGGCCACCAGCACCGACTTCTGCGATGCCGACAACCCGAGGTCCTCTGCGTACCGGATACCCAACGGCCCGATCAGGTTCCATGCCCAGAAGCTGACGGTGAAGGCGAGGGTCGCCAGGGTCAGGTTGACCGACTGCGCACGTGCGGAGACGGCGACGGGGGTGGTGGGCACGGTGGTCATCGGTCGCGATCCCTCACTCCGACCGGGGCCCAGCCCGGTCGGCTCGGACGGTTTCCGGGCGCCGCCGCCACGTCACGGCTGCGGTAGACGATGTAGGGCCGGAAGAAGTAGTGCAGTGGGGCGGTGAAGATGTGGACCAGCCGGGTGAACGGCACCAGGCAGAACAGCAGCATGCCGATCACCACGTGGATGTGGAACCGTAACGGCGCCGCCGACATCGCGTCGATGTCGGGGTGGAGGAAGAAGACCGACCGGAACCACGGTGAGACGGTCTCCCGGTAGTTCACCCCCTCACCGTGGGGGTCGACCGCGCCGACCACGGTGATCACGGTGCCGGCCACCAGGGCGCAGACGAGCACCAGGTACATGAGTTTGTCGTTGCGGGTGGTCGCCATGAACACCGGTCCGGTGGTGCGGCGTCGATAGATCAGCAGACCTACGCCGACCAGGGTGGCGACGGCGGCGATCAGCCCGAAACCGGCTGCACCCCAGTGGTACATCGTCTCCGAGATCCCGATGGCGTCGGTCCACGACTGGGGGATGACCAGGCCGATGGCGTGGCCGGCGATCACCACGAGGATGCCGTAGTGGAACAGGGGGGAGGCGAATCGCAACAGCCGCGACTCGTACAGCTCCGACGAGCGGGTGGTCCAGCCGAACTTGTCGTAGCGGTAGCGCCAGATGGTGCCGCCGATGACGGTCAGCAGCGTGATGTACGGCAGGACTCCCCACAGGAAGATGCTCATCGGAACGTCTCCAGACCGACTGCCTCGATGGGGATCTCGGTACGCACCCCGAATCCCGTGCCCTCCCCGGCAGGCAGGGTGGAGCAGATCGCGGTGAGGACGTCGGCATGGCGGCTGCCACGCTCAGTCAATGCCTGCCGGATCGACTCGAGGGCCCGTCGGTGTGTCCGGAGCAGTTCGGTGCCGCGCTCGGGATCGGCGATGGCGCAGAACTCCAGGATGATCGGGAGATGATCCGGCAGTTCGCCGTGGAGGTCGACGACGAAACCCGAATCGCGGTAGAGCTGTTTGATCGCGGCCAGTGATTCACCGCGGCGTCGGGTGTCACCGTCGGTCCAATAGGTCAGGTACAGCGTGTGTTTGCGATTCAGGTCGAACAGGTCGATGTAGTCGTGGCGCAACACCTCCGGCGGTGTCTGGGCGAGATGTCGCACCATGCCGCGCAGCAGATCGGTGGCCTCGGTGTCATCCTGTTCGGCCAGTGCGGCGTCGAGTAGCGGAAGGCGCGCCAGCAGCGCGTCATCCGGGTAGCCCAGACACCATGACGCCACCTGGTGGACGACGCGGTGATCGGTGGTGGTGAGGGGGCGTCGCATCCGCAGCCTCATGATCGGTCCTCACGACGCGGGAACAGGCCGGCCGGCGCGCCGTTGCCGTCCCAGTTCAGCAGGTTGGTGCGGCCGGCCAGCACCGACTCGCTGGTCGCCGAATCGCTGGTCTGGCGTTGGCGCAGCGCGTGGAAGGTCTCCACCGACACCGGGGCGGGCCGGCCACTGGCCTCGCCGAAGGCCCCCGACTCGAACATCCCGGGCCCGTCGTCGTAGTCCAGGGAGCAGGCCATCTCGTCGAGGTTCTCCGCCTGCTCCAGGTGTGCCGGGGGGATCACATAGCGCTCTTCGTATTTGGCGAGTGCCATCAGTCGGTACATCCGGTAGATCTGCTCCTCCGACAGCCCGACCGACGCCGGGATGGTCGCGTCGGTCTCGCGCCCGAGGGTCACATCGCGCATGTAGGAGCGCATCGCGGCGAGGCGCCGCAGCACGGTGTCGATCACGCCGGTGTCCCCGGCGGTGAACAGCTCGGCCAGGTACTCCACCGGGATGCGGAGGGTGTCGATGGCGCCGAACAGATTTCGGTGGTCCTCGGCGTCGTGGCCCTGGCCGGCGAGCAGGTCCACGATCGGCGACAGCGGCGGGACGTACCAGACCATCGGCATGGTGCGGTACTCCGGGTGCAACGGCAACGCCACCCGGAACTCCTTGGCCAGCGCATAGATCGGCGACCGGCGTGCGGCATCGAGCCAGTCCTCGGGGATGCCGTCCCGGCGCGCCGCGGCGATGACCTGTGGGTCGTTCGGGTCGAGCAGCAGGTCCAGTTGTGCCTGATACAGGTCCTGCGGATCCGGGGTCGACGCCGCGGCGGTCACCGCGTCGACGTCGTAGAGGAACAGACCGAGGTAGCGGAGGCGGCCGACGCAGGTCTCCGAGCACACCGTCGGTTGCCCCACCTCGATCCGCGGATAGCACAGCGTGCACTTCTCGGCCTTGCCCGACTTGTGGTTGAAATAGATTTTCTTGTAAGGACATCCGGTGATGCACTGCCGCCAGCCGCGGCAGCGGTCCTGATCCACCAGCACGATCCCGTCCTCGGCGCGTTTGTAGATCGCCCCGGACGGGCACGACGCCATACACGACGGATTGAGGCAGTGCTCGCAGATCCGCGGCAGATAGAACATGAAGGTCTGCTCGAAGCTGAACGTCACCGCGTCGGACGACTCCTGCCGAAGCTTGGCGACGACGGGGTCGAGATCGCCGTATTCGGTTGCACCGCCGAGGTTGTCGTCCCAGTTGGCCGACCAGGTGACCTTGGTGTCCTCGCCGGTCAGCAGCGACTTGGGTCGGGCGACGGGGAAGTCGTCGCCGAGTGGCGCCTCGACCAGCGTCTGATAGTCGTAGGTCCAGGGCTCGTAGTAGTCGGAGATGGTGGGCTGCACCGGGCTGGCGAAGATGGTGAGCAGCTTCTGCAGCCGCCCGCCGGTACGCAGCCGCAGCTTGCCGCGGCGGTTGAGCCGCCATCCGCCGCGCCAGCGTTCCTGGTCCTCGTATCGTCGTGGATATCCTTGTCCAGGGCGGGTTTCGACGTTGTTGAACCAGACGTACTCGGTACCGGAACGGTTGGTCCACGCCTGTTTGCACGTCACCGAGCAGGTGTGGCAGCCGATGCACTTGTCGAGGTTCATCACCATCCCGACCTGCGCCATCACTCGCATCAGTAGGTCACCTCCTGGCTGCGCCTGCGAATGGTCGACACCATGTCACGCTGGTTGCCGGCCGGACCGAGATAGTTGAAGGCATAAGACAACTGGGCATACCCGCCGATCAGGTGGGTCGGCTTCACCAGCAGCCGGGTGACGGAGTTGTGGATGCCGCCGCGGCGTCCGGTGGCCTCCGACTTCGGTACGTCGATGGTGCGTTCCTGCGCGTGGTAGACGTAGCAGACGCCCTCGGGCATACGGTGACTCACGATCGCCCGGCACACCAGGACCCCGTTGGCGTTGACGCATTCGATCCACTCGTTGTCGGACACCCCGATCGCGGCGGCATCGGCGGGACTGAGCCAGGCGGTGGGCCCGCCCCGCGAGAGCGACAGCATGAACAGGTTGTCCTGGTACTCGGAGTGGATGGACCATTTGGAATGGGGTGTCAGGTAACGCACTGTGACCTGCTGTGCGCCGTCGGGTCCCAACTTGGGTTCCCCGAACAGCCGGTGCATGTCCAGCGGCGGACGATAGATCGGCAAGGCCTCGCCGAGGTCGATCATCCAGTCGTGATCGAGGTAGAAGTGCATTCGGCCGCTGAGGGTGTGGAAGGGTTTGAGCCGCTCGATGTTGGTGGTGAACGGGGCGTAGCGGCGACCACCGGTCTCCGATCCCGACCACTCCGGTGAGGTGATCACCGGGACCGGTGCGCGCTGGGTGTCGGCGAAGGTGATGCGTTTGTCCTCGGCGCCGATCGCGAGGTCGGTGAGCTGCTTGCCGACGCGGCGTCCGAGTTTCTCGAATCCGTCGACGGCCAACGCGCCGTTGGTGGTTCCCGACAACGTCAGGATGGCCTCGGCGAGTTTGGCATCGGTGTCGATCGCCGGCCGGCCGTCGCCGGCACCGCCGAGCATCACCCCGTTGGTCCCGGCCAGCTGCGTTGTGGCCTCGGTCAGGTCGAAGGTGACGTTCTTGACCGTGAAGCCGAGTGTGTCGGCGAGTGGCCCGATCGCGGCAAGTTTGTCGGCGATCGCGGTGTAGTCGCGCTCGACGACGCTGAACACCCCCATGTTCTTGCCGGCTACCGCCGGGATGTCGGGGTCGCGCCAATCGCGCACCCGCCCATGCGGTTGTGCGGTCTCGCCGGGTGTGTCGTGCTGGAGCGGCACACTCACCAGGTCCTTGCGGACTCCGAGATGGGTGCGGGCGAGCTCGGAGAGCTTGCGGGCGAGCAGATGGAACAGGTCGAAATCCGACTTCGCCTCCCACGGTGGGGTGATGGCCGGGGAGAAGGCATGAACGAAGGGATGCATGTCGGTGGAGGAGAGGTCGTGCTTCTCGTACCAGGTGGCGGCCGGCAGGACCACATCCGAGAGCAGCGTGGTGGAGGTCATCCGGAAGTCCGCCGACAGCAACAGGTCGAGTTTGCCCTCCGGGGCCTGGTCGCGCCAGATCACCTCGGATGGCCGTGGCGTCTCGGGGTTCTCGGTCCCCAGCACGTTGTGGTGGGTACCCAGCAGGTGCCGCAGGAAGTACTCGTTGCCCTTCGCCGACGATCCGAGCAGGTTCGACCGCCACAGCACCAGGGTCCGCGGCCAGTTCTCCGGGGCGTCGATGTCGGTGATCGCCGGGGTCAGCCGTCCGTCGACGAGTCGCGCGGCCACCTCGCTCGGGACGTCGGTGGCCGCACCGGAACCCACGGCGGCGGTCACCTCGTCGGCGATGTCGAGCGGGTTGCGGTCGAACTGCGGATAGAACGGCATCCAGCCCAGGCGTGCGGACTGGGCGATCGCGTCGGCGGTGTGTTCGTGGGTGAGGGTGCCGCGGGCCAGCGGCGAGGCCAGCGATGCCGCGGAGTAGCCGTCGTTGCGCCACTGGTCGGTGTGCATGTACCAGTACGACGTCCCGGTCATGGTGCGTGGCGGGCGGGACCAGTCCAGGGCGTTGGCCAGCGAGATCCAGCCGGTGATCGGGCGGCACTTCTCCTGTCCGACGTAGTGGGCCCAGCCGCCGCCGTTGCGGCCCATGCTGCCGGTGAGGATCAGCAGCGACAGGATGGCCCGGTAGGTGGCGTCGCCGTGGAACCACTGGCAGATCCCGGCACCCATGATGATCATCGAACGGCCGCCGGATTCGGCTGCGTTGTCGGCGAATTCGCGGGCGATCCGGATCGCCGCCGTCGCCGGGACGCCGGTGATCTCGGACTGCCAGGCCGGGGTGTAGGGGGTGTCGGCGTCGTCGTAGCCCGACGCCCAGTCGCCGTGTAGGCCGTCGCGGCCGACGCCGTACTGGGCGAGCATCAGGTCGAAGACCGTGGTCACCAGATGTCCGTTGACGCGGACGGCGGGGACCCCGCGGTGCAGCACCGATCCGCTGCCGTCGGGGGCGTCGAACGCCGGGAGCGAGATCGGCACCGACTCCGCGTCGGCGCGGCCGTACAGCGACAGCGCCGGTGTGACCCCCTCGAGATCGAGATTCCAGCGCCCCTCACCTGATTCGGAGTAGCGAAAACCCATGGAACCGTTGGGGATCACCGGCATCCCGGTCTGCTCGTCGAGCAGCACCGTCTTCCACAGGGCGTCGTCGCCGGTCGCATCGGCGCCCGGGAGTCCGGTCTCGTCGGCGGTGACGAACTTGCCCGGCACCCAACCGGCGTCGGTCTGGTCGAGATGGATCAGGAACGGCAGGTCGGTGTAGGTGCGGACGTAGTCGGTGAAGAACGGGGTGTCGCGGGCGACGAAGAACTCAGAGAGGATGACATGGCCCATCGCCATGGCGAGGGCGGCGTCGGTACCGGCCTGCGCGGGCAGCCATTCGTCGGCGAACTTGGTGTTGTCGGCGTAATCGGGGCTGACGGTCACGATCTTGGTGCCGCGATAGCGGACCTCGGCCATCCAGTGGGCGTCGGGGGTGCGGGTGACCGGGACATTCGATCCCCACATCATCAGATAACTCGCATCCCACCAGTCACCGGATTCGGGGACGTCGGTCTGGTCGCCGAACACCTGGGGACTCGCGACCGGCAGGTCGGCGTACCAGTCGTAGAACGACGTCATCACTCCGCCGATGAGCTGGATGAATCGCGTTCCGACGCAATGGCTCACCATCGACATGGCCGGGATCGGGGAGAATCCGGCGCAGCGGTCGGGGCCGTGGGTCTTGATCGTGTGGACGTGGGCCGCGGCGGCGATCTCGACGGCCTCGTCCCAGCTGACCCGGATCAGGCCGCCCTTGCCGCGGGCCTGCTGATAGGCGCGACGACGCACCGGGTCGCCGACCACGTCGCCCCACGCCAGAACCGGGTCGCCGAGTTTTTCTTTGGCCGCCCGGTACATCTCGACGAGGACCCCGCGCGCGTACGGGTGACGCACGCGGGTGGGGGAGTAGGTGTACCAGGAGAATGCCGCGCCGCGCGGGCATCCGCGCGGTTCGTATTCGGGGCGGTCGGGGCCGACCGACGGGTAATCGGTCTCCTGGGTCTCCCACGTGATGATGCCGTCTTTGACGTAGACCTTCCACGAACATGAACCGGTGCAATTGACCCCGTGGGTCGATCGCACGATCTTGTCGTGACTCCAGCGGTCGCGGTAGAACACATCGCCGGCACGCCCCCCGTTGCGGAAAACCACTCGCTCGTCGGCGGTTTCATCCCAGCGGGTGAAGAATCTGCCGACGTTCAGCAGCGAGGAGGCCGCAGGGCCCTGTACGTCCGGTGATCCGGCCATGGGCCTCACCCTACGGCGCATGCCGATTCGGTGGCGGGTAATCGGACGAAATGCACAATAGCTCAGGTTTGCCTATCCAATGAATTCCATGAATGGCGGGTGAACGTGTGCCGGTGCGGAATTGATCACCGAATTACCGATTCGCCGAAATCCGCGATCGACGGTATGGAATACGCGAATTTCACATGGGATATTCCTCATTGTGAGGTCTGTGTCGAAACGATGACACAGATGGTCAGCCGGTGATGACGGTCAGCAGGACCGCCGAATCCTGCTGGGCCGACAGCCCGTGGCGCTCATCCGGGATGGTGACGAGGTCGCCGTCGGTGCCCTGCCAGGTGCGGACGCCGGCGGTGAGGGTCACGTGTCCGCGCAACACCTGCAGGGTGGCCTCGGCGGGGGCCTCGTGTTCGGCGAGTTCGGTTCCCGCGGTCAAGGCGATGACGGTCTGGCGCAGACGCTGCTGCGAACCGCCGTGCAGGGTCTGGGCGGCGCGTCCGTTGTGCCCGCGGTGGGCGGTGGTGATGAGTTCGTCGACGACGGTGGGCAGGTTGGAGGATTCCATGTCTTCACTGTGACACCGACTCCGGCGTGGTGGCGGGAAACCGGATATCGGCGGTCAGGGCACGTCGATCGCGGTGGCACCCGGCGTCACCGACACCGTCCGGGTGGCCTTGCCGCTGCCCCGGATCACGGTCACCGTCGCGACCACCGGCCCGGAACCGGTGGGTGCGACCGCCGACGTCGGCAACCGGTGCGAGGTGTTCCTGGGAGTCGGGAACTCCGGCAGCTGCCGCGGCCGCAGCACCAGGGTCCCGGTCTTGCCCGATCGCAGGTTGCGCCACGAGACCAGCAGGTGATCGTCGGCGGCGCGCGGGTCGTAGCGCTGCAGCGGGCTCACGGAGAAGTCCACCGCGGCGGGTGGCGGCGGGTACTGCAGCGTGCGCGGCGCGGGCCGGGCCGTGACGGTGACCGGCGTCCACGACGGATCGAGTGCCGGGATCGAGATGCTCAGGACACCGGCTGCGACGGGTACCGGTGACGCCACCGGGGCTGCAGCGGCCCCGGACACCGGCACGAGCGTGCCCACCGCGGCGACCAGGGCCACCAGGGATCGCCGGGCGAGGGTGTGTGTCGAGCGCATACCGTCTCCGTTCGGGTCGAGCGTGCGCCCAGCCTACGTTGCGCGGCGTCGGGAGCCCGGTGGTCCTGATCTGCATCGCGCGGACGAGGACCCTACCGAGATCGAGGTGATCTTCCTGGCCACCTTCCGGGACGGGGTGTGCCGAGCACTCACAGCCACGCGAGCGCGGCGACGACCAGCGCCTCGGTGCCGGTGTCGAGGGTCGGCCGCATGACCGGGGCGAAGGTCGGGGAGTGGTTGACCGGGATGTCCTGGTCGATCCGGCCCTCGGCTTCGGCCCGCTGGTAGCGCTCGGGGTCGATGCCACCGAATCCCCAGTACGTGTTCGGAACCCCGAGCGCGCGGGGGATGTCGCTGAAGTCCTCGCTGGCCGGCTGGAGCGGCAACTGCACCAAACCGATCGCCGAAGAACCCGGTGAGTGCGTCGGTCACCCGCGCGGTGACGGCGTCGTCGTTGATCGTCGGCGGGAAGTGGTCGTACAGGCTCGAACTCCGGCGGCCGCGGCGATCCGGCCGCCTGACATTCGGCCTCGACGATGCGGCGGATCGCGCCGAGTACCTTGTCGCGCACCTGGTCGGAGTAGGTCCGGATGTTGAGTTCGAGGGTCGCGGAGTCGGCGATGACGTTGCTCTTGGTTCCGGCGTGGAGGGCACCGATGGTCAGCACGGCGATGTCGGTGGGCGCCACCTCGCGGGCGACGACGGTCTGCAGCCGCATCACCACCGACGCCGCGAGCACGACGGCGTCGACGGCGGCCTGCGGCATCGACCCGTGCGCGCCGCGGCCGTAGAGGGTGATGCGCATGCTGTCGGCGGCGGAGAGCACCGGCCCGGAGCGGGTGCCGACGCTCCCGGACGGTGCCGGTAGGACGTGCTGGGACAGGGCGACGTCGATCGGGGGGAGGACGCCGGCGAGCCCGTCGTCGACCATGCGGGCGGCGCCGTCGCCGAACTCCTCGGCGGGCTGGAACAGGGCCACGAAGGTTCCCGACCAGTGGCCGGTGCCGCGGGAGAGGAGTTCGACCGCACCCAGCAGGCAGGTCACGTGGACGTCGTGACCGCACGCGTGCATCACCGGAACCGTTGTGCCCGAGCGGTCCTGGGCTTGTTCGGTGCTGGCGTAGGGCAGCCCGGTGGCCTCGGCGACCGGTAATGCGTCCATGTCGGCGCGGGCGAGGACGGTGGGGCCGTCGCCGTTGCGGAGGATGCCCACCACCCCGGTCCCGCCGATTCCGTCGTGGACGTCGAGACCCAGTCCGCGCAGCCGGTCGGCGACCAGCTTCGCGGTCCGGTGTTCCTGGTGGGAGAGTTCGGGGTGTTGATGCAGGTCGCGATAGAGATCGGCCTGCCATTCACGGGTGCTGCTCAGTGCGTCCAGGATCGATTGGGCACGTGGCTGATCGGCCATGGGAACCTCCGCGACAGGTGGGAAACGAGGTGTCGGGGCGTCGGTGGCGACGATACTCGCCCGAACCCCCGAGCCCCACCAAACCCTCCACACTTGCGCAGACACTCCGGGTGAAACCCCCGTGGGTCTGCGTAAGTGTGGAGGGTTTGTCCCTCACGATGACGTGTGACAGCTCAGACCGTGGCCGGTGCCGGGATCTCGGGGACCGGACGCGCGGCACGGACCGTCGATCGGATCCGGCCGAGCCGCTCGATCTCCAGGGTGACGACGTCTCCCGGTGACAGCCACCGGTCGGAGGTCGGGTCCACCCCGATGTGCTCGAGCAGACATCCCGTGGCGACGGTCCCGCTCCCGATGAGATCACCGGGTGCCACACGGGTTCCGCGTGAGGCGTAGGCGATCATGTCGCCGAACGACCAATGGAGGTCCGACCAGTTCCCGGACGAGATCTCGACGCCGTTGACGCTCGCCACCATCGACAGGCGGTGGCCACGTCCCGAGCGGACGTCCTCGAGTTCGTCCGGGGTGACCAGCATCGGGCCGAGGCTGGTGGCGGTGTCCTTGGACCTCGTCGCATCCGGACGATGATCCTACGGGCTCACCGCGACCGCCGGTGTCACCTCGGACGGTCCGCGGCGGTGGTCTTCACCGTCGCGTGGGATCGCCTGGGGCCCCACACATTCTGATCCTCTCGTTCAGGCCCGGCGCAGCAGCTCGCGCGCCATACCCGCCAGCAGCGCCGATCGTCGTTCGAACTCGTCGATGTCGAGGTCCTGCTGGCCCATCGCGCCGGCCCGGAAACGGGCGGCGACCCCCTCGGCGATCGCCGCGAGACGCCAGATCGCGAACGCGTGGTAGAAGTCCAGATCACCGACGTCGCGTCCGGTCAGCCGGGCGTACTCGTCGACGACGGTTGCGGTGTCGGGGAATCCGTCGTCGGGGTCGGGGGCCCAGCCGAAGACGTCCGCGGAGGACCAGCTCGCGACCAGCCAGCCGAGGTCGGCGAGGACATCACCGACGGTCCACAGCTCCCAGTCGAGGACGGCGGCCACCTCGCCGTCGGGTGTGATCAGCAGGTTGCCGGGACGGAAGTCGCCGTGCACCACACCGGTCCACCGTTGCGCCGGGATGCGTCGGCCGAGAAGCTCGTGGATCTCCCAGATCGGGCCGGGTCCGACGCCGCCCGCGGTGAGTTGTCTGCCCCACCGCCGCAACTGCCGTTCGATGTATCCGCCGGGACGGCGGAACTCGGTCAGGGCGCCGGTCTCGGTGTCGACCGCATGGATGGCGGCGAGCGTCTCCACCATGTTCGACGCCGCCGTCGTGCGGTTCGGACGGGGAAGGGCGGCGACGGTTGACGCATCGTCGAGCACCACACCGTCGACGTGGTCCATCACGTAGAAGTCGGCGCCGGTGACGGCCGGGTCGGTGCAGCATCCCACGGTCGGCGGCACGGGTACCGGGGTGTCGGCGAGGATGTCGAGGATGTGCCATTCGCGGACCACGTCATGGGCCGAGGCGAGGATGTGGCCGGTGGGTGGCCTGCGCAGCACCCAGCGATGGCCGGCCTCGTCGACGACCCGATAGGTCAGGTTGGACCGGCCGCCGGTGATGAGGTCGAAGTGCAGGGGCGGGGTCACGTCGGCGACGGTGCCGGTGAACCAGGCCGTCACCGAGGCGCGGTCGATACCTGCGGGTTCTGTCGTCGCGTCATGTTCGGTCATCGTTGCCCTTCCCGCCGGCGCTCGACCGCAGGTCTATCACGGCGGTACCGCGTTCCGGGCGGATTCCGATTCACGCGCGCAGCCGATCTCCGAGCCACGTGTCGACGTCGTCGAGCGCGGCTCGTCCCATGGGTGTCGGGTGTGCGGTGAAACCGTGTGGTGCGCCGGGGTAGACGCGCAGGTCCACCTCGACCCGGGCGGCGGAGAGATGGGCGGCCATGACGATGTTGTCGGACATCAGGATGTCGTCCTGCCCCACGACGATCAGCGTCGGCGGCAGACCTGCCAGATCGGCATAGACCGGTGAGATGTCGGGGTGGGTGCGGTCGGCAGCCGATCCGGCATAGGCCTCGATGAAGTACTCGTCGGCGATCGACCGTCCGCTCGGCGTCTGCCCGCTGAGGTCGTAGGTGCCGAATTGTAATGCGGCCGCACGGAATCCGCCGACACCGCGATCGCGAAGGCGGAGCAGTGTGGTCATCGCGAGGGTTGCGCCCGCGGAGAACCCGCCGATGGCCAGGTGGTCGGTGCCGAAGCACTCGCCGGTGTGCCCGGTGAGCCAGAGTGCCACGGTCTCACAGTCATCCGGTGCGGCGGGCCACGGGTTCTCCGGTGCGAGGCGGTAGTCGACGCCGACCACCGCGATGCCGAGTCGATCCGCGATCGCGCGGCCGGCCACGTCGCGCCGTGCCGCCGACCCCATCATGAAGCCGCCGCCGTGGATGTCCAGGAGTACGCCGGCCGGATCGCCCGACGTGGGGCGATGAATCCGCACCGGGACCCGGCGGCCGCCGTACTCGACGACGTCGACCTCGGCCGGGGGATCGGCCGGTTCGGGCGGGGGCGCCGCCGCCCGGAACGACATGAGCTCGGCCTGGTCGGCCGGACCTCGCCCGAAGCCACGCTGCAGGTAGTACTCGCGCGTCGGATAGACCAGTGAGTACAGGCGGGGGTCGATCGTCCGTGTCAGTCCCAGCTTCATCCGGTCAGGGTAGTCCGTGTGCGAGATGCCTCAGGTGTCCCGGTTGCCTGCCGCCGGATCTGATAGGTTGGGTGAAACTCGTAGACGATCGGAACATGTTGTGACAGAGGCGAATAAGTCCGGTAGACGGCCGGCGTACGAGGTCGTCGCCGATGCGCTTCGCACACGGATTCTGGCCGGTGAGCTGACCCCGGGAACGCGACTGCCACCCGACGCCGAGCTGCGCGCCGAGTTCGGTGTCGGGCAGAGCACCGTCCGCGAGGCGATCCGTTCACTCGCCAGCGAGAACCTGGTCCACACCACCCGCGGTGTCACCGGCGGGACATTCGTCGCCACGCCCGACATCGGGCAGCTCAGCGCCCACCTCGAGGCCGGGGTGACACTCCTCGCCGCCGCCGAGGCGGTCACCGTCGACCAGCTGATGGAGGTCCGTCAGCTCACCGAGGTCCCGGCCGCCGGTGCGGCCGCCTTCCGGCACACCGATCTGCATCTGGAAGAGTTGCGCGCCACCATCTTCGACCCGTCGGCCGAGATCGGCCCCGAGGTCTATGCGAACAACCAGGAGTTCCACCGCATCCTGCTGCGCGCCGCCGACAACCCCCTGCTCGACCTGGTGACCGTCCCGGTGTTCCGGGTGATCGGCAGCAGGTTCAGTCGCGATGCCGCGCCCGAGGGGTTCTGGCGGTGCGTCGACGCCGACCACCGGGCCATTCTCGAGGCGGTCGAACGTCGGGACTCGATGACGGCGATGACACTCATGCGCCGCCACCTCGACCACCTCGGTGACGTCTACAAGCAGATGGATCTGCTCAGACGTCAGGGCTGAACCAGCCGGTCGGCCCGCTGGGCGGCCTCACCGTCGGTCGACGTGGATCGGCGGAGTCCGCAGGTGCCAGTCGGTGTGGTCCTGGATCTGTTCGGCCAGTGCGAGCAGGAGTCCTTCATCGGTCTCGGCGGCGGTCAGCTGGCCACCGATCGGCATGCCGGACGGATGTATCCCGATCGGCAGGGCCAGGGTGGGGCCGGTGTGCAACGACCACGGATAGGTGAGTTGCCCCATCCGACGGGCCTGGGCGATCACCGCGTCATCGCCGCCGAGGGGCGGGACATCGACCGGCATGGCCGGCGTCAGCACCACGTCGGCCTCGGCGAACACCCGAACCATCGCCGCCCGGAACACATCCCGCCCTCGGAGCGCGGCATCGCGGCGATCGTCGGAGATGCTCAGCCCCAAGCTGATCCGCTCGCGGGTCGCAGGCTGGAACCGGCTGGGCTCGTCGCCGAGCCGTTGTGCATGTGTCCGTGCGAGGTCGGAGTAGATCAGCGTGTAGACCACGTCCTGGGCCGATTCGCTGTGTGGGATCGGGATGTCGACCACCGTGTGGCCGAGCCGTCGGAGCAGCTCGGTGGTGGTACGGACCGCCTCGCCGATCGCCGGGTCGACGTCGGCGGTCACGAACGGCCACGGCACCGCGATCCGCAACGGCCCGTCGTGCCGGGGTGCCACATCGAAGTCGACCAGGGCCGACAGTGTGCGGTGTACCAGCGATGCGGTACGGGCGATCGGTCCCACGGTGTCGAAACCGGCGCTCACCGGAAAGATCCCGGTCATGTCGAGGGTGCCGATCGAGGGGCGTAGCCCGGTCACACCGCAGCAGGCCGCGGGCAGGCGGATCGACCCGCCGGTGTCGGTGCCGAGCGCGACGTCGACGATCCCGGCGGCCACCGCGACCCCGGACCCGCCGCTGGAGCCGCCCGGGACCCGGGCCGGGTCCCACGGGTTCACCGGTCCACCGGATGCGGAGTTCTGACTGGTGACACCGACGGCGAACTCGGCGAGATTGAGGGTGGAGGTGATGATCGCACCGGCCCGTTTGAGCGCGCCCACGCACTCGGCGTCGGATTCGGCGATCCGATCGGCGAAGTACGCCGAACCGCAGGTCGAGCGCACGCCGCCCACTGCGATGTTGTCCTTCACCCCGATCCGCACACCGCTCAGCGGTCCCGACGTCACATCCGGGTCGGTACCCGAGGACGCCGGAACCCACGAGATGACGGTGTTCAACCGTTCGGCGACGTCGACGATCCCGCCGGTCGGCGGGACACCGGCGTCGGGTGCGGCGGAACCGGGGAGATCCGAACCGGGGAGATCGGCGGGGCCGGCACCGTCGCCGGCCCCGCCGAACCCTGGGGTCAGGACGCCACCCGGGACGAGCGCGCCTGCTCGGTGGCAGCGGCGTCGATCGTCCAGTCGTCGGTGTTCACGACGACACCGTAGTCGCGGCGGGCCTCCTCGGCGGTGAGGTACTCGTCCCACACGTCGGAGAGCACCGCGAACGGATCGCGCAGGAAGGGATCGCCGAATCCGCCGCCCGACGGCATCCGGATCTCCAGGCGATCTCCGGCGTGGACGACCTCCTGGGTGACCTTCGAGAACAGCACCTCCTCGTCGGGCGTGCCGGGATTGCGTATGAACGATCCGGACGCTCCGTCACCGCCGCCGAGCGCGCCCGCCGGCGGGTCGGTCCGGTTGTCGGCCTCCGAGCCCAGGAAGGTGTCGGTCTGCATGTACCAGGTGCGCACGCTGCCGATACCGCCGCGCCACCGGCCGGGCGCGGGCGACTCGTCACGCAGCTCGTAGCGTTCGGCGCGCATGGCGTGGTTGAGCTCGAGTTCTTCGATCGGGTTGTTGCGGGTGTTGGCCATCAGGGCGTCCACCGCATCCATCCCGTCCTTGCCGTTGCGCGCACCGTAGGAGCCCTCGTTGATCTCGATGTAGACCCAGTACGACTCGCCGTCCTCGGCCAGACCCGAATAGGCGATCGCGCACAGTGCCGCCGACGAGCCGGCGATCGCCCGCTCCGGCAACACCGGCGCCAACGCCAGGTTGATCGAGTCGAAGATCCGGTTGACCTGCGAGAACCGTGCAAAACACGACGCCGGGAAGTCCGGGTTGAAGATCGTTCCCTCGGGTGCGTAGGCCCGCACGGGACGGAAACAGCCGTCGTTCTGCGGGACGAACTCCTCGGTGAGGTACTCGTCGAGCAGGATCGTGCGGATCGCGCTCACCGCGACCGGCAACACCGACCCCTCGAAGGGCACGTTGAACGCCGTCGGCACCTGGTCGTTGGAACCGGTCAGGTCGATCAGGACGTCCTCGTCCTCCACCTGCACGCGCACCGCGACCTTCAGCGGCACACCGCGGTTCTTGCCGTCGTCGTCGAGATAGCCGAGCGGCGCCTCGTAGCTGCCGTTGGGGATCGCCCGGATCCGGCTGCGCAGCATCTCCTCGGAGTAGTCCATCCAGCGGTCGGCGGCGCTCATCACCACGTCGAGACCGTACTTCTCGAGCAGTTCGATGAACCGCTTCTCGCCGATCCGCGAGCAGGCGATCAGCGCCTCGAGGTCACCGCGGTTCTGCTCGGGGGTACGCACATTGTCCAGGATGTGCTGGATCAGCATGTCGTTGCGCACGCCGCCGTCGTAGATCTTCATCGAGTCCATCAGCTTGCCCTCGGCCCAGACGTCGACGACGTCCATGCACAGACCGGGGAAGTTGCCGCCGATGTCGGAGACGTGTCCGGTGCACCCGGCGAATCCGATGTGCTCGCCCTCCCAGAAGATGGGGATGATCACGCCGTAGTCGGGGGAGTGTGCGGCACCGTGATACGGATGGTTGTGCAGGATCACGTCGCCGGGTCGGTACGTGCCGGCCAGGCGCCGGTTGACGCCGCGGATGTAGGCCGGGATCGAACCGCAGTGCATGGGAGTCGAATCCGACTCGCACAGCTCACGTCCGTTGACATCGAAGATGCCCGCACCGAGGTCCTCGGACTCGCGGATGAGGCTCGAATAGGCCATCCGGTACAAGACCTGGGCCATCTCCTTGGCCATGGAGTTGAGCGCACCGCCGATGACGCGCAGGGTGATGGGGTCGACCTCGACGGTGTTCCACGTCCGATTCGCCTCGGCGGCAAGGGAAACGCCGTCCTTGGGCATCAGGGCCTTCGCCATGTCAGGCGCTCCTCTCGATGATGATGTGACCCACGGCGTCGACCGTGGCCTTCTGTCCGATGCCGACGATCGTCGTCGAGTCGAGCTGCTGGACGATCGCGGGACCCTCGAAGGTGTTGCCCGCCTTGAACAGTGCGCGGTCGTAGATCGGGGTCTCGACCCACTCGGGATCGGCGGAGTCGTTCTTCCAGAACAGGGCCCGGGTGGTGGCCTTGACGGCGGCGGAGGCGTCGGCCCCGCCCTTCTCGATCTCGGCGATCCGGATGTGTTCGACGGCACCGACTCCGGTGACGCGGAGGTTGACCAGCTGCACCGGCTTGTCGTCGAAACGCTGGGAGTAGGTGCGCCCGTGTACCTCGTGGAAGGTGGCCGCGGTCTGCTCGACCCAGTCGGCGGTGACCTCGCCGCCGGGAGCGGGTACGCGCAACTCGTAACCCTGTCCGACATAACGACAGTCGACGCTGTACTCGAGGGTGATGTCGTCGTCGGCGATGCCGTCGGCACGCAGTTGGTCGACGGCCTGTGCGGAGAGCCGGTCCATCTCCCGGCGCAGGAGGTCGAGATCGGGTTCGGCAGAAGAGGTCCACACGGTGGTGGGCACTTCGTAACGCACGTCGGTGGTCAGCAGACCGACTGCCGAGGTGATACCGGGATGACCGGGGACGATGACCCGGGGGATACCCAGGTGCTCGGCGATCTGCCATGCGTAGAGGGGGCCGGCCCCGCCCTCGGCCACCAGCGAGAAGTCGCGGGGGTCATAGCCTTTGCGCACCGAATGCAGCGAGATGGCCTCGGTCATCGAGTGGGCCAGGATCTGGAAGATGCCCATCGCGGCATGCTCGAGGTCGGCGCCGAGCTTGTCGGCGATGTGGGTGCGGACCGCCTCGGTGGCGAGTTCGGTCTTGACCTCCATGGTTCCCGACAGGAAGCTGTCCTCGCGCAGCCAGCCCATCACGACCATCGCGTCGGTCGATGTCGGTTCGGTGCCGCCGCGGTTGTAGCAGGCGGGTCCGGGGGTGGCCCCGGCGCTGCGGGGGCCGACGCGGAACATCCCGCCCTCGTCGATGCTCGCGATGGAGCCGCCGCCGGCACCGATGGTGTCGACCTCGGCCATCGGGACCATGGCGTGGTAGTCGCCGATCCGCGTGTCGAGCAGGTGCTTCATCCGCAGCTTGCCGTCGGGGGCCACGCCGATGTCGGCGGAGGTGCCGCCCACGTCGAGGGTGATGACGCTGGGGTAGCCCGACGCCTTGCCGATGAAACAGCCGCCGAGCAGACCTGCGACGACGCCGCTGGTCAGCAGCGACACCGGCACCTCGCTCGCGCTGCGCGAGGTGACCAGGCCACCGGCGGAGGTCATCAGGTGGACGTCCTCGCCGACCCGGCCGGCCTTGGCCTTGCCGGCCAGGTTCTCGATGTAGCGGGAGGTCTTGGGGCCGACGAAGGCGTTGAGTGCGGTGGTGGAGAAGCGTTCGTATTCGCGGTACTGGGAGGCGACGTCGCTGGAGAGCGAGACGAACACCCCGGGGTACTCCTCGGCGATGATCTCGCGGACCCGCTGCTCGTGGCTCGGGTTGCGGTAGGCGTGCAGGAAGGCCACGGCGATCGCCTCGACCCCCCGTTCGCGGAGCAGGGCCACCTCGCGGCGGACGGCGTCCTCGTCGAGCGGGGTCAGTACGGTGCCGGCGGCGTCCATCCGCTCGGGGACGGTGCGCCGGTTGCGGCGGGGGACCAGCTGCCACTTCTGCCAGGGCAGATCCTGGTAGTTGGAGTAGTTCAGGGGCCGCTTCTTGCGGGCGATGTGGAGGAGGTCGCGGAAGCCGTCGGTGGTGATCATGCCGACGTCACTGCCGTTGTGCTCGAGCACGATGTTGGTGGCCACGGTGGTCCCGTGGAAGAACATCTCGATGTCGGCGACGTCGATTCCCGCGCGCTCGGCGAGCACCTCGATGCCGTCCATCGTGCCGATCGAGGGGTCGTGGTTGGTCGACGGCGTCTTGTGTACCGTCACCGTCCCGTCGTCGTCCCACAGGACCAGGTCGGTGAACGTGCCGCCCACATCCACGCCGATTCGCTTCATCGAAACTCGCTTCCTCTTCCAACGCCGACACCCCGACCCGGACCGGGGTGGTGCCCGGGTCGGGGTGGTGCTCACTGACGGGAGTGATCTGAGCCATACATGTGCTCGCCGAAAATCTTGCAATACATCGGAGGTTTACGGCAACCCCTAGCCGAATATTTCAAGAATTGCCTGCATCGCCCACGCCTTGACTCGTAAAAGATCAGAGGTTTACGGTGGGCCGCGTCACGGCGATGCGTCGCTCTCCGACGCCGCACCTTCAGGAGGACCATTGACCACCCACCCCGCCACACTCGGGCGCTTCTTCGAGGACTACGTCGTGGGCGACGTCTACCAGCACCCGATGGGCCGCACGATCACCGACACCGACAACGCGTGGATCACCTGCCTGTCGATGAACACCAACCAGAACCACTTCAACGAGCACCTGGCCCGGCAGAACCCCATCACCGACGGCAAGGTCATCGTCAACTCGGGCCTGACCATCGCACTGGTCCTGGGACTCTCGGTGATCGACATGAGCCAGAACGCGGTGGCCAACCTGCAGTTCACCGATGTCACGCTGGCCCACCCGGTCTATGTGGGGGACACGATCTACGCCGAGAGCATCTGCACCGATCTGCGCCTGTCGCAGTCGCGGCCGTATGCAGGCATCGTCTCGATGGTGACCCGCGGGATCAACCAGGACGGCGAGGTGGTCGTCTCCTGGAAGCGGTCGGTGATGGTGGCCACGCGCGAGAGCGGTATCGGTCAGAACTACTTCCCGGAGGTCAAGGCGCCGTCGTTGACCGAACTCGCCGCACCCGCCGCGGCCGAGGGGCACCGATGAGGCCACTCGAGGACGTCCGCATCATCGCGATCGAACAGTACGGTGCGGGCCCGTTCGGCAGCGTACACCTCGCCGATCTCGGTGCCGACGTCCTCAAGATCGAGGAGCCGTCGTCCGGCGGCGACGTGGGGCGTTATGTACCGCCGTACAACTCCGGTGAGGACTCGCTGTTCTTCGAGACGTTCAACCGGAACAAGCGCAGCCTGTCGCTGGATCTGGGAACCCCGGAGGGCCGCAAGGTCTTCGAGGATCTGGTGGCCACGAGTGACGCGGTGTACTCCAATCTCCGCGGGGACGTGCCCGCGAAGATGCGGATCACCTACGACGACCTCAAACACCTCAACCCGGCCATCGTCTGCTGCAGTCTCACCGGTTTCGGCATGACCGGACCGCGGTCAC
Organism: Gordonia desulfuricans NBRC 100010; assembly: GCF_001485495.1. GTDB lineage: Bacteria > Actinomycetota > Actinomycetes > Mycobacteriales > Mycobacteriaceae > Gordonia > Gordonia desulfuricans. The sequence continues at coordinate 26,903 of NZ_BCNF01000037.1, read as the reverse complement.
GACAGCCCGGCTACGACTACATCCTGCAGGGGCTGGCCGGCTGGATGGACCTGACCGGTGACCCGGACGGTCCGCCGACCAAATCCGGTCTGTCCCTGGTGGACTTCTGCGGTGGGTACGTGGCGGCACTGAGTCTGATGGCCGGCCTGCACGCCGCGCGGCGTGACGGTGTCGGGGGTGATTGCGATGTGTCGCTGTACGACACGGCGATCTCGATGCTCACCTACCCGGCGGCCTGGCATCTCAACGCCGGCTTCCGGCCGGTCCGGACCAAGAACTCCGCTCATCCGTCGCTGGTGCCGTTCCAGGCCTTCGAGGCCGTCGACGGATGGTTCGTCGTCGGATGCGCCAAAGAGAAGTTCTGGGTGCGCCTGGTCGAGGCGATCGGTCTGGCCGATCTGCTCGACGACCCGCGGTTCGTCGACTTCACCGCGCGTGGTGAGCACAAGGACGATCTGCTTCCGTTGCTGGAGAACCGGTTTGCCGAGAACTCGGTGGATCACTGGGTGTCGCTGCTGACCGCGGCGGGTGTGCCGACCGGGCCGATCAACGACGTCGAGCAGGCGCTCACCGAGGAACACACCGTGGCCCGGGGGCTCATCGCGACCACCGACCACGAGGTGTGGGGTGAGGTGCGGCAGGTGACCTCCCCGGTACGGTTCGGTGACGATCCGGTCCGCTACCGTCGCGCACCGCACCGCAACGAGAACTTCGACGAGGTGATGACCATGCTGGGCTACAGTGCCGACGAGATTCGCGGCCTGGTCGACGCGGGTGCCTTCGGGAAGATCGTGCAGGAGACGGCATGACCGCGCGCCGCCTCGCCGAGTGGGCCGCCGGACTCGACGTGGGTGCCGTGCCGGAGACCACCCGTCGGGCCGCGCTGCGGCACCTGCTCGACGGCGTGGGCAACGGGATTGGCGCACGACGCCGTGACCAGGGAGGTCCCGGGCTGGCCGTCGCACAGGGGCTGGGTGGCCCCGCCCAAGCGCATCCGCTCGGGGACGTCACCGCGATCTCGGCGCCGGCCGCCGCGTACGCCAACGGCGTCCTGATGCACACCCTCGACTTCGACGACACCCACGCCGGTGCGCTGGTGCACCCGACGACCGTCGTCGCCCCGGCCGTGCTGGCGGTGGCCGAGGAGGTCGACGCCACCGGCGCGCAGGCGGTCACCGCACTGATCGCCGGGCTCGAGGTGGCCTGCCGTCTCGGCGCGGCGGTACCGCACGGATTCCATGCCCGCGGACTGCACGCCACCGCGGTGGTCGGCCCGTTGGCCGGTGCCCTCGCGGCGGGTCTGCTCTACGGAGCCGACGCCGACGCCCTCACCGATGCGCTCGGGATCGCCGCGTCGTCGTCGGGCGGCCTGCTCGAGTTCCTCGACACCGGCGCCAACACCAAGACCCTGCATCCGGGCAACGCCGGGTTCGCCGGTGTCCTCGCCGCGCGGCTCGCGCTCGCCGGTGCCAGTGGCCCGGAGTCCGTGCTCGAGGGTCGGCGCGGTCTGTACCGGGCCCTCGCCGATCGTGACGTGGATCCCGACGTGGTGGTAGGCGAACTCGGAACCCGTTGGGAGAGTGCGAGTATCGGTATCAAACCGTATCCCAGCTGCCAGCTGATGCATGCCACTCTCGACGCCGTCGGCCGCGCGCTGGCCGATGCACGTACCTCGGGGATCGCGGTCTCGGCCGCACAGATCGCGTCCATCGCCGTCGACGTCCATCCCGACAGCGTGGCCATCGTGTGCGGACCGGGGACCGGCACACGGGGTCCGCGCAGCGTCTACGACGCGAAGTTCGACCTGCCGTGGAGTGTCGCCGCACTCGTGCACGACGGGGCGGTCACCGTGGACACCTACGACGAGAACTCCATCGCGCGCCCGGAGGTGGCCGCCACCGCCGGAAAGGTGGAGATCTCCACCGTGCCCGACGCCCGCCCGGCCGCCGACGCCAAGGGCCGCGCGGTGATCACCTTGCTCGACGGCGTCGAGATCGTCGGCGAGGTCGACTGTAGCCGTGGCACTTCCGGCAATCCGATGGACCATGCCGCGGTTGCGGAGAAGTTCCTGGCCAACACCGGTGACGGCGAGCCCGCACGGAACCTCGTCGAGGTGGTCACCGGCCTGGCCGATGCGCCGTCGGTGCATCCGATCCTCACCCTCGCGGCCGCCGTCGTCGCCGGTCACCGACCGTAGCCTCCCCCCGCCTGCCGGTCATGCCGGCGGGCTCTTCGGACATGTCTCCAGATCAAGGATGATGCAATGGATTTCAGCTTCACAGAGGAGCAGCGCGACTTCCGGTCGGCGCTTCGCCAACTCGTCGACAAGGAGATCATCCCGGTCGCCAACGAGTGGGAGCGCACCGGACGCTATCCCACCGAGATCGTCGCCCGGATGCGGGAGATGGGGTTGTTCGGCATCACCACGCCCGAGGCCTACGGCGGTCTCGAACTCGACATGGTGTCGTTCACGCTCGTCTACGAGGAGATCGCCCGCGGCTGGATGGGTGTCGCCGGCATCCTCGGTAGTCACAATCTGGCGTGCTGGATGATCGCCCGGCACGGTACCGAAGAGCAGAAGCAGCAGTGGCTGCCGCGACTGGCGAGCGGTGAATGCCGCACCGGTATCGGTCTCACCGAGCCCGGTGCGGGTACCGATCTGCAGGGTATCGCCACCACCGCCACCCGTGACGGTGACGAGTACGTCATCCGCGGCACCAAGACGTGGATCACCAACGCCCGCCATGCGAACGTGCTGCCGGTGCTGGTCAAGACCGACCCGTCGGCCTCGCCGGCACACAAGGGGATGGCCATCCTGCTGGTCGACACCACCACGCCCGGGTTCGAGGTGCAGCGCGACCTCGGCAAGCTCGGCTACAAGGGCACCGAGTCGTGCGAGATCCTGCTCGACGAGGTCCGCGTCCCGGCCTCCACCCTCCTCGGCGGGGTCGAGGGCCGCGGAATGCAGCAGGCCCTGTCCGGTCTGGAGATCGGCCGGCTCAACATCGCCGGCCGTAGCGTCGGGATCGCCCAGGCGTCCTACGACGCCGCGCTGACCTATGCCCGCGACCGTCATGCCTTCGGCAAGCCCATCGCCGACTTCCAGGCCATCCAGCTGAAACTCGCCGACATCGCCACCCAGCTGCAGGCCGCCCGACTGATGACGTATTGGGCTGCGGCCAAGGCCGATACAGGGGCGCGAGTGGACGGCGAGGCCGGGATGGCGAAGTACTTCGCCTCCGAGACCGCGATCACCGCCAGCCTCGAGGCGATGCGCATCCACGGCGGTTACGGCTACTCCACCGAGTTCGACGTCGAGCGCTATTACCGTGACGCACCGCTGATGTCGATCGGCGAGGGCACCAACGACATCATGCGTACGGTGATCGCCAAGTCGTTGGTCAACGGCACCGTGACGGTCGGATGACCACGGAGCTGATCTTCCTCTACGTTCCCGCCGATCGTCCCGAACGGTTCGACAAGGCAGCGGTGTCGGGCTGCGACGCGGTGGTCCTCGACCTCGAGGACGCGGTCCCGTTGGCGGCCAAGGACACCGCTCGCGCAGCCGCGGGGCGGTGGCTCGGGTCGCGTGAGCGGTCGGCGGCGGGCGCGTGGGTGCGGGTCAACCCCGGGACGGAACTCCTCGACGACCTGGCCATGGCCGTCCGGTCCGGTGCCGACGGGATCTGGCTCCCGAAATGTGACGACGCCGCGACCCTGCACCGCGTGGACCAGGTGCTCACCGAGCTCGAGAATCGTTGGGGCCGGCCGCGAACACCGGTCTCGCCGTTGATCGAGACCGGTGCCGGGCTGTGCAACGCCGTGCAGATCGCGGCGGCCGCGCGCGTGACATTCGTCCAGATCGGTGAGGTCGACCTCGCTGCCGATCTCGGGGTGTCTCCCGTCGTCGGGAACGAATTACTCTGGGCTCGTTCGCAAGTGGTGGCAGCCTCTGCTGCCGCCCGGATCCGCCCGCCGCTGGGTGCGGCGTCGCCGGTGATCGACGACCCGGAGACGTTCGCCGCCGAGACCAGACGCCTGACCGGTCTGGGCTTCTTCGGCCGGGCCTGCATCCATCCACGGCAGATCCCGCCCGCCCGCGCCGGGATGGCCCCGTCCGACGACGAGATCGCCGGTGCGCGGGAGGTGCTGGCCGCGTTCGGTGCCGCGGGCGGGGCCGCGGTCACCGACCGCAGCGGCCGGCTCGTGGACGAGGCGGTGGCCCGTATCGCCCGCCGCACGCTCGCCCGGGGCCGCGGCTGATCGTCGCCGATCGGCATGTGTTCTGGGCCCACAACAATCGGTCTTCGATGGGGCCTCGACCCATATTGCGTTCGTGTTCGTCCGCTTAGCCTGTGATGGCCGCCACTTGGCGAGCGACGAGTACGCACCCCCTGATCTGGGGCGGTGAACAGCAAGAAGGGCAGCTCATGTCGAATGAGGTTCCTGCGGCCGTGCCCGCGACATCCGGTGACCGGCAGGCCCCGTCGGGTCCGGTGGACTCCACCGCTCGGCGACGACCGGGCCTTCTGATCAGAGGCGTCAACCGAAGGGCATGGCAGATCACCCTGCTCTCGCTCGGCGGCTGGCTGCTGGTCAACATGGACGGCAGTCTGTTCAATCTCAACTACCCACTGCTGCAAGAGGATCTGGGTCTCTCCGACAACGACATCGGCAACCTGTACGCGATCATCTACGCCGTCGGTGCAATCTCCACCATCATCTCCGGGCCGTTCATGGACCGGTTCGGGCGTAAGCCGGTGTTCCAGCTGTGCATGTTCGCCGCGGCACTGGGCAGTCTCGTCACCGCGGGCGCCGGTGGCTTCATGATCCTGCTGCTGGGCCGGGCGATCACCCAGGCCGGGGCCACCACCGAGTGGATGGCCGGCCAGGTGATGGTCGCCGAGGAGTCGCCGGCCCGCTCCCGTGGACGACTGATCGGATTCGCCCAGATCGGTTACCCGCTGGGGTTCTTCGCCGGCTCGCTGCTGTCCTGGCTGATCGTTCCCAACTTCGGCTGGCGCTGGCTGTTCGTCGTCGGCGTGATCCCAATCTTCCTGTTGCTGTGGGCACGTCGCGGGGTCGACGAGACCGAGCGGTTCCGGCTCCACTCCGAGGCGGTGACCACCACGTCCTCGCCCGCCCCGGGCCGATTCCGCCAGCTGTTCGCCGCGGACCTTCGTCGCTCGTCGATTCTGGCCTCGACCTGGCATCTCGTCTATGCCTTCGGCGTCGCAGGCATCCTCAGCTACCTGCCGTTGGTCTACACCCACTACGGCGTCTCGATGGAGAACCTGTACGTGTCGTCGGCCATCGCCACCGGCATCGCCGCGGTCGGCTACTACCTTAGTTCGGTTGTCGGTGACCGTATCGGCCGACGTGAGGCCGCCGCGCTGTGGCTGATCCTCGGCGCGGGGTCCGGTGCCCTCCTCGCATTCGCCGGCCGCGACGTGATCGCGCTGACGATCTTCTACTCGATGGTGTACTTTTTCACTCTCGGCCACATCACCGCCGCGGCAGGCTTTGCCGCCGAGGTCTTCCCGACGCGGGTGCGTGCCACCGGCGCGAACCTCGTCGCCGGTATGGAATGGGTCGGATTCGTCGCCGCGGGTCTCGCCGGACCCCGGATGTTCAACGGGATCGGGTTCGCATGGACACTGACCATCTGGCTGGTGATCTGCCCGTTGATCGCCGCCGCCTGTGCTCTGGGCATGAAGCGGGTGGCCCCGGGCGCCACGTTGGAAGAGATCGCCCGCTGACCGACCGCACCGCCCCACCCTGTACCCGAGGATTGGAGAACATCATGGTCTCGACCGAGATTGCCGTGACCGGACTGCATTTCGCCGAATCGCCGACCACCGGCCCCGATGGCCGCCTGTACGTCTCGGACTTCTACGCACACCAGCTCCTGGCCGTGGACCCGAGCACCTTCACCACCGAAGTGGTGGCCGAGGTCCCCGGCCAGCCGTCGGGCATGGGCTGGCTTCCGGATGGCACCCAGCTGGTGGTGTCGATGCGCGACAAACGGGTACTCGCCGTAGCCGCCGACGGAACCACCTCGTGCCACGCCGATCTGAGCGGTCTCGCCCGCGGGGCGACCAACGACATGCTCGTCGACACGGCGGGTCGGGCCTGGGTCGGGACCTTCGGATTCGACTTCTACGCCGAGCTGGAGGCCGATCCCGCGGCAGATCCGCTCTTCGGTCCCGGCGCAAATCCTCCGACGGCAGATCTCATCCGAGTCGATCCGGATGGATCGGCGGAGGTGGCTGCAACCGGTCTCCGTTTCCCCAACGGGACGGTGACCCTGGCCGACGGCACGCTGGTGATCGCCGAGACGGTGGGCGCCGCTCTGACCGGATTCACCGTCGGTGCGGACGGCGCGTTGGGGGAACGACGCACCGTCGTGGACCTGTCGACCGCCGGGGTCGACGGCGCCGCGGTGCTCCCCGACGGGATCTGCGTGGATGCAGCGGACGGGATCTGGGTCAGTGATCCGGTCTCGGGCCGGGCGCTGCGGTTCGACGCCGCCACCGGCACGCTGACCGAGGTGGTCACGACCTCGCAGCCGTGTTTCGCCGTGGGCTTCTGCGGCGACGACCTGCGCACGCTGGTGTGCTGCACCGCCGAGTCGTCCAACCCGAACGTCGCGGGCACCCGCCGGGGCGGCCGTCTGGAGACCGTCACGGTCGGCGTCGGCGGACGGTGATCGCCTGCGCGGCGGTCGATGGGGCAGGGTGAAGGGATGCACGACTCCCCGTCATCGTCGGCCGTGATCGCCGCGTTGCTCACCGACATCGTCGACGGTGAGGCCGGAACCGCCGATCATGGCACCGGTCTGGACCACCTCGACGTGCCCGCCGCCGAGCGCGCCGAGGTCATCCGGGCCGTCGATCGTCTCCGCGCCGAACTCACACGTCTGCGACGTCGCGAACACGAGCTGTCGGCGTTGTTCTCCAGCGCCCGCGAACTGGCCGAGTCCCGAGACCTCGACACGTTGCTGGTGCGGCTGGTGTCGCGTGCCCACCAGATCATGGGAACCGATGTCACCTATCTGTCCGAGTTCGACCCGTCGTCGGACGAACTGAACGTCCGCAAGACGATCGGGGCGGTGACCCCGCAGTTCCAGAGCCTGCGGGTGCCACCGGGGATGGGTCTGGCCTCCGGGATCGCCGCGTCACGGACCGCGCAATGGACGCAACGGTATGCCGAATACAGCGGGGACCCACACGATTCGGGCATAGACGATGCGGTGACCGCGGAGGGGATCGTGTCCATTCTGGGGGTGCCGCTCCTCGCCGACGACGAGGTGCTGGGCGTGTTGTTCGCGGCGACACGCCACGAGCACGTGTTCACCGCCGAGGAGATCGCCCTGCTGTCGGCGTTGGCGGACCATGCGTCGGTGGTCATGCAGACGGCGGGAATCCTCAAGCAGCTGAGGGAATCCGAGGACGAGGCGCGAACGGCCTTCGCGCGGCTGACCGAGCATGTGGAGGAGCGTGACCGGTCCAATGTGGTTCACCAGCAACTCATCCAGGCGGTGCTGTCGGGGCAGGGGTTCCCCGCGGTCGCCGAGACCCTGGCCGCATCGCTGGGGCGTGGAGTGGCCATCGTCGACGCCGGTGATCGTGTCATCGCATCGGCCGGTGATGCGACGCGGCTTCGCGCCGACGACGTCACCGGCCCCGGGGCCCGCGCTGCGCTGGTGGCCAGCCGGCGCTCCGGACATTGTTGCGAGGTCGAGTCATCGTCGGGATCGTCCATCGAGGCGCTGGCGGCGATCACGGTGGGAGCCGACCACTACGGAGCCGTACTGCTGAGCCACGGTGAACTCGAGCTCGGGGCGGTGGACCGACGCACCATCGAGCGGGCCGCGCAGGTGTGTTCGCTGATGACATTGCAGCAGAATGCGGCAGACGATGCCGAGGGACGCACTCGAGCCGAGCTGGTGGCCGATCTGCTGGACCCGGCGCCGGCCCGCAGGCGAGATCTCGACCGTCGACTGCGTCATCGCGGTGTCGATCCGTCGAGGCTGAACACCGTGCTGGTGTTCGGGATCGAGTCCGAGCGGCGTACGTTGCTGGCGCGGCACCTCGCTGGTATCGACGCCGATCCCCTCCTGGTCGCCGAGGTCGACGGAACCGTTGTCGCCGTGATGGTCTCCGAGAATCCGGTGACGGCCGCGCAGACCGTACACCGGTCGATGTCGGCGGCGACGGGCGCTCCGGTCCTGGTCATCGCACCTCCCGTGGCCGCGTCGCCCGACGGTCTTCCGCGCGCCTTCGACGCCGCGCTGCGTACCGCCGCACTGGTCGATGTGCTCGGCATCGTCGACGGTGCCGTCGACACCCGGGACTACGAGTTGTTCTCGGTCCTGTTCGCCCACGATCCCGATGGTGTGGATCGATTCGTCCACGCCGCCATCGGTGCCGTGCTGGACTACGACGCGGCCCACAACACCGACCTGGTCACCACGCTGCGTGCCTTCGTGCGCAACGAGGGCTCGCCGACCAAGACCGCCCGCGTGCTGAACTATCACCCGAACACCATCCTGCAGCGACTCGAACGGATACGAAAACTGCTGGGGGACAACTGGCGTGATGACGAACGTCTGTTCCGGATCTCGGCGGCGGTCCGGCTGGAGGAACTCCGTGGGCACCGACTCGGCGACAGCCGCGGATAGTGGGTCGACACCACATGGATCGGGCGGTTTGATGTGTCATCGTCACATGGAATCGTCGTCGCGGTGGGACTTAGCGTTGGGGGGTGACCCGCGCGGATCATGATCTGGTGTATCTGCGCCACTCGATGAAACATGTTGTGGAGGAAACGTAGTGAGCACCACGAGCCGACTCTCTGGATTCAAGGACAGCACCATCGCGCAACGCCGCGAGACCGTCGCCGCCAACAGTGGTGTGGACCCCGCCGAGATGGGAGTGTTCGACCCGGCCGGCGGTCTCGGTGTCGAGTCCGCGAACCACATGGTGGAGAACGTCATCGGTACGCTGGCGGTACCGGTGGGAGTGGCCACCAACTTCACCGTCAACGGGATCGATCGCCTGGTGCCGATGGCCACCGAGGAGCCGTCGGTGATCGCCGCGGCCAGCAACGCCGCACGGATGGCGCGGGTGCACGGTGGTTTCCACACCTCCCACACCGGTCCGGTGATGCAGGCGCAGGTGCAGCTGTTGGACGTGGCGGACCCGGAGGCGGCCCGGCTACGCATCCTCGAGGCGGCACCCGAGATCATCGCGGCCGCCGATTCCCTCGATCCGATGCTCGTGGAATTCGGTGGGGGAGTGCGGGATCTGACCGTGCGTATCCTGCCGACCCGTGCCGGAACCCACGTCGTGGTGCACCTCGTCGTCGACGTGCGTGATGCCATGGGCGCCAACGCGGTCAACACCATGGCGGAGTCCGTGGCACCCCGGCTGGCGGAGATCGCGGGCGGACGGCCGCTGCTGCGGATTCTCACCAACAAGGCCGATCTGCGTGTGGTCCGTGCGCGAGCGGTCTTCGACAAGGATCTCCTCGGCGGTGCGGAGGTGGTCGACAACATCGTCGCCGCATCGGCATTCGCCGAGGCGGACCCGTACCGTGCCGCGACCCACAACAAGGGCATCATGAACGGCATCACCGCGGTGGTCCTCGCCACGGGCAACGACACCCGGGCCGTCGAAGCCGGATGTCATTCGCATGCAGTCGGTTCCGATGGACGCTACACCGCACTGTCACACTTCGAGAAGACACCGGACGGCAACCTGTCGGGTGTGTTGGAGACCCCGATGGCGGTGGGACTCGTCGGCGGGGCGACCAAGGTGCATCCCGTGGCGCGCACCACGATCAAGATCCTCGGTGTCGAGACGGCGACCGAACTGGCCGAGATCATCACCGCGGTCGGACTCGCCCAGAACCTCGGTGCCTGCCGGGCCCTGGCGGCCGAGGGAATCCAGCGGGGACACATGAGCCTGCACGCCCGGACGATCGCCGCGACTGCGGGTGCGACGTCGAGCGAGCTGGATCTCGTCGTCCGACGGCTTGTCGACGACAGCAACATCCGCGCCGAGCACGCCCAGGAGATCCTTGCCGAGCTCCGGTCGGGGCGATGACCGCAGTGGGATCCGCGTTCCCCGACGTCCATCCGCGTGCCGGTCTGCCCCGGCGTGTGACGGTGTACGAGGTCGGGCCGCGCGACGGTCTGCAGGCCGAGGCGACGACCGTCCCGGTCGAGATCAAGGCGGAGTACTGTCGCCGGCTCATCGGGGCCGGGATCAGCACCCTCGAGATCACCAGCTTCGTCTCCCCGCGCTGGGTGCCGCAGCTCGCCGACGCCGAGGTGCTCCTCGATCGGTTACGCACCGAGGGTGTGCTCGACACCGACGGGCTGCGGTCGGTGGTGTTGACGCCCAACGCCCGCGGCCTCGCCCGGGCGATCGCCGCAGGTGCGCGTGAGATCGCGGTCTTCGTCTCTGCCACCGAGACATTCGCCCGTCGGAATCTGAACTCAACCGTCGCAGAAGCCCTCGCGGATGCGAGTCGGGTGATCGCCGGGGCCCGCGCGGCGGGAATCGCTGTGCGCGGATACATCTCGATGTGCTTCGGGGACCCTTGGGAGGGGCGTGTGTCCCCGCGTGAGGTGGTCGCGATTGCCCGGCAACTCCTGGAGATGGGGTGTGCAGGGATCTCACTCGGCGACACCATCGGCGTGGCCACACCCGGCCACGTTCTGGCGTTGCTCGACGAACTCGGTCGGGCCGGGATAGCGGCCGACCGGCTCGCGGTGCACTTCCACGACACCTACGGTCAGGCACTCGCCAACGTTCTGTCCGCCCTCGAGTACGGGATCACCGAGTTCGACAGTTCGGCAGGCGGTCTCGGACGATGCCCGTACGCCGAGGGCGCGACCGGGAACCTGGCCACCGAGGACCTGGTGTGGATGCTGCACGGGCTCGGCATCGACACCGGGATCGATCTGGAGGAACTGGTCCGGACTTCGATGTGGATGAGCACGCATGTGGGGCATCCACCTGTGTCGCCGGTGGTGGCAGCGCTGACCTCGGGTGCGTGACGCGTACCGACCAGTTTGCGACACGGGTTCGTCGGGCACGTGTGCTCGTCACATCCCGACGCTAAGGTCCGGTGTATCCGAGGGCGCACCGCTCGGCGTCGCCCGGACACGAAGGGGCGTGCGCATGGGATCCGGAATCGACTACGCGAAGCTGGCACACAAGAGTGTCGTGAAGCCCGGCCGGCACGTGGACCTGACCGCCCACTTCGATCCGGGGCGCAAGCCGAGCGGGATGACCAAGGCGCAGGGTGCAGAGGCGTTGGAGGAGGCCAAGACGCGCCTGTTCGAACTCCAGGAGAAGCTGTACGCGCAGTCGGGTCGGGCCGTCCTGGTGGTGTTGCAGGCGATGGATGCCGCCGGCAAGGACTCCACCATCAAGCACGTCATGTCCGGTCTCAATCCGGTCGGCGTGGACGTGTACTCCTTCAAGGCGCCGTCGGCGACCGAACGCGAACACGACTTCATGTGGCGCCACCAGCTCGTGGTGCCCGCGCTGGGCCGCATCGCCGTGTTCAACCGCTCCCATTACGAGAACGTGATCGTCACACGCGTGCACCCCGAGATGCTCTGGCCGAGGACGTCGGTGGTCCGGCACGGACACGACCCCGACGCGATGTGGGACGAGCGCTACCGCGAGATCAACGACTGGGAACGGCGCCTCACCGAGAACGGCACCACCATCGTCAAACTCTTCCTGCACCTGTCGAAGGAAGAACAGCGCAAGCGTTTCCTGGCCCGGATCGACACCCCGTCGAAGAACTGGAAGGTCTCCCCGTCGGACATGGCCGAGCGCGCCTACTGGGACGACTACCAGGACGCATTCTCGCAGATGCTCAGCCACACCAGCACCGAGTGGGCGCCGTGGCATGTGATCCCCGCCGACCACAAGTGGTTCTCGCGCCTGACCGTGCTGTCGGTGCTGCTCACCACCCTCGACGGCCTCGGCCTGCACTATCCGGAGCTCGACGACGCCACGCGCTCCCACCTCGGGGACATCCGCAAGCAGCTCGTCGCAGAGAAGGGGTAGCCGTCGGTTCGGACACGGCCCGGCGTGTTCACCCCTGGCGAAATATCCCCGGGAACAAACATCCTGCCACCTGAGTTGAGTCGGTCAGACTGAACTTTGGAGGTTTGGATGTCTCAGACATATTCAGTGCCCGTCCTGTTCGTTCCCGACCTGGTCGTCCTGCCCGGCATGGTGGTGCCGGTTCCCCTCGACGATGCGGCGCAGGCGACGGTCGACGCGGCCCGGGCCAGTGAGTCCGGAAAACTGCTGGTTGCTCCCCGGCTGGACGACCGCTACCCGACGCATGGCGTGATCGCCTCGATCGTCCAGGTCGGGCGGATGCCCGGGGGCCAGCAGGCCGCCGTCGTCAAGGGCGAGAAGCGTGCCCAGATCGGCACCGGTGCCCCCGGCCACGGCACTGCGCTGTGGGTGGAGATCACCGAGGTCGACGACGCGCCGATCACCGACGAGACCAAGGCCCTCGCCGCCGAGTACAAGCAACTCGTGCTCGCGATGCTGCAACGCCGTGAGGCCTGGCAGATCATCGATGCGGTCAACAAGATGACCGACCCGTCGGCCCTCGCCGACACCTCCGGCTACACCGCGTGGCTCACCGACGTCCAGAAGCGTGAGCTGCTCGAGACCGCCGACGTCACCGCACGGCTGCGCCTGCTGATCGACTGGACCGGTGAACATCTCGCCGAGACCGAGGTCAACGACAAGATCGCCGACGACGTCCGCAACGGAATGGAGAAGCAGCAGAAGGAGTTCCTGCTGCGCCAGCAACTCGCCGCCATCCGCAAGGAACTCGGCGAGGACGAGCCGGACGGCGCCGACGACTACCGTGGCCGGGTCGAGACCGCCGATCTGCCCGACAACGTCCGCGAGGCGGCGCTGCGGGAGGTGGGCAAGCTTGAACGCGCCAGCGACCAGTCCCCGGAGACCGGCTGGATCCGCACCTGGCTCGACACCGTGCTCGACCTGCCGTGGCAGGTCAGCACCACCGATTCCACCGACATCGCCGGTGCCCGTCAGATTCTCGACGCCGACCATCACGGACTCGACGACGTGAAGGACCGTATCGTCGAATACCTCGCGGTCCGTGCCCGCCGTGCCGATCGGGGACTGCAGGTGGTGGGCGGTCGCGGCTCCGGTGCCGTGATGGTGCTCGCCGGTCCGCCCGGGGTCGGCAAGACCTCGCTCGGGGAGTCCGTCGCCCGTGCGCTCGGCCGCAAGTTCGTGCGTGTCGCCCTGGGCGGTGTGCGCGACGAGGCCGAGATCCGCGGTCACCGTCGAACCTACGTCGGCGCCCTGCCCGGCCGCATCGTCCGTGCCATCGGCGAGGCGGGATCGATGAATCCCGTTGTGCTGCTGGATGAGATCGACAAGGTTGGCTCGGACTACCGGGGCGATCCGGCGGCTGCGCTGCTCGAGGTACTCGACCCGGCGCAGAACCACACCTTCCGTGATCACTACCTCGATCTGGATCTGGACCTTTCCGACGTCCTGTTCCTCGCGACCGCCAATGTCGTCGAGAACATCCCGTCGGCGTTGCTGGACCGGATGGAACTGGTGACCATCGACGGCTACACCGAGGACGACAAGGTGGTCATCGCCCGCGACCACCTGCTGCCGCGGCAGCGGGAACGGGCGGCGCTCACCGACACCGAGGTCGCCGTCACCGATGACGCGCTGCGTGAGGTGGCCGCGAACTACACCCGCGAACCCGGTGTGCGACAGTTCGAACGGCTACTCGCGAAGGCACTGCGCAAGGCCGCCACCAACATCGAGAGCGGCAAGGCGCAGATACCGGTCACCATCGACGAATCCGACCTCAAGGATTATTTGGGACGTCCTCGGTTCACCCCCGAATCCGAGGAGCGCACCGCGGTTCCGGGTGTCGCGACGGGACTCGCCGTCACCGGGATGGGTGGCGACGTGCTGTTCATCGAGGTCGGTAGGGTCGGTGGCACCGGCGCCGACGGCGAATCGGCCGGCGGCACCAGGCTGCAGCTGACCGGTCAGCTCGGTGACGTGATGAAGGAGTCCGCGCAGATCGCACTGTCCTATGTGCGTTCGCACGCAAGCGAACTCGGCATCGATCCGCACGCACTCGAGGGCACGGTGCACGTGCACGTCCCCGCCGGGGCGGTCCCCAAGGACGGCCCGAGCGCCGGTGTCACCATGGTCACCGCATTGGTGTCGATGGCGACCGGCCGCAAGGTCCGTGCCGATGTCGGCATGACCGGTGAGGTCACGCTCAACGGCCGGGTCCTGCCGATCGGTGGCGTCAAGCAGAAACTGCTTGCCGCACAACGCAACGGGTTGAAGACCGTCTTCATCCCGCAGCGCAACGAGCCCGACCTCGACGATGTCCCGGCCGAGGTGCTCGATGCGCTCGAGGTCAAGCCGATGGTCGACGTCGCCGAGATCGTCGCCCAGGCACTCGAACCCGTCCAGAACGGGGCGAGCGCCGCGGCCTGACGGCCGCACAGTGACCGGCCACCTGCACAGGGGTGCGCGGGTGGCCGGCCGCTCTGCGGTGTCCGCACCGCTACCACGTCACGCCGGTTGTACGCGGACTCGTCGTGAATCCGAAGCAGATTCACAGGCCGGGTCCGTAATGTTCGGTTCCATGACAGCCCAGCACGGCGATGTGACCGCGAACCCCGACAGTCCCCGCTCCACGAGACGATTCCCCAGCCGGCGTTCCGTGCTGGCCGGCACCGGTTCGCTGAGCATCGCCGGGTTGCTCGCCGCGTGCGGCGTCGGGTCATCCGACGACGACTCCGCATCGAGTGCGTCGTCGTCGGCGTCGAGTGGGTCGGTCGCGGCGTCGGCCTCGGTGACCGCTGCCGACCGCGAGATCCTCGACGGGCTGCTCGCCAAGTCGCCGGCATGCCCGCTCTCCAAGGACGTCACCGAGGGCCCCTACTGGTTCGACGTCGACCGCATCCGCTCCGACATCCGCGAGGATCGCCAGGGCGTCCCGCTCGAACTGGCGCTGCGCGTGGTGGACCTGGAGAACTGCACCGCCGACGGCGACGGGACCCCGATCCGCGACGCCGTCGTCGAGATCTGGCACTGCGATGCCCTCGGCATCTACTCCGGCTTCGAGGCGACGTCGAGTCAGCCGAACGGCGGCCTGGGTGCTCCCGGTGGCGACGGTGCACCGCCCGCCCCGCCGAGCGGTGCGCCCGGTGGTCCGCAGCCCCGCGACGGCGGCGCCCCGCAGATGCCCGACTCCGGTGTCGCCGACTCCGACGGCTCCTACAGCGAGGGCGAGCCGCAGAGCAAGACAACCGATTCCGAGAAGCACCTCCGTGGCGCCCAGCCGACCGACCAGAACGGGATGGTGTACTTCACCTCGATCTTCCCCGGCTGGTACTTCAGCCGGACCGTCCACATCCATGTGCGAGTACACATCAACCGCAAGGAAGTACTCACCACCCAGCTGTACTTCGACGACGAGCTGAGCAACAAGATCTACAGCACCACCGCGCCGTACAACACCCACACCA
This sequence comes from Gordonia desulfuricans NBRC 100010, assembly GCF_001485495.1. Lineage (GTDB taxonomy): Bacteria > Actinomycetota > Actinomycetes > Mycobacteriales > Mycobacteriaceae > Gordonia > Gordonia desulfuricans. The sequence continues at coordinate 11,308 of NZ_BCNF01000037.1, read as the reverse complement.
ACCGCGACACGACCAACGCCACCGACCACATCTTCGACGCCACAGGGCTGCTGCAGGCGTCGCAGGCCGGCGGAAAAGTCTATGCGGCAATCAACCTGGGTGTGGATACGTAGTCACGACTGACGGGGCGTCGGCGGCTCGGTGCGTCGCACCCTGCCTCGCTCCGTGTCCTGACCAGCCCACCTCTCCCTGAAACCAGGGGAAGATCGCCTTCTGACCAGCCCGCTTCCCGAAACCAGGGGAAGGTCGCCTTCTGACCAGCCCGCTTCCCGAAACCAGGGGAAGGTCGCCTTCCCCTACTTTCGCTGCCTTCCCCGTGTTGCAACCCGGGGAAGGAGTCGAAACCAGGGGAAGGTGCGCTTTCCCTACTTTCGGGTAACAACGGTTCGGCTGGGCTCCGAAACCAGAATGGGCCCGCTTCGTCGAAGGCATGTCCCGGTGTGTGGAACCACTGCTCGCCAGGTTTCCTGCCCCGGGCCCATACCCCACACACCGAAACCAGGGGAAGCTCGTCTTCCCTTGGTTATCCAATGTTCCCCTAACTGCAACACGGGGAAGGTGGCGAAAGTGGGGGAGCGTCACTTTCCCCCACTTTCGGGCGGGTGGGTGACGTAGCGGCGGTAGCCGGACCGACGACGCGCTATCCACAGTCTGCGATATCCCCAGGTTTATCCACAACCTGTGAATTGTTGTCCGAATGGTCTCGATTCGGCTGCGAGCATCGGCGGATGACCGACATCGACGGCTTCGACTTTCGTACTCGAGAGAGTTCTGACGACCGGCGATCCTTCGCCGGAACGTGATCCGGACCGGTGCGACCGATCAAGATCTCCGACGTGCCGTGAACGACAACGCGATCGGCCGGATTCGCTGGGGAGCGTATCTGCCGGTCGAGACGCGAACGGGCGTCGACTCTCATGAGATCCAGATGTATCGATACCGCGAGATGATCCGGGCTGCTGTCGAGACCGGAACGGACCGAAGGTTTCTCAGTCATCAGTCCGCGGCGGTCGTGCACGGACTGCCGATGCTGAACCCCGACCTGACGACGGTGAACTTCACCGCGGTGAAGTCCGGTCGTACATCGCCCGGTCTGATCGTTCACCAAGCACGGATCACCGAATCCGACCTCATCACCATCACGGGCACAACGCTGACATCGCTCGGTCGTACCGTGTGCGACGTCGCCCGTTCTGGCACACTGCGCCAGGCGATCTGCGTCGTCGATGCCGGCCGGGCGATGGCTGCAGCAGGAGGAAGACCTCGATCTCGACGGTGTCGTCGGCCGCATGACCGGCCTCCACGGAATGCCCACCGTACGTTTGGCGATCGAGCACTCGGTGGAGGTATCGGGGAGTGTCGGCGAATCACTGAGCCGGGCCATCATGCTCGAGGAGGGGGTTCCGGTGCCCGAATTACAAGTTTTGGTGGAGCTTGCGGACGGCAGTACCAAATTCGGCGACTTCGGCTGGCGTGACGCGGAGGGTCGGCTGTGCGTCGTCGGCGAGTTCGACGGCCGATTCAAATACCACCGAGAATCCGCGGCGAGTGGTGGGCGTCTGGCCGAGGACGTCATCTACGACGAGAAGCTGCGCGAAGACGCCATTCGCGACTGCGGGATCATCGTCGTCCGATGGACGTGGGACGACCTACGCAATCCGCGGCGATTCCGGGAGAAGATTCTGACCGCGCTTCGTCGTGCCGGGCTGCTCACCGAGCTCGACTGAAAGTAGGGGAAGGAGATCCTTCCCCTACTTTCGCAACCTTCCCCGTGTTGCAACCAGGGGAAGATGGAGAAACTAGGGGAAGGTGACCTTCCCCTAGTTTCGGCACGCCGCCCTGGTTTTGGTGCTTCCCCTAGTTTCGGCACGCCGCCCTGGTTTCGGTGCTTCCCCGGGTTTCGGACCTTCCCCGGGTTTCGGGACCTCAACCGGGTGAAGATCCGAAAACCGCAGTGGCTCAGCCGATATGCATCGGCATGGTGGGTGGGCCGTTGGGGGTGAGGCGGTCGGTGTCGTCGGATCGGCCGGTCAACGACTGTGCGTAGGCCACACCGAGGGAGAGCAGCAGCAGTCCGACGACGATGAAGGCGATGGCCCGGAACAGGCCGTCGAGTGCGGTCAGATCGAACAGGAACAGCTTGGCCACCGCGGCGCCGATGACGCCGAGGCCACCGGTCATCGCGAGGGTCTTCGGGGTTCCGTGCAGGCGGCGCGCCCACAGCAGCGCGATCACCGCGGTCGACGCCCAGACGATGGTGGCCGCCATGTGTCCGGCGCGGAAGCCGCCGTCGGTGCCGTCGCTGACCCATGCGCCCAGCGACACACACAGGATGGTCAGCAGGCCCAGGCTGATCAATCCGGCGAGCATGACGATCGAACCCTGGGTGTTCTTGTCCGACACACGCATCCAGCAGTAGGCCAGCACGGTGACGGCGGCGACGGCGAGTGCGGCACCGACGGCGAGGGTGATCCGGAGCGGTTCGGCGACGGCGTCGGCGGTGAGGACCTGGTCGAGCGCACCCTGGCCGAGCATCACGAGCAGGCCGAAACTGCCGAGGACGGTGCCGATCACACGGAGGGCGGTGGCGAGCTCACCGGCGTAGCGGACGCTGAGTCCCATGGCCAGTGCGACGCCGAACAATCCGAGGGTGGCGCCCTGCGCTCCTGCTGCGAGTCCGATCGCGATGGCACCGGACGCCGCACCCGCCGACAACCAGACGGTGCGGATCTGCAGCGGTGCGGTGGTGATCAGTTGTGCGGTGAAGGCGAGGACGACGAGCAGGATGCCGGCGCTCGCCAGCATGATCGCGGCGATCGGGTGGCCGAGCAGATCGGTGGCGCCGATGATCGGCAGCACACCGACCGGTGCGATCAGGGCGAGCAGCATCGGGTGAGAGGTGGTGCGCAACAGGCAGACCGCCGAACCGAGGGTCAACAGGAAGGCGGCGGAGGCGACCAGGACGAACTGGACGACGGTGGTGTCGCCGGGGGCGACGAGGAGCAGCGCCGGCGGGATCACCGCGGCGACCGTGTTCAGTATGTACATCGCGGTCCAGTCGCGGCCGAGTTGCACACCCAGCGATGCGGTGGCGTAGACGAGCAGGAAGACCACGAGCGTCAGATCCACGCCGCCGGTGAGGAACGGCGCCAGGATCAACAGTGCCACCGCGAGTGTCACACCGAGGGGCTGAGAATCCCACCAGCGGGCGATGCCGAGTCCGGCGGCGGCGACAGCACCGGCCGCGATCAGCCCGGCGGTGCCCGGAATCCAGTGATAGAGCGAGGTGGCGGCGAGGATGGTGAACCAGGCGGTCGCGGTGCCGGTGGCCACCAGACCGAGTGCCCCGGTGCGTTTCTCCGGTGTGCGGCCGATGACGACGCCGGCCCCGAACAGGACCGCGGCGAGGACGGCGCCGCCGGCCACCCGGAGTTCGGGCCGCAGCCACCCCGCCTGGGCGGCGGCCACCAGCAGCAGGATGACGCCGATCAGGGTGATCGCGACACCGACGAAGGCGAGGACCTTGCCGATGGTGCCGCGCTCGGCGGCGGCGGCGATCCGGTCGCGCAGCGGGATCGAGGGCTGTCGCGGCGGCAGCGGGACGCCGGGATGCTGTCCGGGACCGGGATAGGGGGCCATCTGCGGGCCGAACGGGGCCATCTGTGGGCCGAACGGGGTGACCGGCGGGATGTGGGTGATCGGCGGAACCGGCGGGCGGGGCCCGGGCGGCGGATAGGGCGGGGCCATCGGCGGCATCGGTGCGGTGACGCGCGGCGGGACGAGGGGGCGAGGCCCGGCCGGGTGCGGGGTGGCGGGATCGGGGGAAGGAGTACCGGGGGAAGCAGTGGTCATGCGTTCCAGCCTCGCGGCCACCGCCGCCTCGCGGATGCGTGAAACTACTCAGATCACCTGAGTACTTGACCGTCGGGGACCCGGGGACCAGGGCAAACAGCGACCAGGGCAGACAGCGGTCAGGACAGGCCGTGCTCCATGGCATAGCGGGCCAGTTCGACCCGGTTGCCCAGCTGGAGCTTCCGCAGGGTGGCGCCGATGTGGTTCTCCACGGTCCGGGGGCTGATCGACAGCCGTTCGGCCACCTGCCGCGACGAGAGGCCCTTGGCCACATGCCGCAGCACCTCGGTCTCGCGCTCGGTCAGGGCCGGGGCGTCGGGCTCGGGGGAGCGCGCCATCCGACGGTACTCACCGAGCACCAGCCCGGCCAGCCCCGGGGTGAACACCGGTTGTCCGTCGGCGGTGGCCCGCACCGCCGCGATCAGCTCCGACTTCTGGGCGCTCTTGACCAGATACCCGGTGGCACCGGCCTTGATCGCCTCGAGGACGTCGTCCCGCTCGTCCGACGCCGACAGGATCAGCACCCGGGCGCCGGGGCTGCCCGCGATCACCGCGCCGGTGGCCACCGCGCCCGTGCCGTCGGGTAGGTGCATGTCCATCAGCACCACATCCGGTCGGCTGGCGGGGGCCAGGCGGGTCGCGCGGTCGACGCTGTCGGCGGTGGCGACCACCTCGAAGCCCTCGTCGGCGAGGTCCCGGGCGACGCCGTCGCGCCACATCGGGTGGTCGTCGACCACCATCACCCGGATCGGGGCGGGCGCTGCGGTCTCCGGTTCGGTCACGGTGCACCGTCCTTGTTCGTTCGGGGAGAGTTCGTTCGGGTCGGGGTCGTCTGCGTCGCGATCGGGATGGTCAGCTCCCATTCTGTGCCCGCACCGGGTGCCGTTTCCAGGTGTGCGGTGCCACCGAGCTGTTCGATCCGTCCGACGATGGATCGCGAGATCCCCATCCGGCCCTCGGCGACGGCGGCGTCGAGGCGGCCGTCGGGAATGCCGACGCCGTCGTCGCGCACCGACAGCACGATCTCGTCGTCGAGGTCCTCGAGCAGCATGAACACCCTGGTACCGGCGCCGGCGTGCCGGTCGGCGTTGTCGAGGATGTTGCGGACCGCGGCGACGATCTGGGCGACCGACGATGCGGCGAGCGGCACCGGGTCGGGCGGCGCGCTCACCGACACCGACTCGGTGACGAGTCCGCGCAGTGCCGCCGTCAGGTCGACGTCCGCCGTCGGCGCGGGGAGGGCCGTGTCGGTCGCCGGGATGGCCGGGCTGTCGGCGATCAGTCGCCGGAGTCGTCGTTCCTGCTCGGCGGCGAGATCGGCGAGTTCGGCACTCGGTCCGCCGATCTCCCGGCCGCGGCGGGTGATCAGCGCCAGCACCTGCAGCACGCCGTCGTGCACCTCGCGGGCGAGCCGTTCGCGTTCGGCGGCCGCGGCGGCCACACGCACCGCGGCGGTGAGCTTCTCCGCCGACACCCGGGCACGGGTGGCGGCCATCCCGACGGCGAGTCCGGCGGCGACGATCAGCAGGATGGTGGCATTGCGGCCGAAGTTCAGCATCAGCTCACCCTTGACATAGAAGTTGGTGAGCCCGATCACCAGGCCGCCGGCCACACCCCACCACGGGCCGCCGAGCAGCGCCGCCGACAGCATGCCGTTGGCGCAGAACAGGGTGGTGGGCCAGGTCTGGTTGCCGGTGACCCAGGCGTCGTCGGCGACGTACGACGTCGACAGCATCATCACCACGAACACCGACAACTCGATGGCCACGAACCACCAGCGTCGTCCGAAGCCGACGAGATAGCCCGTCGCCCACCACACGTTGGCGGCGGTGAGCAGACCGAAGAGCGCCCACGTCAGGCCCGGACGGGTGAGGTCGGCGTCGATCGCGATGAGGAACCCGAGGGCGTAGACGAACGACACCAGCCGGAAGATCTGCGCGGCCCGCCACAGCGGGGCGACCGGATCGCGATCGTCGTTCACATCTCCCATCCTCTCTCATCCGGTCCGCTGACCAGCGTGTTTCAGACATGAGTGAACTTCGCTCAACTTTTTTCGAGAATCGGGAATGATCCGCGCAGGACACCGGTTGAACCCTTCGAGAAACCTGAGTCATCAAGACTCAACTTGAGTTGACCGCACCGACTCGACCCGGTAGGACATTGAGTCGGACGCACTGAAGTCGAGTCCTTGGCCCAGGTTTGCACAGACCACTCCCCGCGGTGGTGCACCAGCTCGACCCGGGGCCATGACTTGGGTGCATACCCGGATACATAGGAGGAATCGCAAAGATGTCTCGTGCTGTCGGAATCGACCTCGGCACCACCAACTCCGTGGTCGCCGTCCTCGAAGGTGGCGAGGCCACCGTCATCGCCAACGCCGAGGGCTCCCGGACCACCCCGTCGGTTGTCGCGTTCGCGCGCAACGGCGAGGTGCTCGTCGGGCAGCCGGCCAAGAACCAGGCGGTCACCAACGTCGACCGGACCATCCGTTCGGTCAAGCGCCACATGGGTGAGGGTGACTGGACGGTCGCCATCGACGACAAGAAGTACACCCCGCAGGAGATCAGCGCCCGCACGCTGATGAAGCTGAAGCGCGACGCCGAGGCCTACCTGGGTGAGGACGTCACCGACGCGGTCATCACCGTGCCGGCATACTTCAACGACTCGCAGCGTCAGGCCACCAAGGAAGCCGGTCAGATCGCCGGCCTCAACGTGCTCCGCATCGTCAACGAGCCCACCGCCGCGGCACTGGCGTACGGCCTGGACAAGGGTGAGAAGGAACAGACCATCCTGGTCTTCGACCTCGGTGGCGGTACCTTCGACGTCTCGCTGCTCGAGATCGGCGACGGTGTCGTCGAGGTCCGTGCGACCTCCGGTGACAACAACCTCGGTGGTGACGACTGGGATCAGCGCGTCGTCGACTGGCTGGTCGAGAAGTTCAAGAGCACCAGCGGCATCGACCTGACCAAGGACAAGATGGCCATGCAGCGTCTCCGTGAGGCTGCCGAGAAGGCCAAGATCGAACTGTCGGCATCGCAGTCGACCTCGATCAACCTGCCCTACATCACCGTCGACGCCGACAAGAACCCGCTCTTCCTCGACGAGCAGCTGTCGCGCAGCGAGTTCCAGAAGATCACCTCGGACCTGCTCGAGCGCACCCGTGCGCCGTTCACCGCGGTGATCAAGGACGCCGGCATCTCCGTCGGCGACATCGACCACGTCGTGCTCGTCGGCGGTTCGACCCGTATGCCCGCCGTCACCGACCTGGTGAAGGAACTGACCGGCGGTCAGGAGCCCAACAAGGGCGTCAACCCCGACGAGGTCGTCGCCGTGGGCGCCGCTCTGCAGGCCGGCGTGCTGCGCGGTGAGGTCAAGGACGTGCTGCTGCTCGACGTCACCCCGCTGAGTCTCGGTATCGAGACCAAGGGCGGTGTGATGCACAAGCTGATCGAGCGCAACACCACCATCCCCACCAAGCGCTCGGAGACCTACACCACGGCCGAGGACAACCAGCCGTCGGTGCAGATCCAGGTGTACCAGGGTGAGCGTGAGATCGCCTCGCACAACAAGCTGCTCGGCAGCTTCGAGCTCGGCGGTATCGCACCGGCCCCGCAGGGTGTCCCGCAGATCGAGGTGACCTTCGACATCGACGCCAACGGCATCGTGCACGTCACCGCCAAGGACAAGGGCACCGGCAAGGAGAACTCGATCCGCATCCAGGAGGGCTCGGGCCTGTCCAAGGACGAGATCGACCGGATGATCAAGGACGCCGAGGCGCACGCCGAGGAAGACCGCAAGCGTCGTGAGGAGGCCGAGACCCGCAACCAGGCGGAGTCGCTGGTCAACCACACCGAGAAGTTCCTCAAGGACAACGAGGACAAGGTCCCGGCCGAGGTCAAGACCAAGGTCGAGGCGTCGATCGCCGAGGCCAACGAGGCCCTCAAGGGCACCGACATCACCGCGATCAAGTCGGCCATCGAGAAGCTGTCGGCCGAGTCGCAGGAGATGGGTCAGGCCATCTACGCCGCATCGGCCGCCGAGGGTGGCGACGGTGCAGCCGCAGGTGACGCCTCCGGTTCCGCCGACAGCGACGTCGTGGACGCCGAGGTCGTCGACGAGCCGACCGGAGACAACAAGTGACGCAGGCGGACCCGCACGGTCCGGCCGGTGACGAACCGATCACCGTGACCGACAACCGACGGGTCGACCCGGAAACGGGTGAGGTCCGCGGCCAGGGTGAGTCCACCCCGGCGGACGGGAGCGATTCGGCTCCCGCCGCCGGGGCGGCCCCTGCCCCGGAAGAGTCCGCCACCGCGGCGTCCGACGAGGTCGCCGAGCTCACCGCGGCACTCCAGCGCGAGCGTGCGCAGTTCGCCAACTTCAAGCGGCGTTCGGAGGAGGAGAAGCAGGGCCGGGTGGCCTACGGCAAGCAGGTGCTGATCGAGAAGCTGCTGCCGATCCTCGACGATCTCGACCGTGCCCGCGAGCACGGCGATCTCGAGACCGGACCGCTGCGCGCGGTCGCCGACAAACTGGTCGGCACCCTCGACTCCGAGGGCCTGGTCAAGTTCGGTGAGTCGGGCGACGAGTTCGATCCGGATCTGCACGAGGCCGTCCAGCACGACGGCAGCGGCGCCGAGCCGGTGATCGGTTCGGTCTACCGCAGCGGATACCGATTGGCGGACAAGGTTATCCGGACCGCCATGGTGACCGTCACCGATCCGGTCCCGGCAGTCGGTGACGCCGCAGGCAGTGGTGCATAATCACCTGCACACCCTTTCGGTGGTGCGCTGACGCCGACCCCGGCGCGCGCACCACCGAAACCGGTACAACCGAAGACCGGCACGACAACAGACACAACTTCATCCAGACACGTTCATATCGAAGGAGGTGACGTCTGGTGGCTCCGCAACGAGAATGGCTCGAGCGGGATTTTTACAAGGATCTGGGCGTTGCTTCTGACGCTTCGTCTGAAGAGATCAAGAAGGCTTACCGCAAGCTCGCCCGCGAGCTGCACCCGGACGCCAATCCCGGGGACACGAAAGCCGAAGAACGATTCAAGCGGGTGTCCGAAGCGCACAGCGTGCTCTCCGATGCCGACAAGCGCAAGGAGTACGACGAGACCCGCGCGATGTTCGCCGGCGGCCGATTCCGCGGGGGCGGCAACGGTTTTCCCGGTGGCTTCCCCGGCGGGGGCGGCGGAACCCGGTACTCCACCGACAGCGGTGCCGACTTCAACATCGGCGATCTCTTCGGCGGCGGTGGCGGCGAGTCCGCAGGCGGTTTCGGTGACCTGTTCGAGGGCCTGTTCAACCGCGGCGGTGCCGGCGGTGGCCGGGGTACCTCCACGGCGACCCGCCCCCGGCGTGGCAACGATCTCGAGACCGAGACCACGCTGACCTTCACCGATGCGGCATTGGGTACGACCGTCCCACTGCGGGTGACCAGTCCGGCCCCCTGCACCACCTGCCACGGCAGCGGTGCCAAGCCGGGCACCAGCCCGCGGGTCTGCCCCAACTGCAACGGTTCGGGATTCGTCAGCCGCAACCAGGGCGCCTTCGGGTTCAGCGAACCCTGCCAGGACTGCCAGGGCACCGGCTCGCGGATCGACGATCCGTGTAGCGACTGCGACGGCAGCGGCGTCAAGGTCCGCGCCCGCACCATCAACGTCCGTATCCCGGCCGGTGTCGAGGACGGCCAGCGTATCCGGCTGGCCGGTCAGGGCGAGGCCGGACGCCGCGGCGCACCGTCGGGCGACCTGTACGTCGTCGTCCATGTGACCCCGGACCGGGTGTTCACCCGCAATGGTCACGATCTGCGCGTCCAGCTGCCCGTCTCGATCTCCGAGCTGGTGCTCGGCGCGACGGTGTCGGTGCCGACGCTCGACGGCTCGGTGGGCGTCAAGATCCCGCCCAACACCACCGACGGCCGTACCCTCCGGGTCCGCGGGCGCGGTGTGCCCAAGCGGGCCGGCGGTGCCGGTGACCTGCTGGTGACCGTCAAGGTGGAGGTTCCCCGCAAGCTCGACGACGCCGCGGTGGAGGCCATGAAGGCCTACGCCGAGGCCGAGCGGGCCGGCGGATTCGATCCACGGGCGGGCTGGGGGCGATGAACCATGGCCGCAGTACGCAAGAACCCGAATGACCCCAACGCCACCTTCATGATCTCGGTGGCGGCCGAACTGGCCGGCATGCATGCGCAGACCCTGCGCACGTATGACCGGCTGGGGCTGGTCACCCCACAACGCACCAGCGGCGGCGGGCGACGGTACTCCTCGCGCGACGTCGAGGTGCTGCGCGAGATCCAGCGTCTCTCCCAGGAGGAGGGCGTCAACCTCGCCGGCATCAGACGCATCATCGACCTGACCAATCAGGTCGACGCCCTGCAGCAGCGCGTCCGTGAGCTGCAGGGCGAGGTGGAGGCGCATCGGTCACGGCGCGGGGGCGAGCTCGTCCCGGTGCCGCGGACCAATGCGCTGGTGGTGTGGCAGCCACGCCGCCGGCGCGGGACGGAGTGAGGCGGGCCGACCCCACGGTCGCCGGCCCACACGCCGGCCCACACGCCGGCCCGACCCGGCCGGCCCCAAGCACGTTCACAGCAGATCCGATCCTCAGGTGGCCTGTCGCCGCCTGAGGATCTCGCGTTAACCTGTGGCGTTGACGAGAGGTCGTGGGCAAGCGCGGCCGGGAGAGGAGAAGACGGGTGAGCCAGCCTACGGAGTTCTCCGTCGCCGAACCGGCCGTGTTGGGCGTGTCGGTGCTCGGCGAGGAGATCGCGATGGTGGTGCGTGACGCCACCGGCGACATCGTGGCCAGCAATCTCGTCGAACTCACCGATGGTGCCCCGGCCTCGGCGGCCGCGGCCTTCGCCGATCTGGTCGAGTCCGCGCCGTTCCGGGTCGCCGACATCGTGATCGCCTGCGCCCGCGACGACGTCCGCGCCCACCTCGAATCGGTGATGCACGGACCGTCTGCGCCCGCCTGGGCGTCGTCGGTGGGCTTTGTCGACCTGCCCTCGGTGCTCGCCCAGGCCGCGCGCCGCGAAGCCGACGGTGTGGTGGTCGCCGTGGCCCTCGACGGCTCCGGTGCGGTGGCCGCGGGCCGGACCATCGCCCTGGTCGACGCCTCGCACGGGACCGCGGTCGAGGCTCTGGAAGTTCCTGTCGGACAACAGGTCCCGGTGACATACCCGGAGGGCCTGCAGCCGCTCGCCGACTATCTCGCCGCATCGTCGGTGCCGCGTGTGGTGTGTGTCGGCTCCGGCGCCGACACCCCCGGCGTGGTGGGCGCGATCGAGTCCGCCGGTGTACGGGTCACCGTGGTCCCGGCACCGGTCTTCGCCCTGGCGCAGGGAACCACCCAGCTCCTGGCCACCACGACCCACCGGAGCACGCCCGCTGTCGGCGCCGCCGCACCCGTCCCGGTCGCCGCGGTTGCTGCCGCCGTACCGCCCGGTG
>NZ_BCNF01000036.1 GCF_001485495.1 Gordonia desulfuricans NBRC 100010 | reverse complement strand
GGCGAACTTTCCCCTACTTTCGTCACCTTCCCCGGGTTTCAACTGGGGGAAGGTCGCAAACCTAGGGGAAGGACGACCTTCCCCTAGTTTCGCGAGTGGGAACAGAGAGCGAGAGTCGCGAACGGGGGCTGTGGGCGAGATGTCGGGATTCGGCGAGTGGGGAGTCCGGATTCGTGCTGCGCGGTGATCAGGTGCGTTCGAGGGAAACGCCGACGGGACATCGGTTGATAAACCTCGCCGATCAATCGACAGAAATCACGTCCTTGTTCGTGATGAATCCGTGGCTAGCATCACAGACAGCAGCCCCACGAGGAGGACGGCACAACGACGGACGAGGAGAGCACGAGAATGTCCGCACCCATCTCGGAGAACGACGCCGAGAACGAGGCCGCCGTCGTTCACGAACCACGACCGATCGCGGGAATCGTCGAACGGCCGACCCTGCGGCCCCCGCGCCCCAGGGAGATGCTTCGGGACATCGGCGGCACCTACGTGGTCAACGGTGTGATCGGCCTGATCTTCGCGGCGTCGGGTCCGGTCGCGGTCATCCTGGCGGCCGGTGCCGCCGGACATCTGACCGCCGCACAACTGTCGTCGTGGATCTTCGGGGTGTTCGTGCTCAACGGCATCCTGACGCTGATCGCCAGCTGGGTGTACCGGGCGCCGCTGGGTTTCGCGTGGACCATTCCGGGCACGGTGCTGGTCGGCGCGTCGTTGCAGCACCTGTCCTGGGCCGAGGTGGTCGGCGCCTTCTTGCTGACCGGTCTGCTGATCCTTCTCGTCGGATTGACCGGCCGTGTGCGACAAGCGATGTCGGCGTTGCCGATGCCGATCGTGATGGGCATGGTCGCCGGCGTCTTCCTGCACTTCGGCCTGGACATCGTCGCCGCCGTGGGTGCCGACCCGTGGGTGGCCGCACCCATCGTGATCGCCTTCTTCGGCTTGCAGTTCCACGGCACGGTGAGTCGGTGGATGCCACCGATCATCGGGGCGTTCGTGGTGGGCGGCATCGCCGTTGCCGCGACCGGGTCGTTCCACTCCGGACCGAAGCCGTCGTCGCCGCTGGCGGTCCCGGTGTTCACCGTGCCGGAGTTCACGGTGCGGGCCGCACTGGAACTGGTGCTCCCGCTGGCCATCACGGTGATCGTGGTGCAGAACGGGCAGGGCGTGGCGGTGCTGCGCGCCTCGGGGCATCGTGTGCCGGTCAACGCCGTGACCATCGCCTGCGGGGTGTGGTCGGCGGCCGCCGCGACGGTCGGGGCCATCTCGACGTGCCTGACCGGCCCCACCAATGCGTTGCTGGTGTCGGACGGCCGCCGCGAACGGCACTACATCGCGGCATTGACCTTCGGCGTGCTGGCGATCGTGGTTGGCCTGTTCGCGCCGGTGTTCGTCGAGCTGATGCAGGCGATGCCGGCGGCGTTCATCGCCACGGTCGGCGGACTCGCCCTGCTCGGGGCACTGCAGAGCGCTTTCCGCGGTGCGTTCGGCTCCCGGTTCACGATGGGTGCACTGGTCACCTTTCTGGTGTCGGTGTCAGACCTGACGATTCTCAACATCGGTTCGGCGTTCTGGGCTCTGATCGCCGGGGTCCTGGTCTCGTGGCTGGTCGAACGTGACGACTTCGGGAGGGCGGCGGCCGACCGCAGCGTCTCGCCGTCACCGCCGACGTCGACGGCGACGCCGCGTGGTGGGGGTCAGACCAGCGAAGCGGTGAGCCCGCCGTCGAGGATGTAGTGGCTGCCGGTGATCCAGGATGCACGATCGGAGGCCAGGAAGGCGCAGACCTCGGCGATGTCCTGAGGAGTCCCGAGACGCCCCTGCTTGGCGGCGACGAGATCACCGAACGGCACCTGGGTCGCGGCCTCGAAGTCGGGAACGAGGCGCTCCACCATGCTGGTGTCGGCGAATCCCGGGCACACCGCGTTCACCCGTACCCCGGCCGGACGCATCTCGACTGCGGCCACCCTGGTGAGCTGGATGAGCGCAGCCTTTGTCGCACAATATGATCCGAGTAGTGGGCTGCCGCCGACCCCGGCGACCGAGGCGATGTTGACGACATTGCCCTTGGACTCGACGAGATGACCGATCGCGGCCTTCATCGCCACGAACGGACCACGCACATTGACCGCGTAGATGTGATCGAAGGAGTCGGTGGACTGCTGCGACAGCGGCGACGAGATCTCGATGCCGGCATTGTTGACCAGGACGTCGAGACCACCGAGGATCGCGACGGCAGCGCTGATCGCCTCCTGTACCGCCGACTCGTCGGTGACGTCGCAGTTGGCGACACCGGCGGCGCCGATCTCGGTGGCGGCCGATGCTGCGGCCGCCTCGTCGCGGTCGCTCACCACGACCGATGCGCCGCGTTCGATGAACAGCGCCGCGATGGCTTTGCCGATCCCGGCGCCGGAACCGGTGACGAACACGCGCTTGCCGGACAGTTCACTCATTGTTCTCTCCTTGCTGCAGGGTGTCTCGGATCTCGTTCTTGAGGATCTTGCCGACCTTGGAACGGGGCAGGTCGGGCCAGATCTCGATCTGTTTGGGGGTCTTCACACTGCCGATTCGTTCTTTGACGAAGGCGATCAGCTCCTCCGGGGTCACCGTCTGGTCGGGACGCAGTTGTACTGCTGCGGTGACCCGTTCACCCCACTTGGCGTCGGGCAGGCCCACCACCGCACTCTCTTTGACCGCCGGGTGGGTGAACAGTGCCTGCTCGACCTCGGCGGAGTAGACGTTGAACCCGCCGGTGATGATCATGTCCTTGGCGCGGTCGACGACGAACAGGAATCCGTCGTCGTCGAGGTAGCCGATGTCGCCGGTGTGATGCCACCCGAACTGGCTCACCTCGGCTGTGGCCGTGGGATTCTCGTGATATCCGTCCATCACCAGCGGTCCGCGGACCACGATCTCGCCGGGCTCGCCGTGCCCGAGCAGCCGTCCCGCCTCGTCCATGATGGCCACGGTGGTGAGCGGGGTGGGCCGTCCCGCGGAGCGGAGCCGTTCGGTGGCGATCGAGCCGTCCGGGCGGAAGTGGTCGGCGGGCGCCATCGTGGCGATCATGTTGGGTGCCTCGGTCTGGCCGAAGAGCTGTCCGAGTACCGGGCCGATCCGGGTCAGGGCCTCCTCGAGCCGGGTCGGTGACATCGGTGCCGCGCCGTACCACAGGCATTGCAGCGACGAGAGATCGGTGCGATCGAGGGCCGGGGTGTCGAGGAGACCGTAGATCGCGGTCGGCGGGAGGAAGGCGTGGGTGATGCCGTGCTCCTGCACCAGGGTGAGGAATTCGGTGAGGTCCGGTGCGGGCATGATCACCACCTCGCCGCCCAGGCTCAGGATCGGGAAGGTGAGGACACCCGCCGAATGGGTGAGCGGTGCCATCGCCAGGTAGCGGGGTCGTCGACCGAACGGATACGACATCAACGCCAGCGCCGTCGACGTCATCAGGTTGTCCTCGGTGAGCCGCACGCCCTTGGGTTTTCCCGTCGTCCCGCCGGTGCCGGCGAGCATGCACAGACCGCCGTCGGGATGACGCTGCGAGTCGAGTTCTCCCGGATGCTCGGTGAGCCAGCGGTCGAACGGCACCGCCCCGTCGATGTCGTCGCCGGTGTCGTCGTCGAGGCACACCAGCCACTCCAGACGGGGCAGCCGATCGCGGATGCGGGCGACGAGACCGGCGAAAGCGCTCTGGAAGAACAGAAATCGGCAGCCGAACAGGTCGAACAGCTGCCGGTTCTCGTCGGCCTCGTTGCGGGGGTTCACCGGACACCACACCGCCCCGGCCCGGGCGATCGCGAAGACGCAGGTGAGGGCGAGCGGATCGTTCGCCGACAGCACCGCGACCCGGTCTCCGGTCTGGATTCCGTTGTGCTGCAGTGCGGCCGCGATGCTCACGGTCTGGTCACAGACCTCACCGTAGGTGCGTGTTCGGGTGCCCGCGGTCAGGCACGGCGCATCCCGGCCGAGCGATACACCCCTGTCGAGATAGTCGGACAGTCGCATCGCCGAGCTCCTCAGCCGTGGGCGGTGACGATCGGGTCGAGCACGAGACCGAATGCGCGCAGCACCCCGAGCATCTCGCGATGACCGAAGACCTGACAGCCCGAGACGAATCCGACCGCACGCGGCGTGGCCTGCAGCAGATGTGCCGCACCGTAGGCGTTGAGCAGGGCGGTCTGCTTGTAGTTGCAGTTGCCGTGGATCACACAGTGCACGCGACCCAGGGGGCCGGAGGCGTGGACCGAGTCCAGTGAGGTGTTGATCCGCGGGTTCTCCCGGGGCGGGGTCTCGCTGCGCACCGACGCCGAGACGGTGTCGATGATCTGGAACTTCTCCGCGTCGGACTTGCCCTCCATCTGTTCGAGCGCCGCCGCCACGATCTGCGGGACCCCCAGCATGAGCGGGCGGTTGATGACGCCACCGAGTGCCCTCGCGTTGGCGACGCGCGGATCGTTCTTGAACCACACCGGATGCGACGTCCCGCCCCAGGGGAGGGCCAGGCCCAGCTCGTGCTGACCGGGTACGACGAGTTCGTAGATCCCGGCGTCGGCGGGCCACTCCACGTACTCGTTCTGCTCCAGGTAGTAGGCCTTGGCGAACGCGGCGTTGGTCAGGATCGTGTTGGTGGAGGCGACGGTCGGATATCCCTTCCAGAACACCTCGATGTCGAGGGTGTCGAGGCCGGGCGTCTCCAGGCAGATGTTGGCCGCGATCTCGCCGATGGTGTACATCTGGGCCAATCCAGGGGTGAGAACCATTCCACGCGAGGCGAATTCGGCGCCGTACTGCTTCTCGACGTCGATCATCCAGTTCTGCTCGCCGTTGGTGTCGGTGTAGTGGGCTCCGATCTCGAGGCATGCCTGCACCACCGGGTCGCCCCATCGCGCGAAGGGGCCCACGGTGTTGAGGACCACCTCGGCGCCGCGGAAGGCGTCGACCAGCGCTTCGGTGGAGTGTTCGACGTCGACGATCTCGTGGTCGACGGTGTCGATACCCGGGACCGCGTCGACGACGGCCTTCAGGCGGTCGGAGTTCCGGCCGGCGGCCAGGAACGGGATGTTGTACTCACGCAGGTATTCACAGATCAGGCGGCCGGTGTACCCGGATGCGCCATAGACGACGACGCGCTTGTCGGTGGGCATGGTGTTGCTCCGTTCGTCGAGTGTGTGGTGCAGCTCACACACTAGGGTCTGATCTTGACAGTCGTCAAGGAAAGTCTGGACGGTTGTCAAGGGCGTCGGCGCAGGCAGCGGGGCTAGACTGGGAACTCCGGCGCCGGATGGGCCGGTTCGACGTGGAGGTGGGTGACGCCATGACAGGACCGAGTGCAACGCGTGCCCGCATCGACGAGCGGGCTCGGGACAAGTTCTCGGCCAAACGCACCGAGCTGGCGCTGGCCACCCTGCACACCCTCGCCGAACTCGGATATGCGCGCACCAGCCTGCGGGAGATCGCCCAGAACTCCGAGTACTCCCACGGCGTGCTGCACTACTACTTCTCCGACAAGCTCGACCTGATCGCCCATGCGGTCCGCCAGTACGAGGCGGTCTGTGTGACCCGCTACGACGACGTGGTGGATGCCGCCACCGACGCCGATGGACTGCGAAAGGCATTCGGCGACAACTACTTCGGTACCCTCGTCGCGGATGCCCCGATTCATCGGCTCTGGTACGACCTGCGTAACCAGAGCTTGTTCGACGATGCCTTCCGCGCCGACGTCCTCGACATCGAGGCCCGCCGCGAGGAGATGATCTGGCGGGTCGTCACCCGCTACTGCGAGCTACTGGACGGGCAGCCCGTCCTGGACTCCGCCACCGCCTACCTGCTGCTCGACGGGATCTTCCAACGGGCCCTGCTGCATCACCTGGCCGGCGACGACGCCGAGGTGGATGCCGCCAGGATCCGGCTCGCCGCCGTCTTCGAGGTGCTGGCCGGCCGCTGAGGCGGGGACCGGACGAAGGCGGCACGCCGAATCGCCCTCCTGCGCTCGGGGGGACCGGGATAATCGCCACCATGGCCGACAAAGGGGTTACGCAAGGCGCGGCGGCGCGTCCGGGGGAGCGGCAGCGGTTCCGCAAGCTGGCACAGGCCGCGTTGAACGCGGATGTCACGGTCGAGCAGGTCGACACCATTCTCACCGACATGGGTTCGGCGCTGGACGGATTCGGCAACACGCTCGGCGATCTCGATGGCACCATCGAGAAGCTCGACACCACACTGTCGCAACTGACCGGCACGCTGACCCGCGTCGACGACACGGTCGACCGGATGGTCGCGGTGGTCGCACGACTGGAGACGGTGGTCAGCCGGATCGAGGCGCTCGTGGGTATCGGGGAGGCGGCGCTACGTCCGCTCGGCGCGATCGAGTCGGCCGGCCGCAGCGTGCTGAACCGGATCGGGTTGGGCTGACAGGGACGGGATGAGAGGGCAGGGGATGGCACAGGTGGAGCACGAGTTCATCGGCAGGCACGGCGAGCGGATCGTCTTCGACGTGTTCGAGCCGGCGGATACACCGCGTGCGGTGGTGGTGATCGCACACGGCATGGGAGAACACGGCGGGAGGTACCGTCACGTCGTCGAGATGTTCACCGACGCAGGTTATCTCGTCGCGGTACCGGACCATCTCGGGCACGGCCGGTCGGGAGGACGGCGTATGCAGGTCAGCCGCTTCGAGGACTACACCGACGATCTGCACCGGGTGATCGGCGAGGTGCGCGTCGGCGGCATCCCGTTGTTCCTGGTCGGGCACAGCATGGGCGGCTGCATCGCCCTGGACTACGCCCTCGACCACCCGGACCGTCTCGACGGCCTGGTGCTGTCGGGGGCGGCGGTGATGCCCGGTGACGATCTGCCCGGACCGTTGATCGCGGTGTCGAAGCTGGTCGGGAAGATCGCGCCCGGTCTGCCGACCATGGCTCTCGACGCCGGCAGCATCAGCCGCGATCCCGCGGTGATCGCCGCCTACGAGGCCGACCCGATGGTGTATCGCGGCAAGATCCCGGCGAGGCTGGGCGCCGAGATGATCTCGACGATGCAGTCCTTCCCGGCACGGCTCCCGTCGCTGCGGATGCCGGTCCTGGTGATGCACGGCAGCGAGGACACGCTGACCAACCCCGAGGGCAGCCGGCTCGTGGAACGGCTCGCGTCGTCGGCGGACAAGACGCTGGTGATCTGGGAGGGCCTGCGGCACGAGATCTTCAACGAACCGGAGAAGGGCGAGGTGCTCGGCACCCTGCTGCGGTGGATCGAGGGCCACACCCCGACGCAACGCTGAGACCTGTTCGGCGCCATCGCAATCAATCGCCGAGCACACCGGCGGGGGCATCCGATGCGGATGCCCCCGCCGGTGTGGTGAGGGAGGAGGTGGCAGGAGTCAGGCGCCGAAGCCCAGCAGCGACTTGACCTCGAGGAACTCGTCGAAGGCGTAGTCGCTCCACTCGCGGCCGTTGCCGCTCTGCTTGTAGCCGCCGAACGGCGCCGACGGATCGAGCTGTGCACCGTTCAGGGAGATCGACCCGGCACGGATCCGACTGCCGACCTCACGGACCTTGTCGGTGTCCTTGCCCGACACGTATCCGGCGAGGCCGTAGTCGGTGTCGTTGGCGATCTCGACGGCGTTGTCGAGATCGTCGTAGCCGATCATCACCAGCACCGGGCCGAACACCTCGGTGCGGGCGATCTCCATGTCGTTGGTGACATCGCGGAACACCGTGGGGCGTACGTAGTAGCCGGTCGGCAGGTCGTCGGGACGGCCGGGGCCGCCGAAGACGGGGGTGGCGCCGTCGGCGATGGCCCGCTCGATCAGGCCCTGGATCTTGGTGAACTGCGGCTCGGAGACGACCGGCCCCAGCCGCACCTTGCCGGTGGGATCGCCGACGGTGAGGGCGGGCGCCACCGATCGGGCGGCCTCGGTGGCCTCGTCGAGTCGGCTCGCCGGCACCAGCATGCGGGTGGGGGCGTTACAGGACTGACCGGAGTTGACCATCATCGACGACACGCCGGCGGCGACGTTCTTGGCGAGATCCTCGTCGTCGAGGATGACGTTGGGGCTCTTGCCGCCGAGCTCTTGCGCCACGCGCTTGACGGTCGGGGCGGCGTTCCGCGCCACCTCGACGCCGGCGCGGGTGCTGCCGGTGAACGACACCATGTCGATTCCGGGGTGCGTCGACAGGGCCGTGCCCACACCCGGCCCGTCACCGTTGACCAGATTGAACACACCCGCGGGAACGCCTGCGGTGTCGAAGATCTCGGCGACGATCGCAGCGCTGAACGGAGCCACCTCGGACGGCTTGAGCACCATGGTGCAGCCGGTGGCGAGTGCCGGTGCCACCTTGCACATCACCTGGTTGAGCGGCCAGTTCCACGGCGTGATCAGGCCGCAGACACCGATGGGTTCCTTGACGATGCGCGAGGTCCCGCGGTCCTCGGCGAACGAGTAGTTCGGCAGGGCGGCGGCTGCGGTCATCAGGTGGCCCAGGCCGATCGGCACCTGGACGTTCTTGGACAGGAAGTCGGGGGCGCCCATCTCCTCGGTGACCGCCGCCGACAGATCGTCCATCCGTTTCTGGTACTCGGCGATGATCGCGTTGAGCACTTCCAGGCGCTCGGCGGCAGTGGTGGAGCCCCAGGTCGTGAAGGCGCGGCGGGCTGCGGCGACCGCCACGTCGACGTCGGCCGCGTTGCCGATCGCGACATGACCCGCGGCCTTCTCGGTTGCCGGGTTGATGACGTCGATGAGGTTGAGCTCGATCGGGTCGACCCACTGGCCGTCGATGTAGAACTGGGTGATCTCGCGCATGCTTGTCCTCCGTGTCGGGATGGTCACCACGAACTGTGTCGTACCCCACACTATGCCTCATGGCCGATGAGCCCGAGTGAGCGGTCGCTAACCGACCGGGGCTCGCGCGCAGGCGTCGCGGATTGAGACCGCCGGACCGGCAGGGGCGGGCTAGTCTCGGCCCCATGATTCACATCGTCGCACTGTGGAAGATCAAGCCCGAACACGCCGATCGATGGCCCGAGATCAGCGCCGAGTTCACCCAGGCCACCCAGGCCGAACCCGGCAACAAGTGGTTCCAGTGGTCGCGCAGCCTCGCCGACCCCGACGAGTACGTGCTCATCGAGGCGTTCGACGACGACGCCGCGGTGGCACACGTGAGCAGCGATCACTTCAAGAAGGCCACCGCGGAACTGCCGGCCTACCTGGTGTCGACGCCCAAGATCATCAACACCACCGTCGACCAGGACGGCTGGTCGGAACTGGGGGAGATGGCCGTCGATTGATTCGGAGTATCGAAACGACAGCGGCACAAACGATCTCGGCCGGAGGTTTCGACGCGGGTCCACGCGGATGGTGGACCCGGTCGAAACCTCCGGCCGATTCGGGGCAGAGGTCCGACGATCAGTGGGTGGGGGCGGAGGTGCGACGACGCGCGGCCTGGCCGTTGCCGTTGCGGCCGTTGCCGCGACGAGCGCCGCCACCGGCCTGCGCATCGCGGGTACGGGTGCCGCCGGCGTGCCCGGCACCGCCGGAGCGTGCGGTGCCACCGGAACGTCCCGTGCCGCCGGAACGGGTGGTCGCGCCCGAGCGTGCGGCGCCGCCTTCCGGATGGCCACCGGCCGACCGGCGCGGGGCGCCGGTCCGCGAACGGGAACCCTGCGAGCCTCCGGTACCGGACTGCTCGCCGCGTCCACGGCCGCTGCGGTTGGCGTTGCGTGCACCGGACTGACCGCCGGCGCGGCGCGGGCTGCGGGGCTGACGCTGCTGGGCGGGCTGCTCGGGGGCGGGCTCCACGTAGGCGGCGCGCTCGCCGACAAGGGTGAGGACCGGCTCGGAGGTGGCATCCACGCGCTGCGGGGTGACCGAGATCTTGGCCTTGCTCAGCAGCTGTCGGAGGTCGCGGCGCTGCTCGGGCAGGCAGAGGGTGACCACGTCACCGGCGCTGCCGGCGCGGGCGGTACGGCCCGAACGGTGCAGGTAGGCCTTGTGCTCGGCCGGCGGGTCGACGTGGACGACCAGCTCGATGCCGTCGACGTGCACACCGCGGGCGGCGACGTCGGTGGCCACCAGCACGCGGACGTTGCCGCCGCCGAAGGCCGCGAGGCTCCGATCACGTTGTGCCTGGCTGAGATTGCCGTGCAGATCCACGGCGGGGATGCCCTCGGCGGTGAGCTTCTTGGCGAGCTTGCGCGCCTGATGCTTGGTGCGGGTGAACAGGATTCGCTTCCCGGTGCCCGAGGCGAGGGTCCGGATGACGTCGTTCTTGGTCGAGGCGTCGGCCAGCTCGTAGACGTGGTGGGTCATCTTCTCCACCGGCGACGACGCGTCGTCGACCGAGTGCATGACCGGCTCGTGCAGGAAGCGGCGGACCAGCTTGTCCACGCCGTTGTCGAGGGTGGCCGAGAACAGCATGCGCTGGCCGTCTGCCGGGGTCGAGGCGAGGATGCGGGTGACCGCGGGCAGGAAGCCCAGGTCGGCCATGTGGTCGGCCTCGTCGAGGATGGTGATCTCGACGTCGTCGAGCCGAATGATCTTCTGGCTCATGAGATCTTCGAGTCGTCCGGGGCAGGCGACGACGATGTCGGCGCCGCGGCGCAGGGCCTGCTCCTGACGGCTCTGCTTCACGCCGCCGAAGACGGTGGTGACGCGCAGGCCCACGGCCTCGGCGAGCGGGGTGACGGCGTCGGCGATCTGGGTGGCCAGCTCGCGGGTCGGGGCCAGCACCAGGCCGGTGGGTGCACCCGGGGTGCGGGCGACGTCGAGGTCGGCCAGTCCGGCGACCAGGGGGATGGAGAAGGCCAGGGTCTTGCCGGAGCCGGTGCGGCCGCGGCCGAGGACATCGGCACCGTCGAGGGTGTCGGGCAGGGTGTCGGCCTGGATCGGGAAGGCCTCGGTCTTTCCTTCGGCGGCGAGAACCTCGACGAGGGCGTTGGGCACACCGAGATCGGCGAAGGTGGTCAAAGTCATGCCTTTCGGGCAGGGATCGACACCGAGTGGAACACCCACATAGCGACGATCGGATGGCGAAGGCGCGGGGTCGCGCATTCGTTCGCCGTATGAAGTGGAGTGATCGAGGCGGCGCTCCGGAAGTTCGGGCGTCCCGCCGACAACAGTCGTTCTACGACGCAGTGACGCTGCTCGAGGCGCATCACGATGTTTCGACCGTACACGGTCGGGGTGGCATCCGACGAATCGCGTGACCGGCGACACGTCGGAACCGAACGGATCAGGCGATGTTTCAGACGATGCTGCTGGCCACCGCGATCACCACACCCGCGACGGTGAGGATGCCGACGATCACCGCGCAGATGATCGCGCGGCGCCGGCGCCCCTGACGTGCCGCCGTGAGTCCCATTCCGACGGCGATCAGGATCGCCGCCGCATACACCGAGATACCGATGGTCAGGCCCGCGACGGCGGCATCACCCATGGCCAGGATCTGCGGCCCGGTGAGCCGGTCGGCAGCGGAGACACCCGAATCGGTCATGGGTCGAGTACATCACGGCCCTATCCGGTGGGTGCGCGACGGGTTCCCGGTTGCTGGCCGGGCATCCGATTGGGCGGCACCGGGTAGGGCGTACCCTGCCCGAGGGTTCCGGCGGCCACGTTGGGACCACACTTGACCAGGGCGTTCTGTGCGGCCGGTACCGGATCACCGAACCTGGGCCGGGTGGCGTCGGGACGGTTGCCGAAGTCGAACGCCGAGGTCATGTCGCCGACCGTCGATCGGCGCCATGCGGTCAGATTGGGCACCGGCACCCCGAAACGTTTCTCGATCAGCCGTAGCTGCGAGGTGTGGTCGAAGGTCTCGGTGGCCACCAGACCGCCCCGGCTGTAGGGGGAGATGACGAAACACGGCACGCGATAGCCCAGTCCGATCGGCCCGCGGATGCCCTTGGCCGAGGACACCTTGCCCAGATCGGGGACGCTGACGTACTCACCGGGGGTGCCGGGCGGAGCGGTCGGCGGGGTGACGTGGTCGAAGAAGCCGCCGTTCTCGTCGTAGCTGATGATCAGCGCGGTCTTCTCCCAGACCGCCGGATTGGAGGTCAGGATGTCGAGCAACCCGACGATGCCGACCGCGCCGAGCGCTGCCGGGAGCGCAGGATGCTCGCATTCCAGTGCGGGCGGGACCACCCACGCCACCTTGGGCAGGCGGTTGGCCTTGACGTCGGCGGCGAAGTCGGCCGGATAGGTGGGATCGATTCCGCGGCGGGCGAGTTCGGAACTCGGGTTCCGGGCCTGCGTGAAACAGCCCATCATCCCGTCGAGGATCACCGACGACACCGGGCCGAAGTCCTTGTTGTTGTAGATCTTCCAGCTCACCCCGGCGTCGCGGAGGTTCTCCGGCATGGTGCGCCAGCTGTAGGCGAACTTGGGGATGAGGGTGGGGGTCTCGAGCAGTGGTCCGCCGTGTCTGCCGTCGGGGTCGAGCGTGCCGCTCATCCAGTACAGACGGTTGGGATCGGTGGGGCCGAGGACCGAGCAGTGGTAGCCGTCGCACAGGGTGAAGGCCTCGGCGAGGGACCGGTGCACCGGGATGTCGGCACGCTCGTAGTACCCCATCAGCGCCGGTGCGTTCTCCGGTCCGACCGATGCGATCGACATCGGCAGCCAGCCGTCGTTGCGTCCGTTGTTCCACGCCTTGTGCATACCGGCCCAGGAGTGGTCGGGATCGTTGATGCACTGCCCGTCGAGATTGGCGTCGTGCGCGGTGTCGAGGCGGAACGGTACGGTGTGGCCGGACGTGGTGGGACCGACGCCCGGCGCCCAGCCGTACTGCTTCCATGCGGCCGACTGCTCGCCGAAACCCCTTACGCCGGAATAGCTTCCGAAGTAATGATCAAAACTGCGGTTCTCTTGCATGAACAGCACGATGTGCTCGATGTCGGACAGGGAGCCGCTCCCGCCGGGATCGGCCGAGGCGTACGCCTTGTCGATGATCGGCGCCGCCCACGACGTCAGCAGTCCTGCGCCACCGGTCGCGGCCACACGGGCCAGGAAGTCCCGCCGCGAATATCCGGCAAATCCGGCGTTGCTCACCCTGTGCTCCTCGCTGTCGGGCGGTCGCACCGGATGGGCTGGTCCGCAGACAGAAGGTGATGCGGCCGCCCGCAGAGTGTAGGCAGAGTTCGGTGGGCGCGCGGTGAATCCCGGATGAACACGGCGCGGATCGGTCGTCGAGCGTGTGGAGCCGGTGTCGGCTGTTGCGGGCGGGTGTCAGTGTCCGACGATCCGGACGGCCGCCCGCAGTCGTCGGAGATCCCCGGTGTGCCACCCGAGGAGCAGCCACATCACCACCACGTATCCGGTCACGGTCAGCGCCGTCCACGCGCGCGCCGATCCGGGCAGCAGGTCGGCGATGACCTCGTCGCGGGGCGTCCCGTCGACCGTCGCGGGCAGCCATGCGTCGAGCAGGGTCCGGGTCAGCGCGATCGGCTCGAACGGGCCGATCGTGGAGGCCAGATAGAACGAGACCAGCGTGATGAGCAGGCCACCCACCGATGCGATCACCTTCACCTGCGACCCCAGGATGGCGGTCGCGGTACGCAAGGCCTCCACGGTGAACGCCAGCACCAGGGCGAGCAGCAGGCAGGCCACCTGGGCGCTCAACAGGCGGGCGAGGACCGAGTCCTCGTCGTCGGTGGACTCCAGCCGGGGCAGGGCGATCGCCAGGGACACCAGACCGGAGATGAACGCGATCAGGGTGACCGACGACGAGATCCCGGTGATGCGGTCGAAGGAGGCGCGCACGGCGTGCTCGGTGGTCATGGTCGCCGTCTTCGGTGACGAGTGATAGACCACCAGCACCACCAGCCCGGCCAGGACGGTGGCCAGCAACCAGGCGATCGTCGTGGTCGCGACGGCGGCGAGGGCGAACGAACCGATCAGCGGGCCGAATACCGCATCGGATCCCAGGTGTGTCCCCACCAGCGGCAGAATGCCGACGATGGCGATCGCGACCCCGGCGACGAGCAGCGGACCCGAGTACTCGGTGATGTCGACGGGGTTGAGATCGGGGTCGCGACCGCGGATCACGCGCCATTCGGCGGCCAGGATGCGTCGTGTTCCCCGGATCCAGTGCACCTGGTCCGGGTGGTTCGGCTTGGTGGGGGCGCCCGGTTCCGGCTCGTCCGGCACCGAGGGGCCCTGGTGAACGCTGTCCGACATGACTGTCGATCATTCCTGGCGATCGGGTCGGGTGGGTGGCACCGGGCGCCTACCGTGGTGACATGAGTCGTTCGGGAGACAACACCGACACCTATGACGTCGTGGTGATCGGCGGTGGTCCCGCCGGCGAGAACGCCGCCGACTACGCCATCCGCGGTTCCGGTCGCACCGCGGTGATCATCGAAGACCAGCTCGTCGGCGGGGAATGTTCCTACTGGGCGTGTATGCCGAGCAAGGCGCTGCTCGGGGCGGGGGCGGTGCTCGAGGCCGCGGCCGGACTGCCCGGCTCGGCGCCCCGGGTCACCTCGACCCGGCCCGACCGCGACGCGCTGCTCGGCTGGCGCGACACGATGACCTCGCACCGCGACGACGCGTCCCAGGTCCGCTGGCTCGACGGCGCGGGTATCGACCTGGTGCGCGGCCGGGCACGGCTGACCGGTGAGGACGGTGTGGTGGAGGTGGACGGCCGTCGCATCCGGGCACGGGAGGCGGTGGTGCTGGCAACCGGCAGCACCGCGTCGATCCCGGACATCCCGGGACTGCGCGACGCGGCGCCCTGGACGTCCCGTGACGTGACCGCCGTGGTCGAGGTCCCGGAACGGGTGGGCGTACTCGGCGGTGGGGTGGTGGCCTGTGAGGCCGCCACCTGGCTCACCGATCTCGGTGCGACGGTGACGATGGCCGTGCGTGGGCAGGCGCTGCTGCCGGCCATGGAACCGTGGGCGTCGGCGATGGTCGCCGAGGGCCTGCGAGCCCGCGGAGTGGACCTACGCTTCGGCGAGACGTTCGGGCATGTGCAGCGGGTGAAGACCCGCGACACCGGCCCCGGCCGTGTTCACGGGGGGCCGGTCCGGATCTCGCTGACCGGGGCCGACGGCTCGCGGGCCGATGGACTGGAGGTCGACGAGGTCCTCGTCGCCGCCGGACGCCGCCCCGCCACGGTGGGGCTGGGCCTGGAGACCCTCGGGATCGATCCGACGCAACCCCTCGACGTCGACGATCACCTGAACGTGGCCGGTCGGGGATGGTTGTACGCCGTCGGTGACACCAACGGGCGTGCTCCGCTGACCCACATGGGCAAGTACCAGGCGCGGGTGGTGGGCGATGTGATCTCCGCCCGCGCAGAGGGATACCGGCTCGACGGCCCCCGGTATCGGGCGCTCGCCGACCATTCGGCCGTCCCGCAGGTGGTGTTCACCCGCCCCGAGGTGGCCTCGGTGGGAATGACCGAGCAGACCGCGCGTGCCGCCGGGATCGAGGTAAGGACAACCGAACTCGACATCGCCGTCGCGGGATCGGCGCTGGTTCGGTCGGACTATCGCGGACATGCGGGACTCGTGATCGACGCCCTGCGGGAGGTGATCGTGGGTGCCACCTTCGTCGGTCCCGACGTCGCCGAACTGTTGCACTCGGCGACCGTCGCCGTGGTCGGAGAGGTCCCGCTGGACCGGTTGTGGCATGCGGTCCCGGCCTATCCGACCGTCAGCGAGGTGTGGCTACGGCTCCTGGAGAGCCTGCACTGATCTGCGCGCACACGCGCAGGATTTCGTGTGGTCGGGTGAAAAGGCCTGTGACGCCGCCACATCCCCCGTCGAGGAGGTGGCGGCGTCGGCCAGGTGGATCAGGCCAGGACCGGCCGTCCCATCGGGAGGGCCGGTCCGCCGGTGGACGTCGACATGGCGTCGAGGAACAGGTAGGCGCCGACCGCGGCGAAGGCGAACACCACACAGCCGGCGGCGGTCTGGATCGCGGTGCTGCCCTGGGCGGTTGCCAGCAGCACCAGGACGAGTGCGATGTCGATCAGGACGAACAGCAGGGTGAACGCGAACGGCAGGCGTAGCGTCGCGACGGTCAGCAGACCCACGACCACCAGCCATGAGGTGAGGAAGACCTCTTGGGTGGCAACGGCATTCGCCTCGCCGACCCCGAACCATCCGTGGGTGAGGCCGAGGACCAGGACCGCGTAGCTGAGCCAGAATCCGCTGAAGATGCCGAAGATCGCGGCAACCGCGCTCTGTCCCGACGACGATGCCCAGACCGCCGCGACCAGCTGGCCGATGCTGGTGGCGGCCAGGATGATCGGGATGGATGCGCCGGTGGCTGGGACGAATCCCACCAGTACCATGCCGAGGGCCACCGACCCGACGATGAACGTGGGCACGCCGATCGCGGCGGGATTCGCCGGTGGGGCAGGGGGAGTGGCCGGTTCGACCGATCCGGCCGGTGCGGTGAACGTCTCGGGCGGAGCCATGGCAACGTCGGTCATCGTGATCCCTTCATAGATCTCGACATTCATAGGTGATTTCCGTCGCAAATGTAGGGATGGTGTGGCTGCGATCACAATGGCTACGGGATCGACCTGACCCGCGACTGTCCGGCAGGCCAGTGGGTCAGGTGGCCGATCAGGTCGTGGTGTGACCGGATTCGGGCGCACTCCGGCCGGAGGCCGGCAGGGGTGTGATGGTGCGCCCTCCGGGATGTCACTCGAACTCAGTGGGCGCACTCCGGCCGGAGGCCGGCAGGGATGACATGGTGCCCCCAGTCGGACTCGAACCGACACTGTGCCGGTTTTAAGCCGGCTGCCTCTGCCGATTGGGCTATGGGGGCGTGGGCATCAGCATGCCATCGCGGGGCGTCCTGTGTGCGTGGGGGTGGTGTCTGCCGAATGCGGGACGGCCCTTGACCGACGGGACTTATCGACGTTAACTTAACGCCGATAAGTCAAAATGCCGGATGGATCGACCAACAGGTCTGGGGGACCCATGTTGACCCGAATTGCACAGCTCGTGACGGCGGCACCCAAACGTGTGCTGGCCGTGGTGTTCCTGGTTCTGGTGGGGGCGGGGATCTATGGCGCGTCGGCGTCGCAGTACCTGTTGTCCGGCGGATACGAGGACCCGCATTCCGAGGCGGCCACCGCGGCACAGGTCGTCGATGAGACCTTCGACCGTGGCGGTCTGCAGATCGTCTTCAAACTCGACGCCCCGCCGGGCACCGACATGGCCACCGACCCCGTCGGCATGCGCACCGGACGGGAGATCATCGCCGAGCTCGAGGCGAATCCGAATGTGCAACGGCCGATCCTGTCGGTCTGGCAGCAGCCCGCGCTGGCGTCGTCGCTGCTCTCCGAGGACCGGACGTCGGCGCTGATCGTGGCCACCCTGTCCGGCGGCGACAACGACGCCCCGCGACATGCCGAGGAACTCGAAGGCCAGATCGTCGGTGAGCGCAACGGCATCACGATCCGCGCGGGCGGTCAGGCGCTGGTCTTCCAGCAGGTCAACGAACAGACCAGCCGCGACCTCGCGATCGCCGAGGGTATCGCCATCCCGATCAGCTTCCTGGTGCTCATCGTGGTGTTCGGCGG
This sequence comes from Gordonia desulfuricans NBRC 100010, assembly GCF_001485495.1. Taxonomy (GTDB): domain Bacteria; phylum Actinomycetota; class Actinomycetes; order Mycobacteriales; family Mycobacteriaceae; genus Gordonia; species Gordonia desulfuricans. The sequence goes on along the minus strand of NZ_BCNF01000036.1, from coordinate 90,045 downwards.
GGTGGTGGCCGCCGCCCTGCCGATCGCGGTGGGCGTGTTCGCGATCGTCGTCACCTTTGCCGTCCTCCGCCTGATCGGCAGCGTGACCGATGTGTCGATCTTCGCGCTCAACCTCACCACCGCAATGGGTCTGGCGCTCGCCATCGACTACACCCTGCTGCTGGTGACCCGCTATCGGGAGGAACTCGCATCCGGTCGTGAACGTCGTCAGGCGATCCTGGTGATGATGAACACCGCCGGACGCACCGTCGCGTTCTCGGCGGTGACGGTCGCACTGTCGCTCTCGGCGCTCGCGATCTTCCCGATGTACTTCCTGCGGTCGTTCGCCTATGCCGGACTCGGCGTGGTGATCGTCGCGGTCCTCGCCGCACTCGTCGTCACGCCGGCCCTGCTGATGGTCCTCGGCCCCCGCATCGACGCACTCGACGTGCGGCGGGCGATCCGCCGGGTCCGCGGCCGCCCCGAACCGGCATCGCTGCCCATCGAGGAGAGCGGCTGGTATCGCTTCGTGCAGTGGGTGCTGCGCCACGCCGCCCCGGTCGGCGCCGGGGTGATCATCGTGCTGCTGGTACTCGGCGCCCCGTTCCTGTCGATCCGGTTCGGGTTCCCCGACGACAGGGTGCTGCCGAGCTCGGCGAGCGCGCACGAGGTGCAGCAGGAGATCCGTGACGGGTTCACCGACGACCTGTCCGGCACCCTGACCGGTGTCGTCGTCGGTCCCGCCGATCCCGCGGCCCGCGCCGAATACGCCGCCGCCCTGTCCCGCGTCGACGGGGTGACGTCGGTGTCGGGCGCATCCGGGACCTTCGTCGACGGCGCCGCCCGAGGGCCCGCCGATCCGGCCGGCACCCACACCGCCGGCGACGGGACCGTCACCGGACTGCTGTCGATCTCCACCGAGGTCGAGCCGCTCAGTGACGCCGGATCCGACCAGCTCGACACCCTGCGCGCGGTGCCCACACCGCCGGGCCTCGCCGCGTCGTTCACCGGCCTCGCGGCACTCAACGCCGACACCGTCGACTCCATCTACGCCCACCTGCCGTGGGTGCTCGCGGTGATCGCGATCGCCACCTTCATCCTGTTGTTCCTGTTCACCGGCAGTGTGGTGTTGCCACTGAAGGCATTGGTGCTCAACGTGCTGTCGTTGTCGGCGACGTTCGGTGCGATGGTCTGGTTCTTCCAGGAAGGCCACCTCGGGGGCCTCGGCACCACCGCGACCGGCTACCTCGTCGCGACCATGCCGGTACTGATGTTCTGCATCGCCTTCGGCCTGTCGATGGACTACGAGGTGTTCCTGCTCGGCCGGGTCCGCGAGGAGTGGCTCGCATCCGATCGCAGCCGGGCCGCAAACGATCACGCGGTCGCGGTCGGCCTGGCCCGCACCGGACGCGTGGTCACCGCCGCGGCACTGCTGATGAGCATCGTGTTCGCCGGGATCGCGGCCTCCCAGGTGTCGTTCATGCGTATGTTCGGGGTGGGTCTGACCCTTGCGGTGCTGATGGATGCGACCGTCATCCGGATGCTGCTGGTCCCGGCATTCATGCGGCTCGCCGGTCGTGCCAACTGGTGGGCGCCGGCGCCGCTACGGGCCCTGCACGACCGGATCGGGCTGTCGGAGGAAGGTGACCACGGGCTCCCGGCCGGGACGGGGACCACAGGGACGGCGGCCACAGGGACGGCGGCCACAGGGACGGCGGCCACAGGGACGACGGCCACCACAACGAAGACGGAGAAACAGGAGAGCAGTGAGCACGACGTCGAGACGCCGGACGCGGTCCCCCCGCGGCTCGGGTGAACTCCTCGCCGAGGAGATCATCGATGCCGCCACCGAGTTGCTCCTCGACGAGCAGGACAGCAGCGCGGTCTCGATCCGGGCGGTCGCGACGAGGGTGGGGGTGACCCCACCGTCGATCTACCTGCACTTCGCCGACAAGGAAGAACTCCTGGACGCGGTCTGTGCCCGCTATTTCGAGCAGCTCGACGACCGGATGGCGCAGGCCTGTGCGGGTGTCGACGACCCGATGGAACGTGCCCTGCAGCAGGGACTGGCGTATGTGCGGTTCGCCGTGTCCACCCCGGTGCTCTACCGGCAGGCGTTCTCCCGGACCACCGTCGACACCCGGACGAAGGTCGACATGGTGCTCGCCGCATCGGCCTTCGTCCGGTTCACCGACACCGTCACCGAACTCGCCGACGACGGGCTGTTCGATCCCGACGAGATCGCCGACGTGGTCCTCGAACTGTGGGCTGCGGCCCACGGGGTGGCCTCGCTGATGATCGCGAAACCGGTACTGGACTGGGGTGACGAGGAGCAGCGTGCCACGACCCTGCTGCGCGCGGCATGCCTGGGGCGCGTGGTGATGCGGACGGTCGACTGCGCCGACCCCGATGCCGTCCGGCGGCTCGTCGACCGGCTGGGAACCGACTGACCAGGCCCCGGTAGGCGCGGTTCCGGCATCGATGGTCAAGAAAAGGTAAAGTCGGAACTCATGGGGGTTCGTCCCCGTTGACAGTTCAGACGTCCACTCGAACGTCGAAGACAAGGGAGCATCAGGTGCGAGACAGTAGCAATCCGGTGATGCGCGGCGTTGTCCGTGACAATCAGTCCGGTGGCTATGCAGGCTTCGGCAGCGGTGCTGCCGGCGCCGGACAGGCCGCCATGTACAACCAGTACGGCCAGCAGGCGCCGTACAGCCCGCCCGCCGCGCCGCCGAGCACACGTCAGCTGACCATCGACGACGTGGTCACCAAGACGGCCATCACCCTCGGGGTGCTGACCATCTCGGCCATCGTGTCGTACTTCCTCAGCTCGTCCAACGAGACCCTCGCGCCGCTGCTGTGCGGTGTCGGTGCCATCGGCGGGCTGGTCCTGGTGCTGATCGCGAGCTTCGGGCGCAAGCAGGACAACCCGGCGATCGTCCTGGGCTACGCGGTCCTCGAAGGCCTGTTCGTCGGCTCGATCTCCTACGTCTTCGCCAACTGGGTGGTCAGCGGAGCCAACGCCGGTGCGCTCATCGGTCAGGCCGTGCTCGGTACCTTCGGCGTGTTCTTCGGCATGCTGCTGGTCTACAAGGTCGGCGCGATCCGCGTGACCCCGCGCTTCACCCGCATGCTGTTCGCGGGCCTGATCGGCGTGATCGTGCTGATGGTCGGCAACCTGATCATCGGTCTGTTCACCGGCAGCGCAGGCATCCTGCGCGACGGCGGCCCGATCGCCATCATCTTCTCGCTGGTCTGCATCGCGCTCGCCGCGTTCAGCTTCCTGCTGGACTTCGACGCCGCCGATCGCCTGATCCGTGCCGGTGCCCCCGATCGCGCCGCCTGGGGCGTCGCACTGGGTCTCACCGTGACCCTGGTCTGGCTCTACGTCGAGATCCTGCGTCTGCTGAGCTACTTCCAGAGCGACTAGACAGTCTCCTGAAAACGAAGAACCCCGCTCCGATCGGAGCGGGGTTCTTCGTTTGTGCCGACCGGGGTCAGCTCAGGCGCTCGAGCACCATCGCCATACCCTGGCCACCGCCGACACACATCGACTCGATGCCGAAGGTCTTGTCGTGGGTCTGCAGGTTGTTGAGCAGGGTGGTGGTGATGCGGGCACCGGTCATACCGAACGGGTGGCCCAGCGCGATCGCCCCACCGGAGACGTTGAGCTTGTCGTGATCGATGCCGAGCTCGTCGGCCGAACCCAGCACCTGCACCGCGAAGGCCTCGTTGATCTCGACGAGGTCGATGTCCGACAGCGACATCCCCGACACCTTGAGCACCTTGCGGATCGCCTCGATCGGGCCCAGGCCCATGATCTCCGGCGACAGGCCGGTGGCAGCGGTGGCCACGACGCGGGCCAGCGGGGTCAGGCCCAGCTCCTTGGCCTTGGTGTCGCTCATGATCACCAGCGCGGCCGCGCCGTCGTTGAGCGGGCAGGCATTGCCGGCGGTGATGGTGCCGTCGGGGCGGAAGACCGGCTTCAGCTGCGACACCTTCTCGTAGGAGGTGCCGGCGCGCGGGCCGTCGTCGGTGCTGACGGTCGATCCGTCGGGCAGGGTGACCGGGTCGATCTCGCGGGCGAAGAAGCCGTCGGCGATCGCCTTCTCGGCGCGGTTCTGGCTCAGCACGCCCCAGCGGTCCTGGTCCTCCCGGGAGATGCCGGTGAAGGATGCGACGTTCTCGGCGGTCTGGCCCATCGCGATGTAGACGTCGGGCAGGATGCCGTCGGCACGCGGGTCGGACCACGTGCCCGCGCCGCCCTCGGCGGTCTTCTCGGTGCGGGCCATGGCCTCGTCGAAGAGCGGGTTCTTGGAGTTCGGGGCACCGTCGGCGCCACCGGAGATCCCGAAGCTCGAGACGCTCTCCACCCCACCGGAGATGAAGACATCGCCCTCACCGGCACGGATGGCGTGCAGGGCCATACGCGTGGTCTGCAGCGACGACGAGCAGTAACGGTTGACGCTGACGCCGGGGATGTGGTCGAAGCCGAGCTCGACGGCGATCACGCGGGCGATGTTGTAACCACCCTGACCACCGGGCTGGCCGATACCCCAGTGAATGTCCTCGATGTCGGCCGGATCGAGGGCCGGCACCTTGGCGAGGGCGGCGGCGACCATCTGACGGGACAGCTCGTCGGGACGGACGTCCTTCAGAGATCCCTTTCCGGCGCGGCCGATGGGCGAACGGGCATGGGCGACGATGACAGCTTCAGGCATGTGAAACACGTTACTTCACCGCTGTCCGGTAGGCCGGGGCGTGCCCTGTCCGAAACGGTTGTGCGGTGGTCGAATGAGACCGGGCACAACCCGGAGATGACCCGTGAGCTAGCCGAGACGACCGTGCGGCATGGGCACATGTCGCACCGTCCGCACCACCCGCAGCAGCCGTTCGGTGAACTTGCTGTTGTCCACCGACGGCGAGATCTCCGGCGGTTCCGGCAGCGGCTCGGGTCCCCACTCGCCGAGGGCGACGAGCACCTCGGGCATCAGGATGTCGGCGGCGAGCTCGTACCCGGCATTCGACGGGTGATAGCGGTCGAAGGAGAACATCCGGTCGGGTGCCTCGCGGAACTCCTCGGACAGCAGGTCGGCCATCGGGACCGCCCGTCCACCGGCGGCGACGACGGCGGACTTCTGTGACGCCGCGAGGCGCAGACCCCACAGCCGCAACACCGACCGCAGCGGCTGCGGCACCGCCGTGATCACGCCCATGTCGGGACAGGTGCCGACGACCACCTGGGCACCGATCGTGCGCAACCGGTCGACGGCCTTGCCGACCCGCACCGCCGACGACCGGATGCCGTTACGGGCGGTGACGTCGTTGGCGCCGATCAGGATGACGGCGATGTCGGGCCGGTGACCGGCGATCAGCATGGCGTCGATCTGGGAGTCGAGGCCCTTCGACGTGGCGCCGACGATCGCCTTGTTGCTGTACCGGACCACGTTGCCGGTCTCGACGGCGATGCGGTGCGCCAGCAGCGCCCCCGGGGTCTGCACGCCGGTGTCGGCGCCCAGACCGGCCGCGGTGGAGTCGCCGAACACGGCGAGATGCAGGGTGGCGTCGGCGGCATTGGCGCGGGTCACGCGGATCGGTCCGGTGCCGTCGGGCCGATAGAGGCCGTCGCCGTCGGGGGCGTTGTCGGTGCGATGCGGGATCACCGTGCGGGCCTTCTGTGCCTGCCAGACCAGCAGGTTGTAGCTTCCCCAGGTGACTCCGGCGGCCGCAGAGGTCGCAGCCACCGTGGCGCCGATGTCACGGAGGAGGTGATGGTCGGTGGGACGCGGTCCGGACACGTCTGTCAGCTTAGCGATCACCGGCGACGCGACGGTCGAGTGCGCGATCCCCGGCCCGTCGTCGAGGGGCGGGGGAGAGAACCCGAGTCGGATGTGGGTGCCGCGGGGCACTCTGGGACGATAGAGGCATGCGCATCGCCAATACTGTCGTGGACCTGGTGGGCAACACCCCTCTGGTCAAGCTCAACTCGGTGGTCAAGCCCGGATCGGGTCTCGTGGCGGCCAAGGTCGAGTACCTCAACCCCGGCGGCAGCAGCAAGGACCGGATCGCCCTTCGGATGATCGAGGCGGCCGAGAAGTCCGGCGAGCTGAAGCCCGGTGGCACCATCGTCGAACCCACCTCCGGCAACACCGGTGTGGGACTGGCACTGGTGGCCCAGCAACGCGGCTACAAGTGTGTGTTCGTGTGCCCGGACAAGGTGGGCGAGGACAAGCGGAACGTCCTGCGCGCCTACGGTGCCGAGGTCGTGGTCTGCCCCACCGCGGTCCCGCCGGAACACCCCGACAGCTACTACAGCGTCTCCGACCGCCTGGTCACCGAGATCGACGGCGCCTGGAAGCCCAACCAGTACTCCAACCCGGCCGGCCCGCAGAGCCACTACGAGACCACCGGCCCGGAGATCTGGGCCGACACCGACGGCAAGGTCACCCATTTCGTGGCCGGCGTCGGCACCGGCGGCACCATCACCGGCACCGGCCGCTACCTCAAGGAGATCTCCGACGGTGCGGTCAAGGTGGTCGGCGTCGACCCGGAGGGCTCGGTCTACTCCGGCGGCACCGGACGGCCCTACCTCGTCGAGGGCGTGGGTGAGGACTTCTGGCCGGCCGCCTACGACCCGAGCATCCCCGACGAGATCATCGCCGTCTCCGACGCCGACTCGTTCGACATGACCCGCCGCCTCGCCAAGGAAGAGGGCCTGCTGGTGGGTGGCTCGTGCGGGATGGCCGTCGTCGCGGCACTGCAGGTGGCCGAGCGTGAGGGCCCCGACGCCGTCGTCGTCGTGCTGCTGCCCGACGGTGGTCGCGGCTACATGGCCAAGATCTTCAACGACGAGTGGATGAGCAGCTACGGTTTCCTGCGCTCCCCGCTCGATGCCAAGGCCACCGAGCCGCTGGTCGGAGATGTGCTGCGCGGCAAGACCGGCGCCCTGCCGGATCTGGTGCACACCCACCCCCAGGAGACGCTGCGCGACGCCATCGAGATCCTGCGCGAGTACGGCGTCTCGCAGATGCCGGTGGTCGGTGCCGAACCGCCGGTGATGGCCGGTGAGGTGGCCGGTGCGGTCACCGAACGCGACCTGCTGTCGGCGGTGTTCGAGGGACGTGCCAACCTGGCCGATCCGGTGTCGGCGCACATGGGAGAGCCGTTCCCGCTCATCGGTTCCGGTGAGCCGGTGTCGGCGGCCACCAAGGCGCTCTCCGACACCGACGCCCTGATGGTGGTCGAGGACGGCAAGCCGATCGGCGTCATCACCCGGCACGACCTGCTTGCCTTCGTCAGCACCCACCCCACCATCACCGCCGGCTGACCGCCGACCAGAGTCCAACTCAGCGAGGAGTTTTCACGTGAGTGATCAGCAGCGTCGTCGCGGATTCGCCACCGAGGCCATCCATGCGGGCTACGACCCGGACCCACGGACCGGCGCGGTCAACGTGCCGATCTACGCCAGCTCCACCTTCGCCCAGGACGGCGTCGGCGGGATGCGCGACGGATTCGAGTACGCCCGTACCGGTAACCCCACCCGTCGGGTGCTCGAGGCCAACATCGCGGCCATCGAGAAGGGCACCTACGGGCGGGGATTCGCGTCGGGGATGGCCGCCACCGACGCCGTGCTGCGTTCGCAGTTGCGCCCCGGCGACCACCTCGTCATCCCGAACGACGCCTACGGCGGCACCTTCCGCCTGATCGACAAGGTGTTCACCCAGTGGGGGATCACCTACTCGGTGGCGCCGGTGACCGACGTCGACGCGGTGCGTGCGGCGGTCACCCCGCAGACCAAACTGGTGTGGCTGGAGACCCCGACCAACCCGCTGCTCAACGTCGGCGACATCGAGGCGATCGCCGCGGTGACGCACGAGGCCGGCGCGAAGCTGGTGGTGGACAACACCTTTGCCACCCCGTACCTGCAGCAGCCGCTGACCCTGGGTGCCGACATCGTGCTGCACTCGACCACCAAGTACCTCGGCGGGCACTCCGACGTCGTCGGCGGTGCGCTGGTGACCGACGACGCCGAGATCGACGAGGCGGTGGCCTTCCTGCAGAACGGTGCCGGTGCGGTGCCAGGCCCGTTCGACGCCTACCTCACCATGCGTGGCATCAAGACCCTCGCGGTGCGGATGGAGAAGCACTGCGACAACGCCGAGACCGTCGTCGACTTCCTGGCCAAGCATCCCCGGATCGAGTCGGTGCTGTACCCCGGCCTGTCGACGCATCCGGGGCACACCGCCGCGGCCAAGCAGATGTCGCGGTTCGGTGGCATGGTGTCGGTGCTGGTGGCCGGTGACATCGAGGACGCCAAGAAGTTCTGTGCCCGTACCGAGGTGTTCACCCTGGCCGAGTCCCTGGGCGGGATCGAGTCGCTGATCGAGCATCCGGGCGCGATGACCCACGCCTCCACCGCGGGGTCGCTGCTGGAGGTCCCCGCCAACCTGGTGCGGCTGTCGGTGGGCATCGAGGACATCGACGACATCCTGGCCGACCTGGAGCAGGCGCTGCAGTAGAGCTCGGCGGGTCTGGTCTGATCGACCGGCCAGACCCTCCACACTTACGCAGAAACCCCCGGAGTTTCCGGGGGTTTCTGCGTAAGTGTGGAGGGTTTGCGTCAGGCCTGGGGTGAGAGATGGGCGAAGTACCGCAACGTGTCCGACTCGATGCTGCGGAACACCGGCGTGGACAGTGGATTGGAGATCGCGGTGACCGGCCACGACGACGTGCCGAGCTCGAGCGCGAACACCCACACCAGTCGCGAACCGACCTCGGCCGGACTGATCTCGGTGTACTCACCGAACTTCCGCATCCCCGGCACGTTCACCGATCGCACGCGGAAAGCGTTGTGGTAGTTGCCCGTCGCGGCGTCCTCGGTCCAGTCGAAGAACTCCTCCGACAGTGCGACATACCCCGGGGCGAGCTCGGCCCGGCGGGTGGTGCCCACCCCGAAGGGCGCCGACGAGGTGAACGTGACGGACTTGATCGCCTTGCACCAGTCCAGGGTGTTGGGGCGGGTCAGTTCGGCCCAGGCGCGTTGCGGGGTGACCGGGATGTTGACGTCGATACGGAACGAGATCGGCGCGTTGTCGAAGAAGTCGAGTTCGAAGGGCTCGAGGTCATAGGCCATGGCCCGACGATAGCGATTCGGGAGGCCGGGGGGAACGGTTTGCCGCGGGCGTGGACTAGCCTGGCGTGGTGGTGGACGGCGGGGTGCTGATCGTCGGACTGTGGGGTCCGGTGGCCGTGATCCGTGCGTCGGCGACCGGGGCGCTGGATGCGGACGCCGATCTGACCGTGGTGCCCGGCCTGCGGGCCCGTCGTTTGCTGGCGTCGCTGGCCCTGGCGGACGGCCGCACCCGCTCGGCGACCGCATTGATCGACGATGTGTGGGGTGACGACCCGCCCCGGTCACCGACCGCGGCGCTGCACACCCAGATATCCCGTCTGCGCCACCTGATCGGTGCGGCCCATCTGGAGGCCACGGGCACCGGATACCGACTGGTGGGCTGCCGCACCGACATCGACCTGGTGACCGATCTGGTACATGCCGCCGAGGCCGCGGACGAGGCGGTGGCCGCCGCACGGTCGTGGCGGCGGGGCGTGCCCGGCGACGATCTGGGGGCCGACGGACCGGGCGGGCCGGTGGCGGAGGTGCGGCAGCGTGCGGCGCGGGCGCAGGACCGGCTCGACCGACGGGAGTTCGACGCCGCGATGGGTGCCGGGAACGCCGACGCGGCGCGTGTGGTGGCCGAGAACCGTTGCCGCCGCGATCCTCTCGACGAATCCGCGCATCTGGATCTGATGCATGCGCTGGCTGCCGGTGGCCGGGTCGCCGAGGCGGTCGCCGTCTATGCCGGACTACGTCGCCGCCTGGTCACCGAACTCGGCGTCGACCCCGGACCGCGGATCGCCGCTTTGCATGCCGAACTGCTTGCCGCAGAAGACGACCCGGGTGAACCGGCGACGGCCGAGGATGGCCGGGTGCCGGCGCCCGGCTCCGGACGTGGCGTCGGTCTGCTCGCCGACACCACCGAACTCGTCGGCCGCGCCGCCGATGTCGATGCCCTGGCCGGCCTACTCGGTTCCGGTCGCCTGGTCACCGTGCAGGGCCCCGGCGGGGTCGGCAAGACCCGCGTGGCCACGAGCGTCGGTCACCGGCTCGTCGACGCCGGTGCCACCGTCTTCTATGCCCCGCTGGCCCCGATCCGTGACGCCGACGATCTCGTCCCGGCGATCGCCGCCGTGCTCGGCGTCGGTGAGTCCGAACTCGCCGCATCCGGCCGGCCCCGGCGTACCGTCGGTGATCTCCGTGTGCGACTGATCGATTCGGTTCGGGGTCGGGATCTGGTCCTGATCCTCGACAACTGTGAGCAGGTGATCGACGCCTGCGCCCGGCTGGTGGCCGAACTGCTCGTCGCCGACGCCCGTATCCGGGTGCTCACCACCAGCCGGGCACCGCTGCTGCTCGCCGGGGAGCAGATCTATCAGCTGCCCACCCTCGACGTCGATGCCGGGGGATCGGCTGTCGAACTGTTCGTCACCCGGGCCCGTGCGGTCCGTCCCGACGCCGACCTGCAGCCGGCCGCCGTCGCCGCCCTGTGCGTTCATCTCGACGGTCTGCCGTTGGCGATCGAACTCGCCGCCGCCCGCATCCGCACCATGACCGTCGACGAGATCGCCGACCGCCTCGTCGAACGGTTCGCCCTGCTGCGCGGCACCGACCGGACCGCACCGGACCGCCATCGCACGCTGTATGCGGTGATCGAATGGAGCTGGGACCTGCTCGACGCCGACGGCCGTCGTGCACTGCGTCGGCTCTGCCGTCTGCCGGGCGGATTCACCGCAGGAGCCGCCGGGATCATCCTGGGATTCAGCGGTTTCCGGCTCGACGATGCCCTGACGGCGCTGGCGAACCAATCCTTGCTGGCGGTGACCGAGTCCGGCGGCCGGGTGCGCTACCGCATGCTGGAGATGGTCCGAGAGTTCGGCGAGAGTACCCTGGCGACCGACGCCGACGAATCGCTGTCGGTGCACACCGCGATGCGCCGATGGGCGCGGGAGGTGGCGCGGCAGGCCGTCGAGCAGTACGAGACGCGGGTCGATGCGCATCTGGTGCGCCATGTCGCAGACGATTCCGAGAACCTGGTGTGGGTCCTGCGCGAATGTCTGCGCCTGATCGAGTCGGGGGACGAGGGGGACTCGGCGGTCGTCGCCGATGCCCTCGACACCCTGATCCGGGTCTTCCCGGTACTCGCCTCGTTCTGGATGGCCCGCGGACTGCACGCCGAGGTGGTGTCCTGGGGTGCGCGGGTCCTGCTCGCCCTGCCGGCGCCACCGGAAGACCTGCAGGACGAGCGGTTGCGACGTGACTGGATGGCGACGGTGGAGACGGCCGGGGCACATCAGGTGGTGCGCGGCGACCTGCGGTTGATCGCGCGCTGCCGCTACCACCTCCGGCGGCTCCATCGGCCGGAGAAGACCTACGACGACGCTGTGGAACTCGCGGCCGCATGCGTGCTCAGCCGGACCCCCACGGCCGCGATCGCCCACCTGGTGCGGGGGACGCGGGCACGGGACGCGCGGGTCAGCCTGACCTCGCATGTGGCCCGGATGAACCTCGCGGAGAACCTCGGCGATCTCGACGGGGCACTGCGGGACGGCCGCCGGGTGATCGAGCGGGCCGTCGAACTCGGCGACTTCTGGATGTCGGGGATGGCGCGGGTGGCCCTCGCCGGACTCCACGGGCAGCAGTGCCGCTGGCAGCGGGCGATCGCCTACTACCGGGCGGGACTGGTGGACCTCGAACGGCTCGAGGCCGAGGACGACGTCCTGCAGTCACGTACCTGTCTGGTCGCCGCCCTGGCCTCGGCCGGCGACATCGACGCCGCGGAGCGGGAATTCGAGATCCTCGCCGACGGCTGGACGCCGGATGACCCCGATCCGCAGGGCGGGCCGGAGACCGCGGGGGTGATCATGCTCGTCGCCGCAGAACTCGCCTGCGAGCGAGGCGAGGTCGACACCGCCGGCGCGTTGTACCGTCGGGCGACGTCGACCCTGCGCCGGGATCATCCGCTCGGCGTGCAGGATCCGGCGGTGTCGATGATGCTGGGCGTGATCGCCGTCGGGCTGTGGCGGTGTGGACTGACAGCCGATGCCCGCGCCCTGCTGCCGCTGCTCGTCGAGGCGGTGGACCTGACGTTGTCGGGTACGGCGTGGCGCGATCTGCCGCAGGCGGGGACGGTGGCGCGGGCACTCGGCACCATCTTGTGCACCGATGACGCCCTTCGCGCCGACGGCGCCCGGATCCTGATGCTGTCGCGACGGATGCGCGGGCGTCGCGACTTCCCCGGCTGCGCCGCCGTCGACGAACAGGTGATCGCGGTCTCCGGGTTGTCGGAAGACCGGTGGCACACCGAGACCCGTGGTCTGGAGAGCCTGTCGCGACACCAGGCGACCGAACGGTTGCGGTCGATCCTGGCGTCGCGGGCAGACGATGTCGAACGGTTGGGCCGCTCAGGTGTTGCGCATGTAGGCGCGCACGGCCAGCGGCGCGAAGACCGCCACGATGACGGCGGCGCCGAGTAGCGCCCACACCACGTGGATACCGGCGTGACCGGAGGCGGTGAGTTCGCGGACCGCGGTCACGAGATGGCTGACCGGATTGACCTTGACGAAGGCCTGCAGCCAGCCGGGCATGGTCTCCACCGGGACGAAGGCATTGGACATGAAGGTCAGCGGGAACATGATCAGCATCGAGATACCTTGCACCGCAGAGGCCTTGCTCATCACACAGCCCATCAGGGCGAAGATCCAGGACACCGCGAAACTACAGATCATCACCAGGACGGCCGAGGCGATCACACCCCAGACGTCGGGACGCCAGCCCATGATCACGCCCATCGTGACGGTGAGGACGGTGGCCACACCGTATCGGATGACGTCGGCCAGCAACGCCCCCGACAACGGGCTGATCCGACTGATCGGCAGCGATCGGAACCGGTCGAAGACGCCTTTGTCCATGTCCTCCCGCAGCTGGGTGCCGGTGACGATGGAGGTCATCACCACGGTCTGCACCAGGATTCCCGGAATTATCACGGGCAGATACGCATTCACGTTCCCGCTGATCGCCCCGCCGAAGATGTAGGTGAACATCAGGGTGAAGATGATCGGCTGGATGGTCACGTCGAAGAGCTGCTCCGGGTTGTGCCGGATCTTCAGCACACCCCGGTAGGCCATGGTGAGCGACTGTCGCGCGGTCTCGGCCAGACCCACCGCGGTCTTGGCGCGGGCGCGGACCTCGCGTGTGGTGATGGGTGCCGCAGTGCTGCGGTCGAGGGTGGTTGTCATCGGTTCGCCTCCTCGGCGGTGGCGTCGGTGGTGGTCTGGTCGGCCGTGCTCTGGTCGGCCCTGGTCTGGTCGGCAGAGTCGGGCTCGGACGGTTTGCCGGTGAGGGTCAGGAACACCTCGTCGAGGCTCGGTTTCTGGACGGTGATCTCGTCGACGGCGATGCCCTGCTCGCGCATGGCGATCAGCACGTCGGGGACGAGGTCGGGGCGGTGCAGCGATGCCGAGATCCGGCCCGCTTCCGCCGACAATGCGGCCGGCTCGCCGAGCACGTTCTCGACGATCACCGCGACGCGCGGGGCGTCGGCGCGGTCGGCCGGCGACAGTTGCAGGGTGGCCGCGCCGACGGAGTTCTTGAGGCCGTCGGCGGTGTCGTCGGCGATCACCCGGCCGTGGTCGATCACGGCGATGCGGTCGGCGAGCTGATCGGCCTCGTCGAGGTACTGCGTGGTGAGCAGCACCGTGGCACCGCCGGCGACCAGACTGCGGATGGTGTCCCACATCTGGGCGCGGGTGCGCGGGTCGAGGCCGGTCGTCGGCTCGTCGAGGAACAGCAGGGGAGGGGTGTCGATGAGGCTGGCGGCGAGGTCCAGACGGCGGCGCATGCCGCCGGAGAAGTTCTTCAGCGGGCGGTCGGCGGCCTCGGTGAGTGCGAACTCCTCGAGCAGTTCGTCCGCGCGTGATCTGGCGGCCGGTCGGGAGAAGCCGAGGAGCCGCGCGAACACGACGAGGTTCTGGGTGGCGGTCAGGTCCTCGTCGACCGAGGCGTACTGCCCGGTGACCCCGACGAGGGAGCGGACGGCGACGGCGTCGCGGACGACGTCGTAGCCGAAGACGGTGGCGTGTCCCGAGTCGGGGCGCAGGAGGGTGGCCAGCATGCTGACGGTGGTGGTCTTCCCGGCGCCGTTGGGGCCCAGGACGCCGTACACCGATCCGGTGGGGACGGCCAGATCCACGCCGTTGACGGCGCGGGTCGATCCGAAATGCTTGACCAGCCCGTGGGCCTCGATCGCGAGGTCGGTGCCGAGACCGCCTCGCGCCGAGACCGGGCCGGTGGTGGTTGCTGTGGTCATGGTGACCACTGTGCGTGGTGCTGCTGTCGTGGCCCTTACATGCGCTCACATGCGGTCACGGCCGCTGTCGTCGGGCCTGCTCGCCGGGTGCGCGGGTGCGGTCAGGCGGCGTGCGGGACCGGTGCGGTCGGCACGTCAGAGGCATACCGGACGACGGCACCGACGGTGCCGAGACGCCGCTCGACGGTGAGGATCGCGTCGGCGAGTTGGGCCGGGTCGTCGATGTCGGCGACCAGGGCGACGGTGTGGCCGTTGTTGCCGAGCATGTACGGCACGACGTCGGAGTAGGCGGCGCTGATCACCGCGAGCGGGACGTCGGCGTCGAAGAGGTGCTCGGCATAGGAGCGGACGACGGCGTCGTCGGTCAGCACGATCAACGGCACGGTGGGGGCGGGCTTGTGGATGCGCATCGGACTCTCCTCTCCGGACCCCTGTTGGTCCGTGCTTCCACGATGAACCCCGAGGTTGCCGGGGGTCTGCGCTACCGCTGTGGATTGCCTGTGACCAGCGCCGCGAGGCGCCACGGGAGTGGCGTTCATTTGGGTGAATGACGGGTTTGCCCGAGTTGTCGGTGGGGCTGCGGAGAGTGATGCGCGTGGCGGCACCGACTTCCCCGGAGCCGCACGAGTGAAGGAGAACTCGATGACCGATCCGCAGAACACCTCGCCGTACGGCGAGCAGCCCCAGTACGCCGCTGTGCCGAACGGCGGTGCCCCGAACTACGGTGCACCGAACTACGGTGCGCAGTACGGGATTCCGCCCCAGCCGCCGGTGCCCACCCCGCCGCAGAAGAAGCGCAAGTGGCCGTGGATCGTCGGTGCGCTGGTGGTCCTGATCATCATCATCGCGGTGATGTCGGGGACCTCGGGTGACGACCAGGCGTCGAAATCCGGGTCGTCGGCGACCACCGCGCAGGACGGCGGGTCTGGAGGCGGCGACCAGACGCCGGGTCTGAACACCCCGGTACGCGACGGCAAGTTCGAGTTCGTCGTCACCGGCGTGGAGAAGGGCCTGAGCAGCGTCGGCGACAACCCGTACCTGACCGAGAAGGCCCAGGGGCAGTTCGTGATCGTGACCATGACGGTCAAGAACATCTCGGACAAGCCCTACAGCTTCTCGCCGACGGATCAGAAGCTGTTTGACGCGCAGGGCCGCAGCTTCGAGCCGAGCACCAGTGCACAGATCGCACTGGGTGATTCGGACATCCCGGTGTGGGACAACATCAATCCGGGCAACACGGTGACCGCCAAGGTCGTCTACGACATGCCCGCCGATGCCCAGCCGGCGTCCATCGAGTTGCACGACTCGCTGTTCTCGGGCGGTGCGAAGGTCGCCCTGTCCTGACACGCCGACGCCATCGTCGTCCACACCCGATGGCGGGTGCGCGACAGGTGGCCCGCCAGGACCGGAAGTGACGCCCGCCGCAACGACGAACGCCGCCACCCAAGCGGGTGGCGGCGTTCGTCGTCTGTCCGATCAGCTGTGGTACGGCTCCGCCTTGACCAGGGTCACCTTGATGGTGGCGCCGCTGGGCACGGTGTACTCGCGCGTCTCGCCGATCTTGGTGTCGATCAAAGCCGCGCCGAGCGGGGAACTCGGTGAGTAGGTCTCGAGCGAACCGCCCTGCGCACCGCCCTCTTCACGGGTGGCGATCAGGAAGGTCTCGGTGTCCGACTCGTCGCCGTCGTAGTAGACGGTCACGACGGAGCCGGGCAGAGCGACGCCCGACTGGGTCGGGGCCTCGCCCACCTTGGCGTTGTTCAGCAGTTCCTGCAGCTGGCGGATTCGCGCCTCCTGCTGGCCCTGCTCCTCGCGTGCAGCGTGGTACCCGCCGTTCTCCTTGAGGTCGCCCTCTTCGCGACGCTCGTTGATCTCGGCAGCAATGACCGGACGATTGGCGATCAATGAGTCCAACTCGACCTTGAGGCGGTCGTGCGACTCCTGTGTCAGCCAGGTCACCTGGGTGTCGGTCATCGGTCACTCCTTTGTGTCGTCCGCGGCCCGGCGAGCGGTTCGCCGCGACATGTGGACTGCTCTAAATGCAGCAACACGACCCCTCGCGGAGCCGTGTATCTGTACAGGGTAGCAGCGAATGTGGATGAGGGCGAATTCACACGTCGTCGGACTGGGCTTTTTCCAGGGCGATGGCGTATGTGGGCTCGGCGCGCTTGAGCCAGCCGACGACCAGATAGGTGATCGGCATGACGATCACCTCCACCAGGGTCTTCCAGATGAACCCGACGACGGTGTAGTTGATGAAGTCGCCCCAGGTGGAGATACCCAGAGCGCTCGCGGCGACCGAACAGAAGACCAGGGTGTCGGCGAACTCGCCGACCACCGTCGACCCGATGAGCCGCGCCCACAGACGCTTCTCCCCGGCCCGCTCCTTCATCTTGACCAGCACGAACGAGTTGAGGAACTCGCCGGCGAGATACCCCAGGAGCCCGGCGAGCAGGAACTGCGGGACCACCCCGGCGACCGTCTCGAACGAGCTCTGCCCCTCGTAGAAGGGGGCGGCGGGCAGATGGATGGTGAGCCAGAAACAGGCGGAGGCGATCAGCAGGACGACGAAACCGGCCAGGATCGTCCGGCGCATGGCGCGGAAGCCGTACACCTCGCTGATCACGTCGCCGAGCACGTAGGCGAGCGGGAACAGGAAGAATGCGCCGTCGGTGACCAGCCCGTCCATGTGGATGGGGCCGGCATCGATGTGCAGCCACTGGTCGAACAGCAGGACGCCCTTGGTGCCGGTGACATTGCTGATCAGCATCACGCCGACGAAGATCGCCGTGAGCATCGGCAGGTAGGGGCTCGAGATCGAGGCGAAGGCGGCGCGCGGCTTCTGCTGTTCGGTGACCGTCACTGTTCTGGTGTCACCGGACCTGTTCGGTCAGGTACGCCGGGACGTCGGTGGTGCAGCCGAAGACCTCACCGATCACCGGGGGCTTGGACGTGCTGACGTTCACACGATGCCCTTCCTGCGCGACCCCCGGGGCGATCAGCACCTCACGGCGACCCGTCTCGTCACCGTCGATCGACCGGGCGCGCACCACACAGGACGCCGGCTGCGTCGGATCGGCACGGTTGACGGTGAACTGCACCGCCACGGTCGACGGGTCGAGGATCTCGTAACCGGTGGCCTGACCGGAGACATCCGGGTCGGCGAACTTCTGGTAGCCGATGAGGGCCAACACCACACCGGTGATGACGACGAGAGCGGACAATCCGAGGAACCAGTAGCGCTTGCTGCGCGCCGATTGTTCGACGGGGTAGGTCGCCCGCGGACCGCTCTGCGGGCGATCGTGCAGGTCGGGGCCTTGTGGTGTGCCCCCGTCTGAACTGTTCACTCGTCAATACCTACCATGAGATGAGTACCGATCCGAAGGCGAGGAACTGTGAGCGACACCCAGACCGCCGAACCCGGACCGTCGACCGCGTCGACATCCGGCTCCCCGAGCGAGCTCAGGGCAGCCGGCGGGTTGCGTCTGATGGCCGTGCATGCCCATCCCGATGACGAGTCGAGCAAGGGTGCGGCCACGTCCGCCAAGTATGCCGCCGAGGGCAACGAGGTGTTGATCGTCACCCTGACCGGGGGTGAGCGGGGCGACATCCTGAACCCGGCGATGGACCGTCCGGGCATCAAAGAACGCATCCACGAGGTGCGCAAGGAGGAGATGGCGGCCGCGGCCGCCGCACTCGGCGTGCAGCAGACGTGGCTGGGCTACGTCGACTCCGGCCTGCCCGAGGGCGACCCCCGTCCGCCGCTGCCGGAGGGATCGTTCGCGACGCTGCCGCTCGAAGGGCCCACCGAGGCCCTGGTCAAGGTGGTGCGGGAGTTCCGTCCGCACGTGATGATCACCTACGACGAGCACGGCGGTTACCCGCATCCCGATCACATCCGCTGCCACGAGGTGTCGGTGGCGGCCTACGAGGCCGCCGGAGATCCGGGGGCGTTCCCCGACGCGGGGGAGCCGTGGACGATCTCGAAGCTCTACTACACGCATGGCTTCATCCGGGACCGGATGGTGCTGTTCTCCGACGAGTTCGAGCGGCACGGGCAGGAGAGTCCGTTCAAGGAATGGCTCAGCCGCTGGGACTCCAACCGTGGGGACCTGATGGCCCGCGTGACCACCCAGGTCGAATGCGGCAAGTACTTCCCGCAGCGCGACGACGCCCTCCGGGCGCACGCAACCCAGATCGACCCCAACGGAATCTTCTTCGCGGTACCCCTGGAATGGCAGCAGCGGTTGTGGCCGACCGAGGAATTCGAACTCGCACAGACGCGGGTGACCACCTCGATCCCGGAGAACGATCTGTTCGCCGGCGTCGACGCAGCAAGTGAGGCGCAGCCATGACCACCGCTCTGTACACCACGATCCTCGCCGCACAGCAGGAACCGCAGGGCCCCGAGTTCGGCAAGGCGTCCCCGCTGGGACTGCTCGTGATCATCGTGCTGCTGATCTGCACCGCGCTGCTCATCTGGTCGATGAACCGTCAGCTCAAGAAGCTGCCGAAGAACTTCGACACCGATCATCCCGAGGCCGATCAGGCCTTCGACGAGGGCACCGACACCGTGACACCCGACGCGTCCGACCCGAGTTCGGCCGCCGCCGACGGCACCGCAGCGGCCAGGAAGTCCGCGGGAACCTGAGCGCCGACACCACCGGAGGGCCGATGCGCAACGAACTGGGCGGATCGACGAGCCCCTATCTCCGTCAGCACGCCGACAACCCCGTCGCCTGGCGCGAATGGGGCGAGGCCGCCCTCGCCGAGGCCCGCCACCGTGACGTCCCGGTCCTGCTGTCGGTGGGATATGGGGCGTGCCACTGGTGTCATGTGATGGCGCACGAGTCGTTCGAGGACGACGCCACCGCCGCACAGATGAACCGGGACTTCGTGTGCGTCAAGGTCGACCGCGAGGAACGGCCCGACATCGATGCGATCTACATGAACGCGACCGTGGCGATGACCGGTCAGGGCGGCTGGCCGATGACCTGCTTCCTCACCCCGGGCGGTGAACCGTTCTACTGCGGCACCTACTACCCGGACACACCGCGGGGCGGGATGCCGTCGTTCCGGCAGGTGCTGTCGGCGGTCACCACCGCATGGACCGAGCGGCGCAAGGAACTGGAGAACGTCGGCGCCAAGGTTCGCGACCACCTGCACGCCAACGCCGCGCCGCTGCCGGGCGGAGCACTCGACGTCGACAACCGGTTGGCGGCACATGCGGTGAGCACGGTCCTCGGCGAGGAGGACCGGGAGAACGGCGGATTCGGCGGGGCACCCAAGTTCCCGCCGTCGGCGCTGCTCGAGGGGCTGCTGCGGCACACCGAACGCACCGGCCTGCCCGACGCCGCCGCGGCCGCGGTGCGAGCCTGCGACGCGATGGCACGCGGCGGCATCTACGACCAGCTGGCCGGGGGCTTCGCGCGGTACACCGTCGACTCCGCCTGGGTGGTGCCGCATTTCGAGAAGATGCTCTACGACAATGCGCAACTGCTCCGGGTGTACGCACATCTGGCCCGCCGCACCGGTGAACCGCTCGCCCTCCGCGTCGCCGAGGAGGTCATCGAGTTCCTGAAACGCGATCTGCTCGTCGACGGCGGATTCGCCTCGGCCCTCGACGCCGATGCCGACGGGGTGGAGGGATCGACCTATGTGTGGACCCCGACGCAGCTGACCGAGGTACTCGGCCCCGACGACGGCGCCTGGGCGGCAGAGGTGTTCGGGGTCACCGCCGCGGGGACCTTCGAGCACGGCAGCTCGACGCTGCAACTGCGGTTCGACGCCGACGACCCGGACCGGTTCGCCGATGTCCGCCGCCGGCTGCTCGCCGCACGCGCCGACCGGGTCCAGCCCGCGCGTGACGACAAGGTGGTCACCGGCTGGAATGCGCTCGCGGTGACCGCGCTCGTGGAGGCCGGGACGGGACTGCGCCGCGCCGAGTGGGTCGCCCTGGGCGCCGGCGTCGCCGACGCACTGCTGGCGCGGCACATCGTCGACGGCACCCTGCGCCGGTCGTCGCTGGGCGGTGTGGTGGGGCGTCCGGCCGCGGCCCTCGACGATCATGCGGCGCTGTGCACCGCCCTGTTCACCCTGTACCAGGCGACCGGCGAGAAACGGTGGGCCGACGCGGCTCTCACCCTCCTCGACACCGCGATCGACACCTTCGGCGATCCCGGTGAGGAGGGCAGCTGGTTCGACGCACCCGCCGGTGACCTGATCGCCCGGCCGCGCGACCCGATCGACGGCGCCACCCCGGCCGGCGCGTCGTTGCTGGCCGAGGCGCTGCTCCTGGCGTCGACCCTGGCCACACCCGACCGCGCCGCCCGGTACGCCGGACTGCTCGATGCGACGTTGTCCCGGGGTGCGGTGCTGCAGGCCAAGGTCGCACGATCGGCCGGGCACTGGCTGGCCGTGACCCAGGCGCGCCTGTCCGGGCCGATACAGCTGGCGGTGGCGCAGGACGGGGGCACCGACGGCGAGTTGGCCGCTCGGGCACGACAACTCGCCCCGGGCGGGGCGATCGTCGTGGCGGGCCGCCGGGATTCGATGTCACTGCTGACCGATCGGGGACCGGTGAACGGTGCCGACGCGGTCTATGTGTGCCGTGGCACCGTGTGCGATCTCCCGGTCACATCGTCGGCGGAACTCGCTGCGGCACTGGGGTTCTCACGCGATCAGGGGATCTGACGCGATCAGATCGATGCGGCCGAGGCCCAGTATCCCTCGGGGCCACGCAGTTCCGAGAGCCGTCGATCACCGTCGGGTTCGGCCAGCAGTGCCGATCCGGCCGGACGCAGGTCGACCGCGGCGCCCTGCGTGATCGGCCAGCCGAGGAACCGGCAGATGAACGAGCGGGAGAAATGACCGTGGGACACCACGATCACATCCGACTCCGGTAGCCGCGCCTCCACATGGTCGACCGCGGCGTCGACCCGCCGCGTCATGTCGGCCACCGACTCGCCACCGCGGGCGCCATGCGTCCAGATCGTCCAGCTCGGCTCGTGGTCGCGCTGGATCTCCAGACGGGTCAGACCCTCGTAGTCGCCGTAGTCCCACTCGGCGAACAGTTCACTCGTCTCGTCGACATGGAGACCCGCGAGCTCGGCGGTCCGCTGCGCGCGGCGCCGGGGCGAGGCGATCACATACGGTCGGCACAGACCGATCCGGTCGGCGAGGCCCGCCAGCGCCGCAGCGTCCTGTTCACCCCGTGGCGTCAGGTCGATGTCGGTGCGTCCGGTGTGCTGATTCGACAACGACCAGGCGGTCTGGCCGTGTCGGATCAACAGGACGCGGCGGGTGCGGTCGGCGTCGGTCATCTGTCCGAGCCTAGTCCTGCCCGGTGGACCGACGGGCCGCGATCGGCTGTGATCAGTGGCGCCCGCGCAGCACCGCGGCGAATCGGTCGACCATCCAGTCGATCTCGTCGGGTGTGATCACCAGCGGCGGGGCCAGCCGCAGGGTGGAACCGTGGGTGTCCTTGGCGAGCACCCCGGCGTCGGCGAGCGCGAGGCAGATCTGTTTGCCGGTGCCCAGTGCCGGGTCGATGTCGATTCCCGCCCACAGGCCCTTGCCGCGGACCTGCAGGACATCGGGACCGACGAGGTCGGCGAGCCGTGTGTGCAGCCGGGTGCCGAGAGACGCGGCCCGGGCCTGCCAGGTGCCGTCGGCGAGCATCCGGACGACGGTGTGCCCGACCGCCGCGGCGAGCGGATTGCCACCGAAGGTCGAGCCGTGCTGACCGGGATGCAGGACGCCGAGCACCTCGGTGTCGGCGACCACCGCCGACACCGGGAGGATGCCGCCGCCGAGGGCCTTGCCGAGTGTGTAGACATCGGGGACCACACCCCAGTGCTCGCACGCGAAGGTGGTGCCGGTGCGGCCGAGTCCGGACTGGATCTCGTCGGCGATCATCAGCACCCGGTTGTCGGTGCACAGCGTCCGCACGGCGGGCAGATAGTCGTCGGGCGGGACGATGATCCCGGCCTCGCCCTGGATCGGCTCGACGAGCACCGCGACGGTGTCGTCGGTGATCGCGTCGGCCACCGCGGCCGCGTCGCCGTAGGGCACGCGGACGAATCCCGGTGTGAACGGCCCGAATCCACCGCGGGCGTCGTCGTCGTCGCTGAAGCCCACGATGGTGATCGTGCGACCGTGGAAGTTGCCGCCGGCGACGATGATCTCGGCACGCCCGTCGGGTACCCCCTTGACGTCGTAGCCCCACTTACGGGCCACCTTGAGGGCCGACTCGACGGCTTCTGCGCCGGTGTTCATCGGCAGCACCATCTCCTTGCCGCACAGCTCGGCCAGTGCGGCACAGAAGGGTTCGAGCCGATCGGAACGAAAAGCACGACTGGTCAGGGTGACCCGATCGAGCTGGGCGCGCGCCGCGGCCACGATCTCGGGATTGCGGTGGCCGAAGTTCACCGCGGAGTAGGCGCCGAGGCAGTCGAGATACCGGCGCCCGTCGACATCGGTGATCCAGGCGCCCTCGGCGGATGCCGCGGTCACCGGTAGCGGTGAGTAGTTGTGGGCCACATGGGGTTCGGCGAGATCAGGCATCATTTCCTCCGTTCGGTGGGGCACCGGCCGGTCGGGGTCGGAGGGGCGCAGCTCCAGTGTGCAGCATTTGATCCCGCCGCCACCGGCGAGCAGTTCGGACAGATCGACGCCGATCGTCTCGAATCCCGCCTCGCGCAGCCGGGCCGCCAGTCCCGGTGCGGCATCGGTCATCACGACGTTGCGCCCGTCGGAGACCAGGTTGAGCCCCAGCACCTCGGCGTCGGCGGCGGTCGCGATGATCGCATCCGGATACAGCTGCGCCAGCAGTCGGCGGGAGGGTTCGGAGAAGGCGGGCGGGTAGTAGGTGATGGTGTTCTGGTCGAGCACACCGAGGGCGGTGTCGAGGTGATAGAACCGCGGGTCGCACAGCTCCAGGGTGATCACCGGCAGCCCGGTGATCGCGGCGACCTCGGCATGTGTGGCCGGATCGGTGCGGAACCCGGTACCGGCCAGGATGCGCTCGCCGACGACGAGGAAGTCGCCCTCGCCCTCCTGGGTGCCTGCGGTGCGGTACACCTCGCCCAGGCCTGCGGCGGTGAACCAGTCGGCGTAGTGACCGGCCTCGACGGCCCGCTCGGGAAAGGTGAACCGTGCGGCGATCGCCCGGCCGTTCACCACGAGCCCGCCGTTGGCCGCATAGACCATGTCCGGCAGGCCCGGCTGCGGATCGACGAGGCGCACGGTGTGTCCGAGGTCGCGATAGACCCGGCACAGCTGTTCCCACTGGGCGAGCGCACGGGCGGTGTCGACCGGGACCGTCGGGTCCATCCAGGGATTGATCGCGTAGGTGACGGTGAAGTGGGTCGGCGGGGTCATCGCGAAGGTGCGATGGTGGGCGATCCGGGGAGCGGACACGGCGGAGTACGAGCTGGTCAGCGTCATAATTCGAGCGTAGGGTCGGTATCTGACGCAATCAATCGTCACCGATTGCGTCTCTGTTGAAGATTTCGGTCGTCGTCGGCGGGTAAGGGGTGAAGTCTTGCGCGAGCTCGACGATCTCGACGAAAAGGTGCTCGTCTGCCTCACCCGCGATGCCCGCGCCACCTATGCCGACATCGGTGCGCAGGTGGGGCTGTCGGCGCCGGCGGTGAAGCGGCGGGTCGACCGGCTCGTCGCCGACGGCGTGATCACCGGCTTCACCACGGTGATCGATCCGGCCGCGATGCAGTGGAACACCGAGGCCTATGTGCAGGTGTTCTGCCGGGGCAACATCTCGCCGGAAGACCTGCGGGCGTCGTGGGAACCGATCCAGGAGGTGGTGTCGGCGGCGACGATCACCGGCCAGGCCGATGCCATCCTGCGACTGATGGCCCGCGATGTGCACCACCTCGAGCAGGCCCTCGAACGTATCCGGCAGGCCGGTCCGGTGGACCGGACCGAGTCGATCATCGTGCTCAGCCACCTCATCGACCGTGGTCATCCGTAGCGTCGGCGCCGGCAAACGGCCGTGACCTGTGACGACCGTGTTTCGTCGGGTTGCGTCGTCGTGTGCTAACCTCGGCGACGTGATCCACTCCGTGCGCGGCTATTGGCGCTTTATCGAGGCTCCGGGTGAGCCTGCGATGAAGCGCTGACTGCGCACACCACACAACCCGGAGCCCGAGCAGTGACCAGAACGGTCGCTGCTCTTGTCATTTCAAGGGCCTCCGATGACGACAGCGGGTGGCCGGCCGAGATGACAGGCCCCTCACACCCGCGAAAGGCACACCGTGACCACCCTCGGAGATCTGCCCCGGACATCGCCGTCCACCGACACCGTCGAGAACACCTCGGACCGTCGGGTCAAGGCATTCCGCTCGATCCCGTCGCCGGATGTCATCCGCACCGAACTGCCGCTCACCGCACGCCGGGCCGTTGCCGTGCAGCGTGATCGCGACGAGATCGCCGCTATCCTGGCCGGTGCCGACGACCGCCTGCTCGTCGTCGTCGGGCCGTGTTCGGTACACGATCCGGTGGCCGCCATCGACTACGCCCGCCGCCTGGCGCCGCTGGCCACCCAGTACGACGACCGCCTCAAGATCGTGATGCGGGTCTACTTCGAGAAGCCGCGCACCACCGTCGGATGGAAGGGTCTGATCAACGACCCGGGTATGGACGGGACCTACGACGTCGAGCGGGGTCTGCGCACCGCACGCTCGTTGCTGCTCGACATCATCGACCTCGGGCTGCCGGTGGGGTGTGAGTTCCTCGAGCCGACCAGCCCGCAGTACATCGCCGACGCGGTGGCATGGGGTGCGATCGGTGCCCGCACCACCGAGTCGCAGGTACACCGTCAGCTCGCCTCCGGCCTCTCGATGCCGATCGGATTCAAGAACGGCACCGACGGCAATGTCCAGGTCGCGATCGACGGTGTGAAAGCCGCTGCGGCACAGCATGTCTTCTTCGGTGTCGACGACTTCGGGCGTGGTGCACTGGTGGAGTCGGCGGGCAACACCGACTGTCACATCATCCTGCGCGGCGGCACCCCCGGCCCCAACTACGACGAGGTGTCGATCGCCGATGCGGTTGCGGCACTGGACAAGGCGGGCCTGCCCGCTCGCGTCATGATCGATGCCAGCCACGCCAACTCCGGCAAAGACCATGTGCGCCAGGCGCAGGTGGCCGCCGAGATCGCGGCATCGGTGCGCGCCACCCGCGCGGCCGGCCGCGAACCGGTCATCAGCGGTGTGATGCTGGAGAGCTTCATCGAGGCCGGGGCGCAGTCACCGGACGCCGAGCCGCTCGTCTACGGCAAGTCGGTGACCGACAAGTGCATGGACTGGGAGGTCAGCGCCGCGGTACTGGCCGATCTGGCACGCGGCTGACACCTGCGTGCCGCCCCGGCGCCGTGGATGCCGGAATGTCGCGATCCGGTGGCTGATAGGCTCGCCCCGCGTCGGTCTGGCCGGGAGATGTCCCGGCCGGCCAAGAGGGAATCTGGTGAGAATCCAGAGCTGCCCCGCAGCGGTGACGGAAACGATGGTGGCCAGGGCACTGGGTCGGTGACGATCTGGGAAGCGGCCATCGGTAGGTGGCACGGAGGTGCCGGGTCCGGAGTCCGAAGACCTGCCGACGTGACCGCGGAACACCCCCGCGGTGCACATCGACCTCGCGGGATATGGTCGGTGCGTTCACATCTGGGCGGTAGGTGGCCGCTCGGTGTCCTGACGCTCCGATGTGCCCGCATATGACGAAGGGCGCAGGTGGGTCACGTGATCTCACAGACGTCGATGCGGCGATCGCTCGCGATCATCGGATCGTTGACGATAGCGGCTGCCGCAGTGGCATGTTCGACCGATTCCGACGGTGACGCGGCCTCCGCGGCGGCGGTCTCGATCGAGAACTGCGGCCAGACGGTGGCCGTCGAACAGGCCCCGCAGCGCGTCGTGTCGCTGAACCAGGGCTCCACCGAGATCCTGCTGTCGCTGGGTCTCGCCGATCGCATGGTGGGGACCGCGACCTGGACCGATCCGGTGAAACCCGATCTGGCACAGGCGAATGAGTCGGTCCCGCGTCTGGCCGACAACAAGCCGTCGCTGGAGACGGTGCTGGCCACCGAGCCCGACTTCGTGACCGCGTCGTTCGGCGGAACGCTGGGTCCCGGCGGCGTCGGCGACCGCGACCAGTTCGAACGGCTCGGCGTGGGCACCTACCTCTCGCCGACCGACTGCGTGGGACGCGCGGCGACCAGCGTGAACGCCGACGGTGCGCGTTCGGAACCGCTGACCATGGACCTGATCTACCAGGAGATCCGCGAGCTCGCCCAGATCTTCGATGTCTCCGACCGTGGTGAGGAGCTGATCTCCTCTCTGCAGCAACGGTATTCGGCGGCGGCCATCACCGGGACCGATGACAACACCTCGCTGGTGTACTGGTTCGCCGACACCCAGACGCCGTATATGGCCGGGTGCTGCGGATCGTCGGGTGTGATCTCCGATGCCGTCGGCGCGAAGAACATCTACGCCGACACCACCGACGAGTGGCCGCAGGTGAGCTGGGAGAGCGTGGCCGACCGCAATCCCACCGCGATCGTGCTCGCCGACCTCAGCCGCCGCAGCGAGTTGCTGCTCGACGAGCCGACCAACCATCTCGACATCGCCCACCAGCTCGACGTCCTCGCGTTGGTCGCGGATCTGCCGGTGACCAGCTACGTCGCCCTGCACGACCTCAACCTGGCGGCACGGTACTGCGACCGGCTGCTGGTGATGCGGTCCGGTCGGGTGGTGTCGTTCGGTCCGCCCGCCGAGGTGCTGACCACCGAGCTGATCGCCGATGTGTACGGGGTGCAGACGCGGATCCTCACCGACGACGGTGAGCTCACGGTGGTGTACAAGCGCTCCCTCGGGGCCGGTACCCGGCCGGAGGCGGGGGCGTCGCGTCAGCCGGCGACGACCAGCCACACCGCGACATAGTGGGCCAGCGCCGCGATCGCGGTGCACACATGGAACACCTCGTGGTGGCCGAAGACCGTCGGCCACGGGTCGGGCCAGCGGATCGCGTAGAGCACGCCGCCGACGGTGTAGAAGACCCCGCCGAGTGCCAGCAGTACCAGCACGGTGACGCCGGCATGCGCGACCAGCACCGGGGCGACGGCCACGATCACCCAGCCGAGCAGGACGTAGAGGGTCACACCGAGCCAGCGTGGGGCGGCGGGCCAGGCGATCTTGAGGACGACGCCGCTGAGTGCGCCGGCCCAGACGATGCCGAGCACCCACCAGCGGGCGGGGTCGGGCAGTGCCATCACGCAGAACGGCGTGTACGTGCCGGCGATGAAGACGAAGATCATCGAGTGGTCGGCGCGTTTCATCCGGATCTGGGCGCGCGGCGACTTCCACGGGATGCGGTGGTAGCTCGCCGACACCGCGAACAGTCCGACGATGGTGACGGCGTAGACGGCGCACGACACCGCGGCGGCGCTGCCGCGCAGGAGTGCGGCGCCCACGATCACGGCGATGCCGCACGCCGCGGCGACGAAGGCCGCGTACTGGTGGATGACGCCACGCAGGCGGGGTCGCTCGGCGACCGGCGTCGTCAGCAGGGGAGTCACGTAACCTACGGTACCGTAACCGTAGGTCCGGGCGTCGGGTTCGTGTCCGACGCCTCGGCGGCGAGGGATTGCGGACTAGTGTGGACCACGATGAAACTGCTTCCCGACCGCCTGCGTGGACCGATGCTCAGTGTGTACGAGCGGCGGCTGATCCAGCTGATGGACTCCACCCGGTTGCCCCAGCATGTCGCCATCATCTGCGACGGCAATCGGCGCTGGGCCAAGGAGGCGGGCTTCGAGGACGTCAGCCACGGGCATCGGGTCGGCGCGCGCCGGATCGCCGACATGCTCGGCTGGTGCTCGGAACTCGGGATCACCACCGTCACCATCTACCTGCTGTCCACCGAGAACCTGCAGCGCGACTCCGAGGAACTCGACGCACTGATGCAGATCGTCCCGGACATCGTCGACGAGATCTCCGGTCCGGTCGCCCATCCCGGCACCGACGGGGCCACCGCCCCGTGGCGGGTGCGGATCGTCGGGACACTCGACCAGCTGCCCGACGCCGTCGCCGACCGGCTGCGCGCGGCGTCCGAACGCACCGCCGGACACACCGGGATGAACGTCAACGTCGCCGTCGGCTACGGCGGACGGCAGGAGATCGTCGACGCCGTGCGTGCCCTGCTGACCGAGAAGGCGGCCGAGGGGGCGTCGCCGGCGGAGATGATCGACGCGGTCACCGTCGAGGCGATCGACCGCAATCTCTACACCAAGGGTCAGCCCGACCCCGACCTCGTGATCCGCACGTCCGGAGAGCAACGGTTGTCGGGATTCTTGCTGTGGCAGAGCGCCTACTCCGAGATCTGGTTCACCGACGCCTACTGGCCGGAGTTCCGCCGGGTGGACTTCCTGCGCGCACTGCGTGACTTCGCCGCGCGCAATCGGCGGTTCGGCAAGTAGGGCATCCGTCGTGACGGCCCTCACGACCGGTTCCGGTCCGTGACGCGTGCGCGCGAATCGGTCTCAGCGGATGCGGCCGGTCACCGATCTCTGGTACGCAGAGATGACCGGGTGCCGACACCTGCCGTTCGAGGGTATGACGACCGACGACCGACGTCTCCCGGCCCATCGATTCTGCCGATCGTCGCAGTCGCGGCGGTCCCCAGCGGGAGGCCTCACCGATGATCCATCGATTCCGACAGGACCGGCGATCTGATCCGGCGGCACCCAGGTGGCGCAGACCGGTTGCCGCGGTGTCGGCGACGCTGGCAGTGCTCGCAGGCGCGGTGTCGATGTCACCGGGGCTCGCCCACGCCGACGACACGACCCCGGGCCAGGTGACGTCGACCGCGCCGCTGACTGCCCGCGCAACGCTTCCCGGTTCCGTCGACGGCAAGCGAATTGTGTACTGGACCACGGGGATCAAGGGTGCCCCCGCGCAGTCCAGTGCGGCCGTGTACTTCCCGCCCGGACAACCCCCGGAAGGCGGCTGGCCGGTCATCGCGTGGGCGCATGGCACCACCGGGCTCGACGATGCCTGCGCCTACTCGATCAACGGGCCGATCCTGCCCGACCGCGACTGGGCATATCTCGGTCGCTGGATGCAGCAGGGCTATGCGATCGTCGCCGCCGACTACGTCGGCCTGGGAACCCCGGGCGCGCATCCCTACCTCGACGGGAAGACCGAGGCGCACAGTGTGGTCGACGCGGTGAAGGCGGCGACCGCCACCTATCCGTCGCTGGCCGGGAAGTGGGTGACGGTCGGGCAGTCGCAGGGCGGCGGCGCGGCGATGTTCACCGCACGCTACGCCGACGACTTCGGTGGCAACTCCGGGGGCCTGTCGTATCGAGGTGCCGTCGCGACCGGGGTTCCCGCCTATATCGAGGACGCCATCCCCTTGGTGGCGCGGCCCGGGGTGGTACCCGTCCCGCTCGGTAACACACTGCCCGAGACGACCAGCTATGTCCTCTACATCCTGTCGGGCCTGCGTGCCTCCTTCCCCGAATGGAACGTGGACTCCTATCTGACGCCGTATGGCCGGCACTGGGTGGACGAGGCGGAGGGACCGCTGTGTGACACCACCGAGGGGCCGGGGCAGGACTACGGCTTCGGTGATGTCATCCGGAAGTCGAATGTGATTACCGGGAACTTCTACAGTCGTCCGCTCGATCACATCGCGGGGTTCGCCGGTGCGCTGAAGAACTACATGGGGGTTCCCGAATCCGGTTACCACCAACCGGTTCTCATCGGTCAGGGGCTCAGGGACACCGATGTCAACGCGGCGGGAACGCTCCTGCTGGCGCAGCGGATGAAGAACAACGGTCAACCGGTGACGCTGAAGACCTACGACCTCGACCACAGTGGAACGGTCAACGCCTCCCTCGCCGACAGCATCCCGTTCGTCCATCGGCTCTTCGCCACATGATCGGTCCCAGACCCTGATCGCAGCTGTCGCCGGCGCCGATTGCCAGTAGCGTGGACTGCGACCACTCGGCGGATCGATGGAGGGTGCCATGCGTGTGACGGTGTTCGGGGCGAGCGGAGAGATCGGCCGCAGGCTGGTGGGGGAACTCGAGGCGCGCGGCGTGGATGTGGTTGCCGCGCAACGGTCGACCGGGGTCGATGCGTATGCGGGCACGGGTCTCGACGGCGCCTGTACCGGGACCGATGTGGTGGTCGATGCGATCAACGTGACCACTCTCAAGGCGAAGGTCGCCGTCGACTTCTTCTCGACGTCGGCCGCCAACATCGCCGCGGCGGCGCAACGCGCCGGGGCGCGGCGCGTGGTCTGCCTGTCGATCATCAACGCCGCCGACGAGCAGGTGAACGCCAAATTCGGCTATTACCAGGGAAAAGCGGCCCAGGAGCGCGTCTACACCGACGCCCTGGGCCCCGGAATGCTGCGGATCGTCCGCTCCGCCCAATGGTTCGAACTCGCCGAACAGCTGCTGTCGAGGGCGAGGTTCGGTCCGGTCGCGGCCGTCGCGCACATGCGGTGCCGTCCGCTGGCCGCCGCCGACGCCGCGCGGGTCCTCGCCGACGCGGTCACCGACTCGGCGGGCGGAGATGTGGAGGTGGCCGGACCCGCCGAGATGGACCTGGCCGACATCGCGAAACATCTTGCCCGCAAGCAGGGCTCACCACGGTGGGTGTTCGCGGTCAACGTCGGCGGACCCGCGATGCGCGACGGTGGACTCGTCCCGCGCGGTGAGTTCACGCAGACCTCGACAACCCTGGAGCAGTGGCTGGCCGCCCGGTAGGGCGCCGGTGCCCGATCACCAGACCGATCGGGGCGGCGCGCCCGCGCCGAGATACCCGAGTGCCTGTAGGAATACCTGCGAATCGGACTGCCCGAGAGCCTCTTCCAGAGACCGTGTCTCGGCGGTGGCGGCGTCGGCGGCCACCCGGGTGATCTCGTGGCCGAGCGGGGTGAGTTCGATGAGCACGGCGCGCCGGTCGGTGGGGTGGGGGCGTCGCTCGACGATCCCCGACTTCTCGAGGCCGCCGACGATCGCGGCCGCGGACTGCTTGGTGATGCCGAGATGGGCGGCGATCTCGTTGATCGTGGCGCCGCCCGAGGCGATGCGGCCGAAGATCAGCCCGTGCACCGGCCGGAGTCCGGGGTGTCCGGCGGCCCGGACCGCCGCGTCGATCCGCTCGGCCACCGCCGACGTCGCCGACATCAGCAGGAACGGCAGTGCATCGCGTGGGGGACGGGGCCTTGACATATCGACAGCCTAACTGTCTGAATATAGACAGTCATTTTGTCTAATTGAAGGGCCTGGCCATGCACATCACCCAACCCGTCCGACACTCCCTGCACGGAGCCGACTTCGACTCCTTCGTGTCGCCCTCGTCCGGCAGCCGGGAACTGTGCGCCTGGCGAACCACCATCGGTCCGGGGCAGTCGGGGGCCGAGCACACCGTCGACCACGAGGAGGTCTTCCTCGTGCTGGCCGGTGAACCGGTCATCCGGCTCGACGGCGAGCCCGTGACCCCGTCGCCGGGGGAGGTGGTCTTCGTGCCCGCCGGGTCGGCGGTGGCCGTGGACAACCCCGGCCCCGACCCGGTGACGATGTGGGTCACCACCGTCGTCGGGCTCACCGCCACGATCGCCGGTGGCGACCCGATCAGTCCGCCGTGGACGCGTTAGCGCCGGTGGTGCACCGGGCTCGGCGGTGGCCCGGATTCACAACTTGCGCAGTCGGACCCGATTGATCGAGTGGTCGGCGTCCTTGCGCAACACGAGGGTGGCGCGGGGCCGGGTGGGCAGGATGTTCTCGCGCAGGTTGGGCAGATTGATCGACGTCCAGATGTCGCGGGCGGCGATGGTCGCCTGCTCGTCGGTCAGCGATGCGTAGTAGTGGAAGTGCGAGTTGGGGTCGGCGAAGGAGCCCGACCGCATCTGCAGGAACCGAGAGATGTACCAGCGCTCGATGTCGGTGGTCTTGGCGTCGACGTAGATGGAGAAGTCGAACAGATCCGACACCATGAGGTTCTCGCCGGTCTGCAGGACGTTGAGTCCCTCGATGATCAGGATGTCGGGCTGACGCACATAGTGACGCACCTCGGGCACGATGTCGTAGGTGATGTGCGAATACACCGGTGCGGTGACCTCGCGTGCGCCCGACTTGACCTCGGTGACGAACCGCAGCAGCGCGCGTCGGTCATAGGATTCGGGGAATCCCTTGCGGTGCATGATTCCCCGGCGTTCGAGCTCCGAGGTCGGCAGCAGGAAGCCGTCGGTGGTGATCAGGTCGACCTTCGGATGCGACTCCCACCGTGCGAGCAGTGCCGCGAGCACTCGCGCGGTGGTCGACTTGCCCACCGCCACGCTGCCGGCGATCCCGATCACGAACGGCACCTGCTTGTTGGTCTGACGCTCGCCGAGGAATGTCGACGTCGCGGCGAACAGCCGTTGCCGCGCGGCGACCTGCAGGTGGATCAGACGCGAGAGGGGCAGGTAGACCTCGGCGACCTCGGTGAGATCGATCTGCTCACCGAGTCCGACGAGCTGGTCGAGCTCGTCGGAGGTGAGCACCATCGGCATCGATTCGCGGAGTTCACGCCACTGCTTGCGATCGAGCTCCAGATAGAGGCTCGGATCGCGCCCGGTCGTGTCGCGCGCCATCAGCCGGCGCGTCCCGTCGGGGCGAGGTCACAGGAGACCCGAGATGTCATGCGCTACAGCTTAGGACCACGTGTAACCCGCGCCATGGGTAGCCTTCCTTCCATGCCTTCCGAACATGGTCACCGACCCATCTCGCCGCTGGTCACCGACTATCTGCGCCTCGGCCTCGCGTTCGACCGGCTCGAAGAGGGCTTCGTCGACGCCTACACCGGCGACCCGTCCCTGCGGGCCGACGTGATGAGCGGACCGGCCCCGGATCCGGCGCAGCTGGCGCAGGTCGCGCGGGGCCTGCAGGGCGATCTCCCCGCCGACCTCGACCCCGAACGTGCGGCGTTCGTCGGTGCGCATCTGCGTGCGCTGGAGTGTTCGGCCCGCACGTTCGCCGGGGAGGACATCTCCTTCGTCGACGAGGTGCGTGCGTACTTCGACGTCGACATCACCCTCGGCGATGTGGAGACCTATCGGGCGGCACATGCCGAGCTCGCCGTCGCACTCGGCGAACCGGATGCCGCCGCCGACCGTCTGCTGTCGAGCTACACCGCCTACCGTCGTGCCGACGAGATCCCGCCCGAGCGGGTGGACGAGTGCGTGCGCGCGTTCAGCGGCGCGCTGCGGGAGAAGGTTCGTGACGCCTACCCGCTGCCCGACGCCGAGATCGTCGAGTTCGAGGTGGTCACCGACAAACCGTGGTCGGGATTCAATTACTACCTCGGCGACTACCGCTCCCGGGTCGCGATCAACGCCGACCTCACCCAGTACATGTCGAGCCTGCCGCACCTGATCGCCCACGAGGCGTACCCGGGGCACCACACCGAACACTGTCGCAAGGAACAGCGACTCGTCGGCGGCGGCCAGGACGAACAGACCATCTTCCTGGTGAACACCCCGCAGTGCCTGATGGCCGAGGGGCTCGCCGACCACGCACTCCAGGCGATCGTCGGGCCGGACTGGGGACTGTGGGCGCAGGAGATCTACGCCGACCTCGGGCTGCGATTCGACGGTGACCGCGCCCAGCGGGTCGGTGGTGCCACCGGCGGTCTGATCGGGGTGCGCCAGGATGCGGCCCTGCTGCTGCACGACCGGCACGCCGACGCCGACGAGGCCACCGCCTTCCTGCAGCGGTGGCTGCTCGCCCCGGAGGCCCGCGCCCGGCAGATGCTGCGATTCCTGACCTCGCCGTTGTGGCGTGCCTATATCTCGACCTATGTGGAGGGTTACCGGCTCCTCGAGCAGTGGCTCGACGCCGATGTGCCGACCATCGCCGGGGACGGCCGTGCGGCACGGTTCGGGCGGTTGCTCGACGAGCCGCTGATCCCGGCGTCGTTGCGGGCCGAATTGGCGGGTGCACCCGCCTGAGGGTGTGACCTGCGGCAGCACCGAGACCGGATTTCGGGGACCTGCGGGTCAACCAATAGACTCGATCCCATGACCGAGAACTCCCAGTCCGTCAACTCGATGTCGTTGGCCGACCTCGACCCCGACGTAGCCGCGGCGATGAACGGTGAGCTGAGCCGTCAGCGCGACACGCTCGAGATGATCGCGTCGGAGAACTTCGTGCCGCGCGCGGTGCTGCAGGCGCAGGGCAGCGTGCTGACCAACAAGTACGCCGAGGGTTACCCCGGACGTCGGTACTACGGAGGCTGTGAGTACGTCGACGTCGTCGAGGACATCGCCCGCAACCGGGCCAAGGAACTGTTCGGTGCCGACTTCGCCAACGTGCAGCCGCACTCGGGAGCGCAGGCGAATGCCGCTGTGCTGCAGGCACTCATGGAGCCGGGGGAGACCCTTCTCGGTCTCGATCTCGCCCACGGCGGCCACCTCACCCACGGCATGCGGCTGAACTTCTCGGGCAAGCTGTACGAGAACGCCTTCTACGGCGTCAGCAAGGAAGACTTCCGGGTCGACATGGACGAGGTGCGCAAGATCGCCCTCGACGCCCGCCCCAAGGTGATCGTCGCCGGCTGGTCGGCCTACCCGCGGACCCTCGACTTCGCGGCGTTCCGCGAGATCGCCGACGAGGTCGGTGCCCGCCTGTGGGTCGACATGGCGCACTTCGCCGGCCTGGTCGCCGCGGGTCTGCACCCGTCGCCGGTGCCGCATGCCGACGTCGTCTCCTCGACCGTGCACAAGACCCTCGGTGGCCCGCGCTCGGGCATCATCCTGGCCAAACAGGAGTGGGCCAAGAAGCTCAACTCGGCGGTGTTCCCCGGCCAGCAGGGTGGCCCGCTCATGCATGCGATCGCCGGTAAGGCCGTCGCCCTGAAGATCGCCGGCACCGAGGAGTTCGCCGAGCGTCAGCGCCGCACTCTGTCGGGCGCGAAGCTGCTCGCCGAGCGCCTGACCGGCGCCGACGTCGCCAAGGCGGGTGTCTCGGTGCTCACCGGCGGCACCGACGTGCACCTGGTGCTGGTCGATCTGCGCAACAGCGCCCTCGACGGCCAGCAGGCCGAGGACCTCCTGCATCAGGTGGGTATCACGGTCAACCGCAACGCCGTGCCGTTCGACCCGCGCCCGCCGATGGTCACCTCCGGCCTGCGGATCGGCACCCCGGCACTGGCCACCCGCGGATTCGGTGACGAGCAGTTCACCGAGGTCGCCGACATCATCGGTACCGCGCTGGCCGCGGGCCAGGCCGCCGATGTCTCGGCGTTGCGTGCGCGCGTGTCGAAGCTGGCCCTGGACTTCCCGCTGTACGAGGGTCTCGAGTCGTGGGGTCTGATGAGCCGGGCCTGATCTTCTCGGCCCGATCTTTCCGGAGATCCGGTCAGCTACCCCCGGTGTGCCGACGGCATACCGGGGGTACGTCGTCTCCGCCGGTCCCGCCGCCGGTGGCCCCGGCACGCCGTCGTGCTGCGGATATGACCCGATTGCCCTCGGGGGTTACGGATCCGTATCCTGGACGCGATGAACGCACTCACCGAAGACGACCTGATCATCGCGCTCGAGAAGGCGCTTCCGGAGATCGCCGAGGACCACCAGGCGGCTGCGGTCGTGTGGAACCCGCACGACTACGTCCCGTGGAAGGACGGCCGCAACTTCGCCTTCCTCGGCGGCGACGACTGGGATCCCTCACAGGCCACCCTGTCCGACGAGGCGCGCGCGGGTTCGCTGGCGCTGCTGCTCACCAAGGACAACCTGCCGTCCTACCACCGTGTGCTGGCCAAGTACTTCCCGGCCTTCTCCGACTGGCGGCAGCTGGTCGGCGTGTGGACCGCCGAGGACAACCGCCATGCCGTGGTGCTGCGGGACTACCTCGTGGTGCGTCGTGCCATCGATCCGGTGGACTCCGAAGAGCGGCGTCGTGATCACGTCACCAAGGGCTTCCGGCAGACCCCCGAGCAGGTCGACGAACTCGGCCCGCTGGACGTGCTGGCGCTGATGGCGGTGCACGAGTACCAGTGCGTGCACTTCACCAACCGGCTGGCCACGGTCGTCGGCGACGACGTGTACAGCGAGATCCTGCATCTGATCGCCGGGGACGACGCCCAGCAGGGAGTCACCTTCGGGAACTTCCTGAACGCGGCGCTGGTGGCCGACCAGGATGCCACGGTCGTCGCGGTGGACCGGGCGCTGGCGCGACTGGTCGACGAGCCGCTCGGCTACGACATCGACAACTTCGACGCCGAGCGCGCACTGATCGCCGGCTACGAGACCGACGAGACCCGTGCCGCGATCGCCGGGAGCCTTGCCGATGCGCTCAAGCTCGACTCGGTACAGGAACTCGGCGACGACGCCGAAGCGGCGCGCACGCGCATCCTGACGCTCGCCGGTCGCTGATCGGCAGGACCCGCCTCCGGGTCACCCACTTCCCACCCCACCGGGCCCCGCTCGCACTCGCGAGCGGGGCCCGGTGGTGGTAAAGGGCCGCAAAATCCCAGGTGACGCACTTTGTGCGACAGTGACTTCCACGCTACGTCCGTTAACGCGAAATTCACGCCGACACACCCTGTCCACCGCGCCGTCATGCCGGTTCCCGCGTACGTTGACCAGTGACGGGTCGCGGGGAAGCGGCTCGTCCGGGAGGTTCGATTCGTGGTTTGCAGCAGCAGCGCGAGGGGGCCGGCCCCGGTCCTCGTCGCTCTCGGCTGACGCCGAGAGAGCACCGACAAGAACCGACCGGTCGACCTTGAACAGGTTTGTGCGGGCGCCGCACAGACGAGGAGCTCACGTGACCACTCGCACTTACGTCCTCGACACCTCCGTGCTCCTGTCCGATCCCTGGGCGGTCAAGCGCTTCGCCGAACACCATGTGGTCCTGCCGCTGGTGGTGATCAGCGAACTCGAGGGCAAACGTCACCACCACGAGCTCGGCTGGTTCGCC
The DNA here is from genome assembly GCF_001485495.1 of Gordonia desulfuricans NBRC 100010. Taxonomy (GTDB): domain Bacteria; phylum Actinomycetota; class Actinomycetes; order Mycobacteriales; family Mycobacteriaceae; genus Gordonia; species Gordonia desulfuricans. Next base: position 52,659 of record NZ_BCNF01000036.1, on the reverse strand, counting down.
CGTGAGGCCTTGCGTCTGCTCGACGACCTGCGACTCGAGTACGGCCGCCTCGATCTCGCCCTCCCGATCGGCGAGGACGGTGGCACCCTGCAGGTGGAGCTCAACCACACCGACCCGGCGGTGCTGCCGGCCGGTTTCCGGACCGACACCAACGATTCGCGGATTCTGGCCTGTGCGCTGAACCTGCGGGCCGAGGGTCGCGAGGTCACCCTGGTCTCCAAGGACATCCCGTTGCGCGTGAAGGCCGGCGCGGTGGGTCTGGCCGCCGACGAGTACCACGCCCAGGACGTGGTGGTCTCCGGCTGGTCGGGGATGACCGAGCTCGACGTGGACCAGCAGGTGATCGACACCCTGTTCACCGACGGTGTGGTCGACATCGACGACGCCCGGGAAATGCCGTGCCACACCGGGATTCGGCTGTTGGGCCACGGGTCGTCGTCGGCGTTGGGCCGGGTGAACGAGGCCAAGCAGGTGCAGCTGGTCCGCGGTGACCGTGAGGCGTTCGGTCTGCACGGGCGTTCGGCCGAGCAGCGGGTCGCCCTGGACCTGTTGCTCGACGAGAGCGTGGGAATCGTGTCGCTGGGCGGCAAGGCCGGTACCGGCAAGTCGGCGCTGGCGTTGTGCGCGGGTCTGGAGGCGGTGCTCGAGCGCCGTACCCAGCGCAAGGTGGTGGTGTTCCGCCCGCTGTACGCCGTCGGTGGCCAGCAACTGGGGTACCTGCCCGGCGGTGAGGCCGAGAAGATGGGGCCGTGGGCGCAGGCGGTGTTCGACACCCTCGAGGGGCTGGCGTCGCCGGAGGTGATCGAGGAGGTGCTCGGTCGCGGGATGCTGGAGGTCTTGCCGCTGACGCATATCCGCGGGCGGTCCCTGCACGATTCGTTCGTGATCGTCGACGAGGCGCAGTCGCTGGAACGCAATGTGCTGCTGACGGTCCTGTCACGGCTGGGTGCGGGTTCGCGGGTGGTGCTCACCCACGATGTGGCGCAGCGTGACAACCTGCGGGTGGGGCGTCATGACGGTGTCGCCGCGGTGATCGAGAAGCTCAAGGGGCATCCGCTGTTCGCGCACATCACGCTCACCCGTAGTGAGCGGTCGCCGATTGCGGCGTTGGTGACGGACATGCTGGAGGAATTCGGGCCGGGCGCACCGGGAGCGTAGCGAGCGGGCGCGGTGTGGCAGCACCGGGAGCGTAGCGAGCGGGCGATTTTTTCGGGACCCCGGGGTCGGTTGACCTCGGGGTCCCGTTCTGTGCGGACCCAGGTCCTTGAACTTGAAACTGGGTTCAAGTACGTTCGATTCATGGAGATCGAGAACACAGTCGCCGTCGTCACCGGAGCGGGTGGCGGGATCGGCGGGGCCATCGCCCGCGCGCTGGCCGCCCGCGGTGCCCGCGTCGTCGTCACCGACCTCGACGAGGCGTCGGTCGCGGTCACCGCCGCCGACATCGAGAAGGCCGGTGGTTCTGCTCGCGCACTCGCCGGCGATGCCGCGTCACAGGAGCACATCGAGGCCGTGATCGCCGCTGCGGCAGAGGCATTCGGTCCGGTGGATCTGTATGTCGCCAATGCGGGGATCGGTGGTCGCGGTGGGATCGACGCCACCGACGCCGACTGGGAGCGGGCGATCGACATCAACCTGATGGGCCACGTGCGCGCCGCCCGTCTCCTCGTCCCGGACTGGGTGGAACGGGGCCGTGGCTACTTCCTGAGCACCGCGTCGGCGGCGGGACTGCTCACCCAGCTCGGATCGGCCACCTACTCGGTCACCAAACACGCCGCGGTGGGCTTCGCCGAGTGGCTCTCGGCCAGCTACGGCGACCGCGGGGTCCGGGTCAGCTGCCTGTGCCCGATGGGCGTCGACACCAAACTGCTGCGGCCGGAGGCCATGCCGGACGACCCGAACGGCGACCTGATGCAGCGTGCGGTGGAGACCGCCGGGGAGGTGCTGACCGTCGAGGAGGTCGCCGAGGTGGTCCTCGCGGCGATCGACGACGAGCGGTTCCTGATCCTGCCGCACCCGGAGGTCCTCGAGATGTACCGCCGCAAGGGTGCCGACTACGACCGCTGGCTGCGCGGCATGCGCCGTTTCCAGGCCTCGCTGCTCTCCTGAGCGGAGCCGTGACCCGCACGGCCACAAAGACTTTCAACCGGATATCAAGGAGTGATCATGACGTTGTTCGACCCGTCGCCCCGTGCCGAGGAGTACCGGCAGAAGCTGCTGGCCTTCATGGACACCCACGTCTACCCCAACGAGGGTGTCTACGAGGAGCAGATGGCTGCGCTGGACAACCCGCACGGGATGCCCGCGATCCTCACCGAACTCAAGGGCCGCGCCAAGGAGGCCGGCCTGTGGAACCTCTTCCACCCGCACGCCGAATGGGCGCCGGGCCTGACCAATCTGGAGTACGCCCCGCTGGCCGAGATCATGGGCCGGGTGCACTGGGCGTCGGAGGTGTTCAACTGCAACGCCCCCGACACCGGCAACATGGAGGTCCTGACGCTCTTCGGTACCGATGAGCACAAGGAGAAGTACCTGCGTCCGCTGCTCGACGGCGAGATCGCCTCGGCATTCGCGATGACCGAGCCCGACGTCGCCAGCTCGGATGCCACCAACATCGAGATGGCCATGGTCCGCGACGGCGACGAGTACGTCCTCAACGGCCGGAAGTGGTTTGCTTCCAACGCTGTTCGTCCCGACTGCAAGGTCCTGATCGTGATGGGCAAGACCGATCCGACCGGTCCGCCGCATCGCCAGCAGTCGATGATGGTGGTGCCGACCGACGCCCCCGGTCTGACCATCCTGCGCAACCTGCCGGTGTTCGGCTACACCGACCGGGAAAGCCACGGCGAACTCGTCTTCGAGAACGTGCGGGTGCCCGCCAAGGACGTGCTGAAGGGGGAGGGCGAGGGATTCGCGATCGCCCAGGCACGTCTGGGCCCGGGTCGTATCCACCACTGCATGCGCATCATCGGCATGGCCGAACGCGCACTGGAACTGATGTGCACGCGGGCCACCCGGCGCACCACCTTCGGGGAGCCGCTGGCCAACCGCGCCAACATCCAGGACTGGATCGCCGAGTCGCGCATCGACATCGAGATGGTGCGTCTGCTGACGCTGAAGGCCGCCCACATGATGGACACCGTCGGCAACAAGGCGGCGGCCACCGAGATCGCCGCCATCAAGGTCGCGGCGCCGAACATCGCGCTGAAGATCATCGACCGGGCCATCCAGGTGCACGGCGGTGGCGGTGTCACCGACGACTTCCCGCTGGCCTCGGCCTATGCCGGCATCCGCACCCTGCGTCTGGCCGACGGCCCCGACGAGGTGCACAAGCGTGCCATCGCCCGTCGTGAGCTGCGTCGTTACCGTGACACCCCCGCACCGGAGACGGTGCCGGGTGTCTCCGATGCCGCACTGAGCGCCCGTTTCTGACGGGCAGAGGAACAGAGAGGACGAACGGCAACACCATGACGACGAGTGGACTGTCGGTGATCCCCGAGGTGGATTCCGGTGCACTGCAGCGATGGCTGGGTGAGATCGGTGTCGACGCGGACGGCGAGATCACCTGCACGCGGGTGGGAATCGGTCAATCGAACCTCACCTACCTGTTGTCCGACGACGCCGGCGGCCGCTGGGTCCTGCGGCGACCGCCGGTGGGACACCTGCTGGCATCGGCACACGACGTGGTGCGCGAGGCGCGGATTCTCTCCGCGCTCGGCCCCACCGACGTACCGGTCCCGCAGGTGCTGGGGGTGTGCACCGACGAGTCGGTGACCCCGGTTCCCCTCGTCGTCATGGAGTTCGTCGACGCGGTGGTGCTCGACAACCTGCCGGCCGGGGAGGCATTGGATCCCGCCATCCGCACCCGGATCGGCGAGTCGATGATCGAGACGCTCGCCCGCATCCACGCCGTCGACATCGAGGCCGTCGGACTCGACGACCTGGCGAGCCACAAGCCCTATGCCGCACGTCAGTTGAAGCGCTGGAGTGCGCAGTGGGAGAAGTCCAAGACCCGCGAGATCCCGGCCCTGGACGCGCTGACACAGCGACTGATCCGAAGTGCGCCCGAGCAGCACGAGACCCGACTCGTCCACGGCGACTTCCACATCCGCAACGTGATGATCGATCCGGCCACCGGCGCGGTGCGTGCGGCACTCGACTGGGAACTGTCGACGCTGGGCGATCCGCTCGCCGACATCGGTAGCACGCTGGCGTACTGGCCCGGTCCCGGTGAGCCGTCCCTGACCGGAGCGCCGGTGGAACTGCTCGAGGGATTCCCGGACCGGGCGCAACTGGCCGCGAGCTACATCGAACGCACCGGTCGTGATCCGCGTGCCCTCGAGTTCTGGCATGCGCTGGGGTTGTGGAAGGTGGCGATCATCGCCGAGGGCGTGCTGCGTCGAGCGGCGGACAATCCCGCCAACCGGGCGTCGGCGGGTGTCCCGACCGGTGAGGTGATCGACATCCTGGTGTCCAAGGCGACCGCTGTCGCGGATTCCGCGGGACTCTAGTCGCGTCCATGGGGTACTCGATGTGCACGGCGGCGACGGCGGGTGTCAGGATGGCACGATGACCGCAGAATCGAGGGGGTCCGAGCTGGTCGGATCGGATCTGCCGCGGATCGCCGCCGCGGGCACCGAGAAGGCGCCGCCGGCCACCGCACGCGGGGAACGGACCCGGGCGGCGCTGATCGCGGCCGCCCGGCAGATCTTCGAGCGCGACGGCTTCTCCGATGCCCGGCTCACCGACATCACCGTGGCCGCGAGCTGCTCGACGGGTACCTTCTACACCTACTTCGACTCGAAGGAGGAGATCCTCGACGCGGTGCTGGCGGAGGCACACGAGGACATGCTGCATCCCGGGTTCCCGCATGTGGAGTCCGGATCGGAGGGCGATCCGATCGCCGTGCTCGAGGCCGCCAATCGGGCGTATTTCGAGGCGTACAAACGCAATGCGAAGCTACGTCTCGTGCTCGAGCAGGTGACCGCGAACATGCCGGAGTTCCGGGAGAAGCGACGGCAACGCGGTCTGGTGTTCGCGAGTCGCAATGCGCGCCATATCGAGAAGCTCCAGGAGTCCGGGCTCGCCGATCCGGACCTCGACGCGATGGGTGCCGCCCAGGCGCTCTCGGGGATGGTGTCGCGAATGGCCTACCAGGCCTTTGCGATCGGCGTCGACGAGGTGTCCATGGACGATCTCACCTTCACCGCGACCCGGTTGTGGGCCAATGCGATCGGGTTGCGGTCACCGAAGGGCTGAGCGGCTCGGACGATCGGGTGCGGGTGGGTGTCAGTCGGTCCGCACACCCAGCAGTGTCGCCAGTTGCCGCGCAAGCGGATTGAGGTTCAGGCGGTCGGGATCCTTCTTCGGCGTGGTGTCCCAGGGCTGTGCGGTCGACGGATCGGCATAGCGGGCCCGGTCGGCACCGCGCACCCCGGTCGGATTGCCGAACGGTACGGCACACCGCGCGTCGGTGTTGAACGGGAAGTCGTCGTAGCGGATGTCGAAATCCGGCTTGGTGCGCTTCATCTCGTCGATGATCCGCTGCGTGCTCTCGTAGCCTCTGGTGCAGGCGGGCGGGTCGTTGGTCTCGAGCACGACGCCGAAATGGATCTGTCCGTCACCGGGCGCGGGGGAGTGCGCACCGGCCGACAGCTGTGACAGCAAGGCGAAGGTCATCGACGTGGTGTAGGTGGCCGGCCCGACGGTGCGTGCCACGTCGGCGAGCTGGCCGACGACGGTGGCGAGGTCACCGCCGTTGCGCTGCACCAGTTCCGAGATCTGGGTGGCCGATGCCGAGCCGGTGGTCAGCAGTCGGCGGAGGTCCGGGTCGGCGGTGGCCAGCGTGGCCGACACCAGGTCGAGTCCGCGTGACCACGACAGGATCGCGTCGGACTGGTCGGCCTGGGTGGCCAGGACGGTGTCGGCGTCGCGGAGCAGGCCGATGGTGGCCGGGATGTTGTCGGCACCGGCCTCGGCGAGTTTCGACAGCGAGTCGACCAGCCGTGGGAGGTTCTCGTTCTGGCCGTGGAATCCCTTGCCCAGCTCGGTGATCACGGTGTGCAGGTCGTCGAGCGGGATCGACTCGGAGAGATCGATCGCCGACGACACGACGTCCTCGACCTTCGGCGGGATCGACGCCCGGGTGATCCGCGAGCCGTCGGCGAGGTGCCGGCCGTCGATCTTCGACGGTTGCAGGTCGATGTACTGCTCACCGATCGCCGATCGTGCGGCCACCACGGCCACCGACGACTCGGGGATCTCGGGGGCGCTGGAGTCCAGTTGCAGGTCGACGTCCACACCGTCGGCGGTGAGCCGGAGTTCGCCGACCCGCCCCACCGGGATGCCGAGGTAGGTGACCTCGGCATTGGTGAAGATCCCGCCGGAGTCGGGTAGTTGTGCGGTGACGGTGTAGACCCCGATCCCGACCACCCGGTTGATGTGCACGTAGCGGATACCGGCGAAGACACTGACCGCCAGGCCGATCACGAGGATCGCGGCGATCTGCAGTCGTGCGAGACGACTGAGCGGTGGCATGTGACGAGGACCCGACCCTTCCGCCCCGGCCGGGGCCCGGTCAGGTTACCCACGGGTCAGTTCGCCGCGCCAGAGGATCGTGACAACGTCCATGGGTACATTCGGCTGTGGGTGCCGTCACAGGCCGCCACCGGATCGTCCGGTGGCCGCACTCGTCGGTGCGACGAGCTCCGAGCGGTCGATCGCACGCTTGAGGATCTTGCCCGTCGCGCCCTTGGGGAGTGCGTCGACGAAGCGGATGATGCGCGGCACCTTGTAGGCCGAGAGGCGTTCTTTGGTCCACGCGCGCAACGCATCCGGATCGATCTGGGTGCCCGGCCGGGGAGTGATGACCGCGGCGATCTCCTCGCCGTAGTGGTCGTCGGACACACCGATCACCGCCACCTCGACGATGTCGGGATGGGTGTAGAGGACCTCCTCGACCTCACGCGGGTACACGTTGTACCCACCGCGGATGATCATGTCCTTGGTGCGGTCCACGATGCGAACATCGCCGTCGGTGTCCATCGTGCCCAGATCGCCGGTGCGGAACCAGCCGTCGACCAGTTCGGCGGCGGTGGCGTCGGGCCGGTTCCAGTAGCCCTTCATCACGGTGGGGCCCTTGATGAAGATCTCACCGATCTCGTCGGCCGGCACCGGATGGCCGTCGGGATCGCGGACCTCGATGGTGAACCCGGGCAGGGCCGGACCCACGGTGCCCACCTTCGGCGGCCCCTCGAGGTTGCGGAAGGTGGTGGTGCCGGCGGTCTCGGTGAGTCCGTATCCCTCGAGGATGGAGCAGCCGAACCGGTCGGAGAACTCCCGGATCACCTCGCCGGGCATGGATGCGCCACCCGAACACGCCAACCGTAGGTCGGCGAAGTCGGCGGGGGTGTAGCCCTCGGTGACCTGCAGCATGGCGTTCCACATGGTCGGCACGCCGCAGGCGATGGTGATGTGCTCGTCACGCAGACGATCCATGAAGGCCGTCGGGGTGAACGGACTCAGCAGCGAGAGGGTGCCGCCACCGGCGAGGGCGTTGTGCATCACCACGACCTGCCCGAAGCAGTGGAACAGGGGCAGCGCGGTGGCCCAGCGTTCGTGTTCGCCGACCTGCAGGGCGGCCTGGAAGGCGGCCGGGACCGCATCGATGTTGGCGACGGTGAGCTGGGCGCCCTTGGGCCGTCCGGTGGTGCCGGAGGTGTAGAGGATCACCGCGGTGTCGTCGGCGTCGCGGTCGACCGGTGCGGTGGCCGCGACGGCGTCGTCGGGTTCGTTCTCGAACTCGGTGAGTTCGAGCATCGGGAGACCGCGTTCACCCGCCGCTGACCTCGCGGCCTCGGCGCACCGATGCCACGCCAGAACCAGCGATGTCCCGGAATCGTCGATGACATAACCGATCTCGGCGGGCGTCGACATCACGTTCAGGGTGATCGCGGTGGCCCCGACCGACTGCAGTCCGTAGTAGGCGATCGCGAACTCCGGGACCGACGGCGCGATCAGCAGTACGCGGTCGTCGCGGGAGACCCCGGCCGCGGCGAGTCTGGTTGCGGCGCGGGCGATCCGGTCACGCAGGTCGGCGTAGGACAGGATGCGGTCGCCGGCGCGCACGGCGGGGCGATCGGGATGGGAGTCGGCACACTGCCGCAGGTCGGTGACGATGCTGGCCATGGGATCCGTTTCTGCTCGGGTGGATTCGTGAGGGGGGCCGGGAGGCGCGTGATGAGGGGTGCGGCGGGTCCGGGTGGGTCACTCGAAGTAGCGGCGTGGGACGTCGACGAGCATGGTGGTGATCTGCTCGTCGGTGACGCCGCGTTCGCGTAGGGCGGGCAGGACGTCCTCGCTGATGTGGCGGAAGTTCCACTTGGGCACGGCCGCCCGCTTCGCATCGGGGTCGAACCAGTCGATGAAGCACGACGCATCGTGGGCCAGGGCCATGCGGTCGGCGTACCCCCGTGCGACCAGCTCGACGACGGTGTTGATCCGGTCCTCGAACGGGAGGAGGACGTCGAGGCCGAAGCGGTCCATGCCCAGGATCGACCCGGCGTCGGCGATCTCCATGAGGTAGTCGAGGTCGGTGCTGTCGCCGGAGTGTCCGATCACGACCTTGGTGAGGTCGGCGCCCTCCTCCGCGAGGATCTTCTGGGCCACGAGACCGGACCTGGTGTGCGGGTTGGTGTGCACGGTGATGGGTGCGCCGGTCTGCGCGGAGGTGATGCCGACCGCGCGCATCACCCGCTCGACGCCGGGGGTCAGTCCCTGTTCTTCGATCGCGCATTTGAGGAACGCCGCCTTGACCCCGGTGTCTGCGATGCCCTCGGTGAGGTCCTTGGTGAAGTACTCGACCAGTGGTTCGGGGACGTCGAAGAGCAGGCCGGGACCGGTGTAGTGGAACTGGAACGGGATGTCGTTGTAGGTGTAGAGCCCGGTGGCCACCACGATGGTGAGGTCGGTCTGTGCGGCGATCTTCTGGATCCGCGGGATGTAGCGCCCCAGGCCGAGCACGGTGGGGTCGAAGATCGTGTCGACGCCCAGCCCCTTGAGCTCGTTGAGGTCGCGCACCGCGTCGGCGATCTTCTGCTCTTCGTCCCACTCGGTGTAGTTCTGGCGGAACTCCTCGCCGAGGACGAAGACGTGCTCGTGGACCAGGGTGGTGCCGAGATCGGCCGATTCGATCGGGCCGGTGACGGTGTTGACGACGGACATGCGCATCCCTTCGAGGTGGGGGTGACCCCACAGTCGCGATGGAGTGTGGGGTGGATCACTCTGGCGTCGAGACTACTTGAGCCTGATTTCAGATTCAAGAGTCGGTAGTGATCGGATCCATGTCGCACTGTGACCGTTGCGAGACTCAGTGGCTCTTGCCTTTTGCCACACTGGTGTGGTGCTGAAGTTACTGATGAGGTCGTTGGGACTAGTGGGACTGATGGTGGCGGCGATGCTCGCTGCCGTCGCGGGCGGGAACGGAGCCGCACTCGCGGCGCCGCAAGCCACCCCGGGCACGACGACGCCCAGTACATCCACTCCCGGTACATCCTCACCGGGTACATCCACACCGGGTACGAACGGGCTGGGCGCGCTCGGGGGGATCTCCATTCCCGAGACCGGGATTCCCGAGCTCGACACGATCCTGAACAAGCTCTCCGGTGCGGGCTCGTCCGAGCTGGGTCCGCAGGCCGGTGAGAGCAGTCAGATGATCGTGGTCACCGCGCCCAAGGCGAGCGACCAGACCGCGACACTGACCGCCTTCCAGAAGGAGGACAACGGGACCTGGCGGCCGGTGTTCGGTCCGACCAAGGCCTTCCTCGGCGAACTCGGGATGGGGCAGCCGCAGGACAACGTCTACCGCACCCCGGAGGGCACCTTCGCACTCGACCAGGCCTTCGGACGGCTGGCCGACCCCGGCACCAAGATGCCCTACTTCAAGACCGACACGCAGGACTGGTGGGACTCCGACACGAGCTCGCCGACCTACAACACCCACGTCCGTCAGGCACAGAGTCCGGGCGGCGACAGCGAGAACCTGTACAACTCCGGTGCCGCCTACGACTACGCGGTGAACATCGCGCACAACCCGCAACGGATTCCGGGCAAGGCGTCGGCGATCTTCTTGCACGCCAGCACCGGTGAACCCACCATGGGCTGCGTCGCCATCGACAAGGACATCCTGCGGCAGATCCTGGTCTGGCTCGACCCGGCAAAGAACCCGCGGATCACCATCGGCGTCAACCAGCCGGCACCCACCGGGCAGGCGCAGGCGACCACCCCCGAAGGCGGCACCGCGCCGTCGACGACGACCCCGACCACCCCGGGCACCACCACCCCGGGTACCACGACTCCGGGTACCACCACTCCCGGGACGGGACTCGGCGACTCGAATGCCCTGACCCAGTTGCTCAACCAGCTCGTGGGCGTGCTCCCGGCGCTACTCGGTGTCGGAGGCTGAATCCCTGACCATCTGAAGAACGCAGCGCCGTCGGTCCGATGACCGGCGGCGCTGTGCGTCGGCCTCCCTGAGAATCGCGGTGGGCCATAGTCTGGCGACCCCTCCGGTGCCGGGTGAATGCTCTGTGGGTTGCGAAGTACTCGTGCAGCGAATCGGGGCACGAAACCCGTCGCGCCCCGGAAAGGAGTGAGCCATGCCCTATTTCGACGGTGCGCAGGGCCGGGTGTTCTATCGTCACTGGCCGGCCGCGACCACACCGACCGCAGCGTTGATCTTCTTGCACGGATTCGGTGAACACTCGGGTCTCTACCACCGGTATGCCGCCGAACTCGCCTCGCACGGAGTCGAGCTGTGGGCGCTCGACCAGCCGGGCCACGGACTCTCCGAAGGCGAACGCGGCAACGTCGGCTCCTGTGACGCCGTCGTCCACAACGCCCGGGTGCTGACCGATCTCGCCGCCGCGCACCGTCCCGACGTCCCCCTGGCGATCGGCGGTCATTCGCTGGGCAGCCTCGGCGCCGTGTTCGCGGCACTCGACCGGCCCGGGCGGTACACGAGCGTCGTCGTCTCGGGTGCGCCGCTGTCGCCGCTGCCGTGGCTGCAGGCCGCCGTCGATTCCGACGACCCGTTCGAACTCGATCTGGATGCGCTGTCGGCGGACCCGTTCTATCGCGACGAGCTGGCCAACGATCCGCTGGCCTTCACCGCCGCCGACATCGGTGGCGAACTGAGCCGACTGTTCACGCCCGCATGGGAGAGACTCGACCGCGACCTGCCGGCGTCGACGATCCCGCTGCTGGCCGTCCACGGCCGCAACGACGCCGTGGCGCCGCTCGACGGTGTCACCGCGTGGCAGGACCGGCTGCCGACGCTCCGCGTGGAGGTCGTCGCCGACGGCGCCCACGACGTGCTCAACGAGGTGGCCCACGCCCACGTCGCCGCGGTGATCGGCCGGCACATCGGCGACCACGTGCCCTCGGCGGTGTCCTCGTGACGACGACGGACCGGCGCGGATTCGACCTGACCGACGGCGAGCGTCGCGCCCTGACCGACCTCGCCGCCTTCCCGTTACTCGGTGCGATCACCGGGCGCCGATCCCGTCGTTTCCCGGTCGGCGGCCGTATCCCCGCCGGAGAACTCGCCTTCACCAGCAACCGGCCGGTCCAACCGCTCAGCGAGGTCGAGCGTGCCCTCGTCCTGTCGGTCGTCACCGGCGTCACCGGCCGGCACTTCGGCATCAGCCACCATCCCGGATATGCACCGGCGCTGCCGAACTACTCGGGATCGGCCACGGGGCGCACGTTTCCGTCCGCCGCCGGATTCCACACCACCGAGTTCTTCTTCACCGACGACTCGGGCACCTACTTCCTGTCCAGTCGCGACGCCGCCCCTGCTTCCAGTGGAGGCGGCGGGGACATCGGGGACGGGGATATCGAGGGCGGGGACATCGGGGACGGGGGCATCGAGGACTGGCTCGCCGAGACGGTCGGCCGGTATCGCAAGATCTCTGATCACCGGATACATCTCCCACGCGAAGAACCGTATCTGGAAGGCCACAACACCTGGATCGCCAACCATCCGGGCTCGCTGCTGGTGATCCCCATCGCCGACCTCGCCCAGCATTTCATCGCGAACGTCGCGTTCTTCCTGCAGAACGGATACGGGCTCTACGACGACATCCACGATCGGGAGATCCCCGGTGCCTCGGATCCGTCGCTGCGTCATGCGGGGGATCCCTTCCCGCTGTCGTTCGTGGAGCAGTACACCCTCGCCGAGGCGAGTGCGGAGCTGGTCACCGCCGCCTACAACGGCCATCTCGTCCTGGGTGCACTCGGTCTGGGCGGATGGACCTTCGACGGGATCGACCGATTGTCGGTCCTCGGTGCCTCCGGTGATCCGGCGGTACCCGGTCTGGGATTCGAGGTACAGACCGACGACAGGTGGTCGCTGCCCAATCCCACGGGGCTGCCAGGAGTCTTCGAGACGCTGTCACGCCCGCACGTGGCCGATGCCGGCGAGGCGGTGGCGCGCTTCACGGAACGGAAGTTCGGCCCCGGTGGGCCCTTTCACCCCGACACCGACGGTCCGTGGCGGGACACCCCGCGGGTGCGGGCATCCGCGGCGCCCTATGACGAGCGGTTCACCGAACTGCTGACCGGCCAGATCGCCTACGTGGACGACGTGTTCGGCAAGATACCGGGAACCGTACCGACCGTACACATCCTGAATTACCTTCAGGCGCAACATATCGACACCGACTTCTATGACCACCACTTCGATCCGGGTGCCTACCTGCCCACGCATCGTGACCACCAGGACGTGTGGCACTCCTGACGGTCGTCGCGGATCCGGTGGCGGCCGATCGCGCCGTCCACACCGATAGAACCCGTGAGAACCTAAGGGGGGTAACGGATATCGCTGTCGGGCATACTCCTTCTGGTCAATGCACGATCTATGCTCGCGTGGAAGGTGAAGTGTCATGTCGATTGAGGTACAGCCTGATTCGCCGGGGAGCGAGGTGAGTCCGGCAGAGGGCGTCGAAGTCCGGGAACGTGGTGCGCAGGCGGTGAGCCTGGGTGGCCGTCGGCTGACGGCCGCCGAGGGCACCGGCCTGGCGCGAGGTGCACTCGGGCATTGGGGAGTGTTCGCGCAGGGACTGGCCGCGGCCGCACCGAGCGTCGCGATCGCCTCGGTGCCGTTCTCGCTCTACACCGCATCGGGTAAGGGAGCGGCCTGGGCGGCGATCGTCGGTCTGGTGATCGCGGTCCTGATCGCCACCACCATCGGCTATCAGGCGCGGCGCACGGTGACCTCGGGATCGTTGGGAACCTACACCGGCAACGGTCTGGGGCCGGGCTTCGCCTTCGCCGCCGGGTTCAGTCTTCTGTTGGGCTACATCGGATTCGCCACCACCGGCACTCTCGGCGGCGTCCTCTACGTCGACGCCTTCCTCGAGGAGATCGGGTTGGGCTCGCAGGCATCGTGGTTCCGGTTGCTGCTCGTGGCGGTCGTCGTCGGGGTGGGGGTGTACCTCCCGCTCCGTGGTGCCTCCCTGGCCGCCAAGTACGAGCTGATCTTCGAGGTCGTCGCCGTCGCAGCGATATTCGTGATCATCGTGGCGTCCTATGTCAGCTACGGCTGGCGGATCGACACCGAGCAGTGGAATCCGAGCAATCTCGGGCACAGTTCGACTTTCGTCGCCGCGGTGACCGCGGTCGGCGCCTACGCCGGCTTCGAGAGTGTCGCATCCCTCGGGGCCGAGGCGCGTGATGCGCACCGCACGATCGCACGGTCGCTGCTGCGCGTCGTACTCATCCTCGGGGTGCTCTACATCCTTGCAACCTACCCACAGGTGTTGCACTTCAACGGGATCGACGGCGACAAGGCGGTGCTGCCACAGCTCGCCGATGCCTCGCACGTGTCATGGATCAACCCGGTGGTCAGTGCCGCGGTCTCGGTGGCGTTCATCGTCTTCGTCACCGCGGTCACCACGTCGGCGGCACGGTCGTTGTTCACCCTCGCCCACGAGGGTGCACTCCCGCAGGTCTTCGCCAAGGTCCATCCGCGCTACAAGACGCCGTGGGTCGGTGTGGTCTTCGTCGGTGCGCTGGCCCTGGTCTTCGCCGTCGTGGCCACCTTCTCCTCGGCCGGCCGCCTCGTGTTCGACGTGTACGGCGGCTACGTGGCGACCTGGGGATTCCTGGTCAGCTACCTGCTGGTGGTGATCGCCACACCGATCTGGCTGTACCGGATCAAGGCGCTGACCCCGGCACGGGCGATCGTGTCCGGCCTGGCGATCGCGGCGCTCGGATATGTGATCGTCAGCAATGTGTACCCGGTGCCGGCGTTCCCGTTCAGCATCCTGCCGTTCGTCTTCCTCGGCATCCTCGCCGTCGGGCTGTTGTGGTACGCCTACCTGCGCGTCGCCCGCCCCGAGATCGCGGCCCGCGTCGGCAGCATCCAGACGCTGTCCACCGAGGAACAGGAACGGTTGGCCGACCTGGGCATCCTCGAGGTACTCGACGAGGAGGCGCCCGGCCACCGGACCGTCGACCGGTAGACGCCGCCGGATGCCGGAACCGGGTGAGGCATCCTGGCCGGCAAGCACATCCGGTGTCGGTCGACCCGGTTCAGCCGGTGACCCGTTTGAGCTCGAAGCACGCCGCGCGGCGACCGTCGAAGTCGTCGCGCGGTGTGGTCGTCCGGTCCACCTGTGCCCGGGCCTGATCGGCGACCGGTGTCGTCGGATCGAGCACCTCCAGGTACACCCGGTGCGCCGACAAGGCGTCGATCGCGGCCGGGACCTGTGCCTCGACGTCCACGGCGTGCGTCGGGTGCGGGCCGTTCTCGAACAGCCAACGCGGGCGGGCGTCGGCGGGCAAGGCGTCGTATGCGTCGAGGACCGCCGCGGAGAACTCCATGTGATCGCGCTGGTTCGGCGCACCCGGCGCCCACTCGGGTCCGCCGTAGAGCGACAGGATCACCTCGGGTGCGACGCGCCGGATGGTCTCGCCGATCCGTTCCCGCAGTTCGGGGGTGTTGCGGATCTCGCTGTCGGGGAAGCCCCAGAACTCCACCTCGTCCACCCCGACGATCCGCGCCGACGCCCGCTGCTCGTCCTCGCGCAGCGGTCCGGCCTGTTCGGGCGCCATGCCCGCGATACCGGCCTCACCGCTCGAGGCCAGGGCGTAGACCACGCGCCGGCCCTCGCCGGTCCAGCGTGCGACCGCGGCGGCCATGCCGTACTCGGGGTCGTCGGGATGGGCGACGAGCGCCAGTGCGGTCTGCCAGCCGGTGGGGAACTCGTCGAGCCCGGTCACGGCGTCACGCTCGATCGGCGGTGTGGCGCAGGACCGTCACCGCGAAGTCCGCATCCGGATGCCATGCGCGCAGATCCCATGTGGCGAAACGATGTTCGACGTAGAGGTCGGTCTCGGCCACGGCGGCGTCGAAGGCCTCCAGGGAGAGCTCGCGGTTGGTGTGGAAGCCGACCACGAGCACGCCGGTCTCGGCCAGATGCGCCGACAGCCGGCGCAGCACCTGCACCTCGGTACCCGGGGCGAGGAAGACCATCACATTGCCCGCGCACACGATCGCGTCGAACGGATCGGTCTCACCCTGTGCGGCGAGGTCCAGTTCGCTGAGGTCGCCGACCAGCCACCGCGGCCCGGGATGATCGGCCTGTGCGGCGGCGATCAGGGCCGGGTCGACGTCCACGCCGACCACGGTGTGTCCGGCGACGTGCAGGAAGGAGCCGATGCGGCCCGGCCCGCACCCGGCGTCGAGAACCCGGGCGCCACGCGGCACCATCGCATCGATCATCCGGGCCTCGCCGCCCAGGTCGGCACCTTCGCGGGCCATCGTGCGGAACCGTTCGATGTACCACTCGCTGTGGCCGGGTTTGGTGTCGGTGAACCATCTGGGCGGGGTCGTGGCCATGGGTGTGACGTTACCCGCTCACGATGCCCACGTGTCCGGACCGCCGGAGTGCGCCCGGGCGTGACCGCCCGCCGCCGGCGGGGCGATTCCTCCGGTTTGTGGAACGACCGAACCAGAATCTGGCTGAGTACAAGGCTGGGCGTCACGGCACCGCGCGAGCAGGCTCGCTGGGTGGCCGGCGACAGGGCCGGTGGTGATCGGTGAGACTTCGACGAGGAGATGAGGACATGCGGGTTCGACGAGGCGACTCAGGGGCGAGCGCATGACGGTTGACGTTGCCGACGGCGCGGCTCGAGCGGATTCGACCGGCACACGGCCGACGATCGCCGCGCTGACCGGGGCCGATCAGGTGAACACCGCCTTCGGTGTGTTTCTCCGGTCCATGGTGGGGCTGCCGTTCCGGGGCGTCGACGCCACCGCCGTCACCGAGACCGGGCGCTATCTCGGCGCATTCGACGGTGATCGGATCGTCGGTGGTGCCGACTCGTACACCAGCGACCTCGTGGTTCCCGGGGGTGCGCGGGTGGCGCACGCCGCCGTCACCCACGTGGGTGTGCTGCCGACTCATCGACGCCGCGGGATCGTGACGGCCCTGATCGAGCGTCAGCTCGAGGACTTCGCCCACCGCGGCGAGGTGGTCGCCACCCTGCGGGCGTCCGAAGCCGGGATCTACGAGCGTTTCGGCTACGGGATCGCCTCGACGGCCAGATCACTGCTCGTGGACACCCGCCGCGCCCGCCTCCGGGAATCGGTTGTGGCACAGGGTTCGGTGCGTCTGGCGGACGCGGATGCCGACACCGAGCTGCTCGCCGCGGTTCATCGCCGCACGAACGGGGTGGGTGCGATCGAACGCCCGGCCGGATGGTGGCGGCTCCAGGAGCTGCGCCGCGCGGCCGATCCCACCGTGCACTACGTCGCGGTGCACTCGCGCGACGGCGTCGACGAGGGATATGTGATCTATCGGCCCCGTGACACCGAGGCCTGGTTCACCAGCCGGGAGAAGGCCATCGACGTGATCGACTTCGTGGCGCTCACCGATGCCGCCCGATTCGGGTTGTGGCGGCACCTGCTCGACCTCGACCTGGTCGACGTCATCCACGTCGGCTCCGCGGCACTCGACGACCCGCTGCCGTTGGCGCTGACCGATGAGCGTGCGGTGGAACTCGGTGCGGCACATGACGAGACGTGGTTGCGTCTGATCGATGTCGAGGCCGCACTGCGGGCCAGACGATTCGGCGACGGGCCCGGAGTGCGGATCGGCGTCGAGGATCGTCGCCTGCCCGCGAACACCGCGGTCTTCGAGATCACCGCCGGTGCGGTGACACGTTCGACTCGTGCCGCCGAGGCGACGGTCGACGTCGCCACCCTCGCCGCGGCCTATCTCGGCGGCACCACGTGGCGCCGGCTCGCATCGGCCGGACGCGTGGACGTCCACACCGGCGACGCGGTGAACCGGCTGGACCGCCTGTTCGGCACCGGTACCCAGCCCTACTCGGGCACCACCTTCTGACCTTTCCCATCCGATTCCGATGGCCACCCGGCGATCGGGACATCAGTTCCGAGGAGTCACCCATGACCGAACTCGTCGACGCACCCGTCGCCGTCAGCTACCTGCAGTCGTCCACGGCCGACGAGGACGCGCTCCTGGCCCGGTTCGCGCCGGTTCTCGACCGGATCGCCCGCGACGAGGCCGTTCGCGAACGCGACCGCACCTTTGCCCACGACCTGGTGCGTGAGCTGAACGAACGCGGACTCGGCCGACTGCGAATCCCGGAGGACCACGGCGGTCTCGGCGCCTCGCTCGAGCAGACCTTCGTCGTCCTGTCCCGGGTCGCCGAGGCCGACCCGAACATCGCCCACGTCTTCCGCAACCATCTGGCATTCGTCGAGGACCGGCTCAACGCGCGCCCGTCGGAGGGCAACGACCGGTGGATTCGGCGGTTCCTGGCCGGGGAGTTCGTCGGCGGCGGATGGACCGAGGCGGACAACCGCACACTGGCCGCGATCGCCACCACCGTCCGGCGCGACGGCGACCACTACCTCGTGTCGGGTGCGAAATACTATGCGACAGGCAGTCTCTACGCGGACTGGCTGGACGTCATCGGGAAGTCCGACGACGGATCGCTGCTGACCGCACTGGTCCGCCGCGACGACGCCGGGGTCACCCTCGTCGACGACTGGGGCGGCTTCGGCCAGCAGACCACCGCCAGCGGCAGCGCCGCCTACACCGATGTCCCGGCCGACCCCGCCGATGTCTTCCCGGTGTCCGAACGATTCGTCTACCAGGGGCACTTCTACCAGGTGGCGATCCTCGCGGTACTCACCGGGATCATCCGTGGAGCGCTCCGTGACGGTGTTGCGGCACTGCATGATCGCCGCCGGAACTATCCGCAGGGACTCGATCCGGTGCCGGCGCGCGACCCCCAGCTGCTCCAGGTGATCGGGGAGGTCTCGACGCAGGCCTTCGCCGCCGAGGCGGCGCTGCGACAGGTGACGCGGGTACTCGACCGGCTCGCCGCCGCGCACGCGGCCGGCGACCTCGAGCGACGGGCCGAGCTGGTGACCGAGGCCCAGGTCGCCACCGATCACGCCCAGCTGGTCATCATCGAGGCCGCACTGACCGCCACCTCCACCGTCTTCGACGCACTCGGCGCATCCGGGGTGTCGAAAGACCGTGCACTCGACCGGCACTGGCGTAACGCACGGACCCTGGCATCCCACAACCCGCGCGTGTACAAGGCGCGAATCCTGGGGGACTGGCTGGTCAACGGGACCGACCCGGTGCCCGACCTGTCCGCATTCGGTCGTGGGGGACAGGGTAATTGACTCCGTATGTCGCACTGGGGCTGACCGGCGCCGACGTCACGCGGCTGCTCGCCGACCCGGATGCCCTGCATCGATGGGACCGTCTTCCGCTGGCGTTCAGCGTGATCGGGATCGACCGGGTGGACGGGCGCCCTGCCGCAGACGCCACGATCGAGTCGACCGTCGCGGCCGGCCTCCTGGGGGCGCGCACCCGACAGGCGCGGTTCCTCGCGGCCACCGCCCCGAGCCGGGACCACCCCTACAACCTGGCACGACGCGTCGCATCGGTCGGTCATCTCTCCCGGGGCCGGAGCGGCCTGCTCCTGGGGACCGTCGATCCACGCGCCGTGGGTGGATGGCCATGGCCGGCAGCGGCAACGAGCGCGGCGGTATCGGCCCCGGGCACCGCGGCGCTCGTCGGCGAGGTCGCCGTGGCGGTGCGCGACCTCGAGCAGAGCTGGCCTGCCGAGTCGGTGATCGCCGATCGCCACACCGGGATCTTCGTGCGCTCCGAGGAGATCCGCCACGTCGATCTCGACGGCAGGTACCGGATCGCCGGCCCGCTCACCGTGCCCGAACCGCTCACCGGCCCGTCGGTGATCGGATGGTTCACCTCCGACACACCACCGCCACCACAGGCGGAGGCGGTCCTGGATCTGGTCCTCGGTGCGGGCGCGGCGATCCCGGTGATCGACGCCGATGCCGGGCTGCCCGGCGGCCAGGTGGGCGGGGTGCTGGTCCGCGCGGGCGACGACCGTCCGATCGGTGCGCTGCTGGACGCAGCCGAGCGTCTGCTGGTGGGTGCCCACCACGTGGGACCAGGCCCGCTGCGGCACGCACTCGGTCTGCCCCGGCCGGTGGCACGAGAAGGCCGGCGACGTGCCTTCGCCGCACCCGAACCGCTGGCGAGTCGGTGACCGAGTACGGCCGCCACACGAGCGGACACACGAGAATCGCAGTGACGCAACCGATCGCAGACGAGGAGTGGCACGATGACGCGACGTGACGGACACGTGGTCCTGGGGATCAACGCCCTGGTGCTCGGCTATGTCCCGGCATCATGGCAATCGTCTGGCCTGCACCCCCATTCGTTCGTCGACCCCGGCTATTGGGAGACGATCGGGCGGACCGCCGAACGTGGCACCCTGGACGCGGTGTTCCTCGCCGATGTCCCGGCGCTCGGTGACCCGGCCTACGACGCGAACCCGGCCCATCTGGAACCGACCGTCAACTGGGCGCATGTCGCCGGGGTGACCGAACACCTCGGGCTGGTGTCGACGGCGTCGACCACCTTCAACGATCCGGTCGAACTCGCCGAACGGCTCCTCACCTTCCACACCCTCTCCGGTGGCCGATCGGCGTGGAATGTGGTGACCTCACGCGGCCAGGCACCGGCACGGAACTTCGGGCAACCCGACGTCCCGGAGCGCGACGACCGGTACGAGCGTGCCGCCGAGTTCGTCGATGTGGTTCGCGCACTGTGGGGATCGTCGCGCAGCGGGCGAGCGGTCACCCATCACGGCGCCCACTTCGACGTCGACGGGCGGCTGCATGTCCCGGCCGGCCCGGGCGGTGATCCGGTGCTGTTCCAGGCGGGCGGCTCGGCCAAGGGGCGAGAACTCGCGGCCCGGGTCGCCGAGGGAGTCTTCGCCGCCGAGCTCACCCGCGCCGGTGCCGTCGACCACTATCGCCTGGTGAAGCGGCGGGCGGTGGCACACGGCCGATCGCCCGACGACATCAAGATCCTGCCGGGCCTGCTGGTGTCGCTGGGCAGCACCGAGGCCGAGGCACGCCGGCGCAACGACGACCTCCACGACCGCAGTCCGTCGTCGTATGCGGTGGGGTGGCTCTCGCACGCGATCGGGATCGACGCCTCGAAACTCGAACTGGACGAGCCGTTTCCGGCCGAAGTGCTCGACGGTCCGGTCGATCTGGCAACCTTCGCCGGCAGCGTGGGGTTCCGCGAGTCGATCATCGCCCGAATTCGCGAGACCAATCCCACCGTGCGCGACTACCTGCGGGAGACAAGGTATTCGGGATCGGGACACGGTGGATTCGTCGGCACCCCGGAACAGTTGGCCGATCGGATCGAGGACTGGTTCCATGCCGGTGCGAT
Source organism: Gordonia desulfuricans NBRC 100010 (assembly GCF_001485495.1). Taxonomy (GTDB): domain Bacteria; phylum Actinomycetota; class Actinomycetes; order Mycobacteriales; family Mycobacteriaceae; genus Gordonia; species Gordonia desulfuricans. The sequence goes on along the minus strand of NZ_BCNF01000036.1, from coordinate 31,837 downwards.
CGACGGATTCAACCTGCAGCCGGATGCGCTTCTCGACGGGCTGGAGGTGATCGCCGACGAACTGGTGCCCATCCTGCGTCGCCGGGGTCTCTACCGCCACGAATACGAGACCGTCACCCTGCGAGGACATCTCGCCGCAGCTGCACCGTCGGCGCCCATCTGATCCCCATCCCGTCGACCGGCGTCGGCAACGGGTGTCGGTCAGGCGTGACGGGTCAGCGCTGCCGATCCAGGTTGGCCATCTTGAGCACGTCGAGACGCTTGTCGAGTTCGGCCTCCGACAGCGACTCGCCGATCAGGCCGCGATCGATCACGGTCTGCCGGATGGTCTTGCCCTCCTTGAGGGCCTGCTTGGCGACCGCGGCCGCCTCCTCGTAGCCGATCGCCGAGTTCAGCGGCGTCACGATCGACGGGGAGCTCTCGGCGAGGGTCTTGAGGCGGTCGGTGTTCGCGGCCAGACCGGAGATGCAGCGGTCGGCGAACAGCCGGGAGACATTGGCCAGCAGCTTCAGCGACTCGAGCACGTTGCGGGCCATCATCGGGATGTAGACGTTGAGCTCGAAGGCTCCGTTGCCGCCACCCCAGGTGACCGCCGCATCGTTGCCGATGACCTGGGCAGCGACCTGCGTGACCGCCTCCGGCAGAACCGGATTGACCTTGCCGGGCATGATCGACGAGCCGGGCTGCAGATCCGGCAGGGTGATCTCGCCCAGGCCGGTCAGCGGACCCGAACCCATCCAGCGCACGTCGTTGGCGATCTTGGTCAACGACACCGCCACCGTCTTGAGCTGTCCGGACAGTTCCACCAGACCGTCGCGGGCGGCCTGCGCCTCGAAGTTGTCCTGCGCCAGCGAGAGCGCGTCGACATCGGTGAGCGTGCGCAGTTCGGCGACCACCTTGGTGCCGAAGCCGTCGGGGGCGTTGAGTCCGGTACCCACCGCGGTGCCGCCGATCGGAAGTTCGCCGACGCGGGGCAGGGTGGCCGAGACCCGCTCGATGCCGGCCTGGACCTGCCGGGCGTATCCGCCGAACTCCTGGCCCAGGGTCACCGGCACCGCGTCCATCAGATGTGTGCGGCCGCTCTTGACCACCTCACGCCATTCCGTGGACTTCTCCAGCAGGGCCAGCCGCAGGTGATCCAGCGCCGGGATCAGGTCGGTCACCACGGCCTCGGTGGCCGCGACGTGGGTGGCCGTCGGGAACGTGTCGTTGGACGACTGCGACATGTTGACGTGGTCGTTGGGGTGGACCTCGACGCCGCGCGCCTTGGCGATCGAGGCGATGACCTCGTTGGCGTTCATGTTGGAACTGGTGCCCGAACCGGTCTGGAAGACGTCGATCGGGAACTGGTCGTCGTGCTTGCCGTCGGCGATCTCGGTGGCCGCGGCGATGATCGCCTCCGCCTTCTGCGCATCGAGCAGACCGAGGTCGGCATTCACCTGGGCGCATGCGGCCTTGAGCAGTCCCATCGCACGGATCTGCGTGCGCTCCAGCGGCCGATGACTGATCGGGAAGTTCTCCACCGCACGCTGGGTCTGTGCGCGCCACAACGCGTCGACGGGTACCTTGACCTCGCCCATGGTGTCGTGTTCGATGCGGTACTGCGGTTCGGTCATGACGTGCACATCCTCCGGGGAGCCGATCTGGTTGTAAGGTTGTCCTTACTCACGGTACTGCGATCGGATCGCCCGAGGCTGTGAGATTTCTCCTCAGCGCTCCTTGGAGCGAATCCTGACCCCGCCCAGCGGCACCGTCACCGCTCCTCCGGGATCGGTGAAGAAGTCGTTGCCCTTGTCGTCGACGACGATGAACGCGGGGAAGTCCTCGACCTCGATCTTCCAGACCGCCTCCATGCCGAGCTCGGGGTACTCGATGACCTCCTGGCTCTTGATGCAGTCCAGGGCGAGTCGCGCGGCGGGGCCGCCGATCGAGCCGAGGTAGAAACCGCCGTGGGCGTCACAGGCGCGCGTGACCTGCTGCGAGCGGTTGCCCTTGGCCAGCATGACCATCGATCCGCCGGCTGCCTGGAACTGCTCGACATAGCTGTCCATGCGGCCCGCGGTGGTGGGACCGAACGAGCCCGACGCCATCCCCTCGGGGGTCTTGGCCGGACCGGCGTAGTACACCGGATGGTTGCGCAGGTACTCGGGCATCGGTTCGCCGGCGTCGAGGCGTTCCTTGATCTTGGCGTGCGCGATGTCGCGGGCCACCACCAGCGGGCCGGTCAGCGACAGGCGCGTCTTGACCGGGTACCTCGACAGCTCGGCCAGGATCTCCGGCATCGGACGGTTCAGGTCGATCTTCACGACCTCGCCGCCCTCGATGTCCTCGGAGACGCCGACGGCGGGCATGTACTTGGCCGGGTCGGTCTCGAGCTGCTCGAGGAAGACACCGTCGGCGGTGATCTTGCCGAGGGCCTGACGGTCGGCCGAGCACGAGACCGCGATGGCCACCGGGCACGACGCACCGTGACGGGGCAGCCGCACCACGCGCACGTCATGACAGAAGTACTTGCCGCCGAACTGGGCGCCGATCCCGAACGACTGGGTCAGCTTGAACACCTCTTCCTCGAGTTCGACGTCGCGGAAGCCGTGCGCGGCCATCGATCCCTCGGTCGGCAGGGTGTCGAGGTAGTGTGCCGAGGCGTATTTCGCGGTCTTGAGCGCGAATTCGGCCGAGGTGCCGCCGATCACGACGGCGAGGTGATACGGCGGGCAGGCCGCGGTACCCAGCGAACGGATCTTCTCGTCGAGGAACTCCAAGAGCCGCTTGGGATTCAGGATGGCCTTGGTCTCCTGGAACAGGAACGACTTGTTGGCCGACCCACCGCCCTTGGCCATGAACAGGAATTTGTACTCCGGCCCCTTGGGGCCCTGCTCGGTGGCGTAGATCTCCACCTGCGCAGGCAGATTGGTGCCCGTGTTCTTCTCGTCGTAGGTGGTCAGTGGGGCGAGCTGCGAGTACCGCAGGTTCAGCTTGGTGTAGGCGTCGTACACGCCGCGGGAGATCCACTCGGCGTCGTCGGAACCGGTGAGGACACCCTCGGACTTCTTGCCCATCACGATCGCGGTGCCGGTGTCCTGGCACATCGGCAGGACACCGCCCGCGGAGATGTTGACGTTCTTGAGCAGGTCCAGGGCGACGAACCGGTCGTTGCCGGATGCCTCGGGGTCGTCGATGATCTTGCGGAGCTGCGCCAGATGGGCGGGGCGCAGGTAGTGGCTGATGTCGTGGATCGCCTCGGCGGTCAGTCTTTCCAGGGCCTCGGGTTCGACCTTGAGGAACGTGCGGCCGTCGACGTCGAACGTCGACACACCCTCGGTCGTGATCAGTCGGTAGGGGGTCTCATCGGCGCCGGAGGGCAGCAAATCGGCATAGCGGAACTCCGGAGCAAGGGCTGGTTTGCTCACGGGGGAAATCGTATCGCGGGCGGTCAGGGCCCACATGCGCGACCCTCGCCGTCTCCGGGCCGTGATGGCGGGGAGGCGACGAGGGTCGCAAGAGGTGTCGCAGACGGCGTCGAACTAGACGTCGATGCGGGAGTACTCGCGCAGCTTCTCGGTCTTGTGGACGCCCTCGATGCGGCGGATGGTGCCCGACTTGGAGCGCATCACCAGCGAGCGCGTGGTGGCGCCGCCGCGACGGTAGGTGACACCGCGCAGCATGTCGCCGTTGGTGACGCCGGTGGCGCAGAAGAAGGAGTTCTCGCCGCTCACCAGGATGTCGTTGGTCAGCACCCGGTCGAGGTCGTGTCCGGCGTCGAGGGCCTTCTGGCGCTCCTCGGCGTTGCGCGGCCACAGCTTGCCCTGGATCTCGCCACCCATGCACTTCATCGCGACGGCGGTGATGATGCCCTCGGGGGTACCGCCGACACCCATCAGCATGTCGACGGTGCTGTAATCGCCGGCCGCGGCGATCGCGCCCGCCACGTCGCCGTCGGAGATCAGCCGGATCTTGGCGCCGGCCTGACGGATCTCGCCGATCAGATCGGCGTGACGCGGACGGTCGAGCACGACCACGGTCAGGTCGGCGACGTCGATGCCCTTGGCCTTGGCGACCGAGTTGACGTTCCACTCGACCGACTCGTTGATGTTGATCGCGCCCTTGGCCTCCGGGCCGACGGCGATCTTGTCCATGTAGAACACCGCCGACGGGTCGTACATGGTGCCGCGCTCGCTGACCGCGATCACCGAGATCGAGTTGGGGCGGCCCTCGGCCATCAGGGTGGTGCCGTCGATCGGGTCCACCGCGACGTCGCAGTCGGGGCCGGTGCCGTCGCCGACCTCTTCGCCGTTGAACAGCATGGGCGCCTCGTCCTTCTCGCCCTCGCCGATCACGACCACACCGCGCATCGACACCGTCGACAGCAGTTCGCGCATCGCGTCCACGGCGGCACCGTCGCCGCCGTTCTTGTCGCCGCGACCCACCCAGCGTCCGGCGGCCAGTGCGGCCGCTTCGGTGACTCGCACCAACTCCATCGCGAGGTTGCGGTCAGGTGCCTGGTGGTTGGTTTCGGTCATGTTCTTCGACTCCTCGGCGTGCGACGTGGCTCTCTCGCCTATCCTCGCATGTCACACCGCACGGCCGGTCGGCCACCCTGCGGTTGAACACCGCGAACCGGGCGTGGGACAGATCACTCGGGGTCCGGCTGGAATACTGGCGGGCATGGCACAGAAACCGCGCATCCTGACCAGCGGTAAGGACATGATCTGGTCGGTGATCCCGCTGCTCGCGATCTGTGCGTTCGTCGCCATGGTGTCCGGCAACTGCTCGGTGGGGCTCAACGGCACCGCCAGCGACGACAAGCGGCCCTCGTTCGATGTCGCCGCCGCACTCGACTCCGATGCGCAGACCATGCCGTTCCCGATCCGGCGGCCACCGACCCCGGAGGGCTGGAAACCCAATTCGGGCAGCCGGGACTCGATCGAGACCCACCTGGCCAGCAACGTCGGCTGGCTGACCGCCGCGGGGTCGTATCTGCAGCTCACCCAGACCGATGCCGCGGTCGACGAGGTGGAACACAAGCTCGGTGGTGACCAGGTGTCGTCGGACACCGGGTCCCGTGAGATCGGTGGCCACAAGTGGATCACCTACACCACCTACGACGGCAACAAGTTCTGGATCACCGACCTCGGTGACGTCCGGATCGCGGTGATGTCGCGGGGTTCCGACGACGCCATGGCACAGATGGCCGGGCTGGTGCTCGCCCAGCAACCGCTGACACAACGCGCCGGCGGCGCGGCGATCCTGACCGAACTGCCGACCGGGAACTGACCGGGGCCAGTCCTCGTCGGGTCAGTCGTCGTCGGGTCAGTCCTCGTCGTCGGGGTCGGCGTCGTCCTCACCGTCGTTGATCGCGGCCTCGATCCGGTCCCGCGCACCGGCCAGGTGTTCTTCGCAGCGGTTGGCCAGGGCCTCGCCGCGCTCCCACAGCGAGAGGGAGGCATCGAGGTCCAGACCGCCGCGTTCGAGAGTGGTGACCACCTCGACGAGTTCGTCACGGGCCTGCTCGTAGCCGAGTTCACCGACCGGGACGGGGGCGTCGTCGGTGGACTTTCCGCGCGGGCTCACTGGTCCTCCTCAGGATTGTTCGGGCCGGGATTCTTCTGTTCGGTCTCGGTGCCGTCGTGGTGGTGCTGCGGTGACCGCTCGACCCCGGAGACGACGGTGTGCACCGACCCGTCGGCCACCCGGACACGCAATGCGGCCCCGTCGGTGACCTCGTCGACCGAGGTCAGGATCTGGGCCGGATCGGTGTCGACGCGCTGCACCACCGCATACCCGCGGGCCAGGGTCTGGGCCGGGCCGAGGCTACCCAGCCGTGCCGCGAGATGCTCGGTACGACGCTCCTCGGCGTCGACCAGCCGGCGGATGTCGCGCCGGGCATCGGCACGCAGCCGTTCCACCTGGTCGGCATGCCGGTCGATCATCGACAACGGGTCGGCGAGCACCGGGCGTGCCCGCAACCCGGCGAGGACCCGCTCCTCGCGGTGCACCCAGTTGCGCAGGGCATGCGCACTGCGGTGGCGCATCGCCGCGATCCCGGCGAGTTCGGCCGCCACGTCGGGTACCACGCGTTTCGCGGCGTCGGTCGGCGTCGCGGCGCGCAGGTCGGCGATGAAGTCCAGCAGGGGATTGTCGGGTTCGTGTCCGATCGCGCTGACCACCGGGGTGGTGCAGGCCGAGACCGCCCGCAACAGCGCCTCGTCGGAGAACGGCAGCAGATCCTCCACGCTGCCGCCACCGCGCGCGATGATGATCACGTCGACGTCGGGGTGCGCGTCGAGGTCGGCGAGATGGGTCAGGATGCGCGGCACCGCGGTCGGGCCCTGTACCGGGGCGTCACGGATGTCGAAGCGCACCGACGACCACCGGGCGGATGCCACCGACACCACATCGCGCTGCGCGGCGCTGGCCCGCCCGGAGATCAGGCCGATCGTGCGCGGCAGGAACGGCAACGGTCGCTTGAGCCGGGGATCGAAGAGTCCCTCGGCGGCCAGGAGCTGCCGCAACCGTTCGATCCGGAGCAGCAGCTGCCCGATGCCGATCGGCCGGATGTCGGTGACGCGCAACGAGAGCGTGCCGCGGCCGGTGTAGAAGCTGGGCCGGCCGAGCATCACCACATGGGCGCCGTCGGTGATCGGGACCTCCGAGCGCGCCAGCAGATCCGGGCTACAGGTCACCGAGACGGAGATGTCCGCGGCCGGGTCGCGCAGCGTCAGGAACGAGGTGCGGGTACCGGGCCGACGGGAGATCTGGGTGACCTGCCCCTCCACCCAGATCTGGCCGAGCTTGTGGATCCAGTCGGCGATCTTGGTGTTGACCGTGCGGACCGGCCACGGGTTGTCCGCCGAGTTCGCGGATGTGCTCACCGCCGGGTCACGACTGGGACGGGCGCTTCGCGGTGGCCGAGCTGATCCGGTTGTCGATCATCGTCACGAACGGCGCCCGGTTGCGGCCGGCCTTCTCGTAGTCGAGCAGCACACCGAGATCGTCGACGCCCACCGACCGCAGCTTGGCGCGCAGCTGTGCCAGGGTCAGGGTGTCGTAGTCGAGCAGGACCACCGCCTCGGGCTTGTCGGAGTCGTCGTCGGTGGAGTCGTCGGAGGTCGCGGCGGCACCGTTGGCCGCGGCGACGACCTCGGCCGGGGCCGAGCTGTACAGCGCGAAGCGGCCGACATCCGAGCGGGTCGTCGCGGACCCGTCGGTGGTTGCGGACTCGTCGGTGGTTGCGGGGTCGGCGGTCGTGGTCGCCTCGGCGGAGTCCGCGGGGGCGGAATCCGGTGTCGTGTCGGGGGTGTCGCTGCCGGCGGGGTCCGTGGGGGGCTTCGGGACCGCCGGTGTCGGGGTGCTCAGCACGGCGGGGGTGGGGCGGCCGGCGCTGCTCGCCGACTCGATCGGGACCACCGATTCGGTGACGTCGATCTCGTCCTCGTCGAAGCGCGCCCACGACGGTTCCTCGGCGGGGGAGTCGAAGATGAACTCGAGCGCCGCATCACCCTTGATGGCCAGCTCGGCGATCTGCTGCTGGGCCCGCATACCGGCCTGCAGCGTCTGGCTGATCGCGGTCATCGGGAGGGTGACGATGAGGGTCGGCAGCTTGCGCGTCTCCTCGATGGCGGTGACGATGAGACCTGCGGCGATGCGTGCCGGATACGGTGCGCGAACCATTCCCATACTCTGCCACCTCTGACCGGGTCGGCCAACACGTACCCTGGGAGTCATGGCTGAATCCAAGCGCATCCTGCTCGCCGAACCGCGCGGCTACTGTGCGGGCGTCGATCGTGCGGTGGAGACGGTGGAACGGGCCCTCGACAAGCACGGCGCTCCTGTCTACGTCCGCAAGGAGATCGTGCACAACCGTCACGTGGTGGACACCCTCGCCGAACGTGGCGCGATCTTCGTCGGCGAGACCGACGAGGTTCCCGAGGGCGCGATCGTGGTGTTCTCCGCACACGGGGTGTCGCCCGAGGTCCATCGGACCGCGGCCGCGCGCAGTCTCAAGACCATCGACGCCACCTGCCCGCTGGTCACCAAGGTGCACCAGGAGGCCAAGCGCTTCGCCCGCGACGACTACGACATCCTGCTGATCGGCCACGAAGGCCACGAGGAGGTGGAGGGGACCGCCGGTGAGGCGCCCGAACACATCCAACTCGTCGACGGCCCCGACAGCGTGGACAACGTGACCGTGCGTGACGAGTCCAAGGTGATCTGGTTGTCGCAGACGACGCTGTCGGTGGACGAGACCATGGAGACCGTGCGGCGGCTGCGGGAGAAGTTCCCCGAGCTCAACGACCCGCCGAGCGACGACATCTGCTACGCCACCCAGAACCGGCAGGTCGCGGTCAAGGCGATGGCCCCGCGGTGCGACCTGGTGATCGTGGTGGGGTCGAAGAACTCGTCCAACTCGGTGCGCCTGGTGGAGGTGGCCCTGCAGAACGGTGCGGCGGCGTCCTACCTGGTGGACTACGCCCGCGAGATCGACCCGTCGTGGCTCGAGGGTGTCAGCACCGTGGGCATCACCTCGGGTGCGTCGGTACCGGAGGTGCTGGTGCGCGGTGTGATCGACTTCCTCGGCGACTACGGCTTCGCCGACGTCGAGACCGTCACCACCGCCGAGGAGACACTCACCTTCGCGCTGCCGCGCGAACTGCGTCCGGCGCGCACCGCGAAGTGAGGACACTCCCGGGCGATATGTCCGGGTTCGCGTGTTCTGCGTGGAATCTCCCGAATGGGCGTCTAGGTTCGCTGGGTGTGTCGGTCAAACGGACCACACGGCAACCGTCCAGGAGTTCTTTCATGCGCAGAGTTCACATGACCACTTCCCTACTGGGTGCGGCGGCATAGGCCGTCGTGCTCACCGCATGCGGTTCCGACGACTCGGATTCGGCCACCGCGACCAGTGCCACGACCGGCGCCACGACCACCGGCACCAGCACCACGACCGAGAGCGACGAGACCAGCAGCACCTCCACCACCGACGCCACCGAGACCGGGTCGGCGAGCGTCGGCCGCGATGCCTCCGTGGTGGTCGACGGCGACGACGTCGATCTGGGCGACGCCACGGTCGGATGCACCGAGGGCGGGGGCAGGGTGACGATCGGGATCTCAGGAGCCGACATCGGCGCCGTCGGAGCGGTCGTGACCAGCGGCGATTCGCCGGAGGTCGAGTCGGCGGGACTCGGTTCCGTCGACGGTGTGACCCTGGCCTACCAGAAGGATGCCGGGGACGGCAGCGGTGCGGCCACCAAGAAGGGTGACACCTACACCATCAAGGGCAAGGCCACCGGCATCGACATCAGCAATCCCACATCGGTGGTCACCAAGTCCTACGAGATCACGGTGACCTGCCCCTGATCCGGGGGCGCGATCTCCGGCCGCACGCCGAAGAGGTGGGCGTGTGGCCGGAGATCGTCGCCGTAGATCTTCGCCGTGGACCGGGTACGCGGCGCGGACGTCACTCGCCCCTCACCTGCGCCCGCAGCACGTGCTTGAGGATCTTGCCGGACGGGTTCCGCGGGATCGGCCGGATGACCAGTTCGCGGGGCAGCTTGTAGTCCGAGATGTACTCGGCGGCGAAGGCGCGCAGGGACTCCAAGGTCACCTCGCGCCCCTCGATCGGCATGACGACCGCGACGATGGTCTCGCCGAAGTGCTCGTCGAGTTGGCTCACCACGGCCACGTCGAGCACATCGGGGTGGGCCGCGAGGGCGTTCTCGACTTCTACCGAATAGACGTTCCGGCCGCCGGTGATGATCATGTCCTTGAGCCGGTCGACGAGGGTCATGTAGCCGTCGGCATCCTTGGTCGCCAGGTCGCCGGTGTGGAGCCAACCGTCGCGGATGGCCTCAGAGGTGGCGTCCGGCTTGTTCCAGTACCCCTTCATCACCGTTTCACCCCGGATGATGACCTCACCGGTCTCACCGGGCCCCACATCGTCGCCGTCCGGGGTCACCACGCGCACCTCGGCGTTGGGTATCGGCCGGCGTCCGGTGGCGTCCGGGCGGGCCACGACGTCCTCGGGTGACGAGTACATTCCGGTGGGCCCGCCTTCGGTGGGACCGCACAGCTGGACGAAGCCGACGGTCGGGAGGGTCTCCACCAGTCGCGAGACCATGGACGCCGGCATCGGGGCCGCACCGAAGAAGCCCAGGCGCCACGCCGACAGGTCTCGCTCGGTCAGGTCCGGCAGCCTGAGCATCATCTGGTACATGGTCGGCACCCCGAGGAACACCGAGATCCGGTGCTCGGCCAGCGCATCGGCCACTGCAGTCGGCTCGAACTCGGCCAGCACCACATGCGTGGTACCCAGTGACAGGCCGGACAATGCGAACAGCACCAGCTCGGCACAGTGGTACAGCGGCGCCACGTGCAGCTGCCGGTCGAAGATGTTCAGCCCCAGGGCGCTGACGCTGTGCCCCACCCACAGCATCCGGTGGTGATCGAAGAACGCACCCTTGGGTCGTCCGGTGGTGCCCGAGGTGTAGATGATGATGCAGTCGTCGTCCTCGGCGACGTCGACGCCGGGGGCGCGGGCAGGTGTGCTGACCGCCAGCGCGTGCAGATCGTCGTAGCCGTCGGTGCCGTCGATCGACAGGATGCGCACGTCCGGTGCGGGTTCCAACCGGTCCAGGCCCGACACCGCCGCCACGGTGGCGCCGGCGAACAGCAGCACCGTGGCACCGGAATCCTCGAGCAGGTAGTGCAGTTCCCGTGCAGTGGATCGCGGATTGAACGGCGAGACGATCGCACCGGCCTTGAGTGCTCCGTAGAACGCGATCAGGAACCGGTCCGAATTGGCCGACATCAGACCGACCCGATCACCCTTCTGAACTCCCAGCGAGATCAGGGCGTTCGCGTACCGGTCGGTGAGCTCGTCGAGATCGCGATAGGTGTGCTCGGTGTCGCCGAAGATCAGTGCCGTCTTGTCGGGCAGCCGGTGAGCATTGCGTGTGAGTTGTCCGTGCAGGGTGGCCATGGAACGGGAGTGCTTCGCTGTGGGCGGTGGCACGACCGATGGGTCATGAGGTGGATTCGGCGCGGATCTGCCCGGCGCGCCGAGCAGGGTCCCGGGGGCTTGATCAGAGCGATCGGCCGATGAGTTCCTTCATGATCTCGCTGGTGCCCCCGTAGATACGCTGCACGCGCGCATCGGCGTACATGCGGGCGATCGGGTACTCCACCATGTAGCCGTAGCCGCCGAAGATCTGCAGGCAACGGTCGACGATCTCGCCCTGCCGTTCGGTGCCCCAGAGTTTGGCCATCGACGCGGTCGCCGGATCGAGGGTTCCGGCGATCTGCTGGGCGATGCAGTGGTCCATGAGCGTCTTGCCCGCGAGCACCTCGGTCTTGCATTCGGCGAGAACGAACTTGGTGTTCTGGAACTCGATGATCGGCTTGCCGAATGCTTCGCGTACGAGATGGCCTCGGTGACGGCCGCCTCGGCGACCGCGATCCCGCCGACACCCAGGATCAGGCGCTCCCGCTGCAGCTGGTTCATCAGCTGGTAGAAGCCCTGGCCTTCGACGCCGCCGAGCAGGTTCTCCACCGGCACCCGCATGTCGGTGAACGCCAGCTCCCGGGTGTCCTGACCGTGCTGGCCGATCTTCTCCAGGACCCGGCCGCGCCCGAAGCCTTCCAGGCCGTCGGTTTCGGCGACCAGCAGGGAAATGCCTTTGGCCCCCTGCGTGGGGTCGGTCTTGGCGACGATCACCAGGAGATCGCAGTGGCTGGCATTCGAGATGAAGGTCTTGCTGCCGTTGACCACATAGTGGTCGCCTTCGCGAACGGCGGTGGTGCGAACCCCTTGCAGATCGGATCCGGTTCCGGGTTCGGTCATGGCGATGGCCAGGACCGATTCGCCGCTCGCACACTTGGGCAGCCAGCGCTTCTTCTGCTCGTCGGTGGCGTAGGTGTTGAGATAGTGCGCCACGATCGTCGAGTGCACGGCGAAACCGAAACCGCCGTCCTGGGCTTTCGCCAGCTCCTGCTGCACGATCGCCTCGTGACCGAAGTCGCCGCCACCGCCGCCGTAGGTTTCGGGGATGTCCAGGCACAGCAGCCCGGCGGCGCCCGCCTTGTTCCAGAAGTCGCGGTCGACCTCGTGGTTCGCGGCCCACCTGGCCACGTTGGGGGTGAGCTCCTTGCGGAAGAAGTCAGCGGCGTGCTTGCGCAGCATGGCCTGATCGTCGGACTCCCAGGGGGAACGGTAGTCGGGGAAAAGCTCGGACATGGTTTCCTACTCTCCGGTGAATTCGGGGGTGCGTTTGCCGAGGAAGGCGGACTGCCCTTCCCGGCTGTCGGCGGAGTGGATGGCGACGTAGAAGTTGCGTTTCTCGTGTTCGAGGCCCTGCGCGAGGGAGGTCTCCAGCGCCTGCAGCGCGGCATCCTTGGCCAGTGCGACGGCCAGGGGCGAGTTCGCGGCGATCCGCTGGGCCAGTGCCGTCGCCTCGATCAGCGCCTGCCCGTCGGGCACCACGCGCGAGACCAGCCCCCACTCGCCGGCCTGTTCGGCCGGGATCAGGTCACCGCTGAGCAGCAACGCCATCGCCTTGGGCTTGCCGATCGCCTGGATGAGCCGCTGTGTCCCGCCGCCGCCGGGAATCACCCCGAGCTTGACCTCGGGTACGCCGATTCTGGCCGACGCCGCGGCGACGACGATGTCGCAGGCCATCATGATCTCGCAGCCACCGCCCAGGGCGAGGCCCTCGACCGCGGCGATCACCGGCTTGGGGAAGGTGCGGCTGACATTCGAGGACTCCTTTCGGCCGCATACAACTGTATAGTAATCCATGCGATCGTAAGTGGTCAATGCCATGCGTATGTAACGGCAGCCATGGAGATGTATGATGATCTGCGTGAATGCGACCACGACCGACCCTCGCGCAACGCTCGACGACCTGACCGCGAAGGCACGGATCCGGAATGTCGCACTGGATCTGTACGCCGCGAAAGGCGAGGATCGGGTCTCGATGCGGACCGTCGCCGCCGCCGCCGGCGTAACGGTCGGAACAGTGCAGCACCACTTCAAGAACAAGGACGGGCTCCGCGACGCCGTCGAACAGCTGATCGTCGACTATCACGCGCAGGCGATCGCGTCGGCGTCCGGCGAGGGCACTGCGGCCGAGGTCGCCGCCGCGCGCGACGACGCGGTTCGCACCATGCTCGAGAACAACCCGCCGGTGGTGAACTACCTGCGGCGAGCGGTCCTCGACCCCGGCGAAGCGGGGAACGGTCTGCTCTCCAGGCTGACCGAGCTGAGCCGCCGCGAGGTGGCCAAACTGCGCGAATCGGGACAGGCCTCCACCACCCGGGCCGAGTCCGATCATGTGATCGGTCTGATGGTCCGCCAATTGGGCAGCATGTTCTTGCAGCCCATGGTCGACGCCATGTGGGCCCAACTCGCCGATCCGGACCACGCGGACGCGGTCAAGCCGTCGTTGCGAGTCTCCATCGAGGTCCCACCGCCCCGCCGGAACTGAACTCGGGTGGGCCGGAGACCGCTCGGGTCAGAACTCGTCCGGATCGAGCCTGCGGTCTCGCCGGAAGGGCAACGACGCCGCGACCACCGCGATGATCACCGCAGCGGCGACCCCGGCACCGATCAAGGCCACATCGCGTGCGGTGTGGTCGGGGGGCGCCACCGGTGCGGGCGCGGCGATCCGGGCGATGGGCGCCGGGCCGGGTTCCTCGGGCAGTTCCGCGGTCAGTGCGGCGACCGGATCGATCACGCCGTACCCGATCGCCTGGTCATGGCCGGTCCCGGGAGCGTGTGCGGTCCGCACCACGCGGTCCATCACCTCACCCGCCGACAACTGCGGGTACCGGGCGCGGACCAGCGCCACGGTCCCCGCGACATAGGGTGCGGCGAAGCTGGTGCCGAGCAGTGGCAGCGGACCGGAATCACCCTGCTGGGCGTCGACGAGCCCGGTGCCGCGCGGGGAACTGTCGAGGCTGACGATCCCGGACCCGGGTGCGGCCACGTCCACCCATGGGCCGTGCAGGCTGAAGCCGCTGGGCCGGCCGGTGTCGGCATCCACCGATCCGACCGCGAGCACGTAGTCGTCGAACCAGGCCGGGCTGGCGATGGTCCGCACCGAACCCCATCCGGGGGTATCGGCCGGATCGGGATCGGGATTCTGTGTCGCGCAAGACGACCCGGACGAGAGGTTGCCGGCCGCGACGACCACCACCACATCGCGTTCATAGGCGTGGCGAACCGCTGCACCGAGAGCCCCGTCGCCCGGCGGGGTCCCGGCCGGCACGCACGCCACCTCGGAGATGTTGATGACGGTGGCGCCGAGGTCCACGGCCCGCACCACGGCGGCGGCCAGTGTGCGCACCGATCCGTAACCGCTGCCGACGGTGGCGTCGGCCGACTCGGTACGGCGGCTCTTGGCGTCGAAGGCGTTGCTGGACTGTCGAATCGAGATGATCGAGGCATCCGGTGCGACGCCGGTGAATCCGTCGCGCGCCGACGGGCTCGCCGCGATGATCCCGGCGACCAGGGTGCCGTGTGCATCGCAGTCCGACAGTCCGTCGCCGGTGGACACATAGTCTCCGCCGCCGCGGAGTCGGGGGAGTCGTGGATGCGGGGTCACCCCGGTGTCGATCACCGCGATCCGCTGGCCCTGCCCGCGTGAGAACCGCCACGCGCCTGGGAGATTCATCATCTGCTGGGCGTTCGAAGGGGTCGTCTGCGGGCCTGCGGCCACCGGCTCGGCGCACAGCGTGCGTTGTTCGGTGGGCTCGGGAGGTCCGACCGTGGCCCCGCGGACCAGGGCGCCGGGGGAGACCTGTGGCGGGGTGATGGCCTGTGCGGGGACGGACGGCAGCACCGACGGGGCGAGGGCGATCACGGCGACGGCGGTGAGGATCACCCCGCGGCGGGTCGCCGGATCACGGCGGCGCATATCAGATGTCCCGGACCATCTGATAGACGTCGAGTACCCAGAGCAGCAGCGGGACAACCGTTCCGACGAGCAGGTACTCGCCGAGTTCGGCCATGCGCCGCATCACCGGGGAGAACTCGCGGTTCGGTGCGACGACGCCGAGCACCACCGCCAGGATCAGCAACACCATCGCGGTACCGAAACCGGTCAGCGCCCAACCGCCACCGGCGACGGCGAGGGACACCGTCAGCACGGCCAGCGCGAGAGCACCCGCGACGGTGAGTACACAGGCCTGTGCGAGATCGGTGTGTGAACGTCCGCGAAGACACAGGACCACCGCGACGACCACCGCGTAGATCGCAGGCACCACCGGATGTTGCGGCCACGGCACGACGGTGAGGACGGCCCCGGTCGCGGTGACCGTGGCACCCCCGATGATGATGCCGGTCAGGTAGGCGTTCGCCAGATGCGCCCGCCGCTCCAGGGCGTCGGCACGGGGCAGCGCCATCGCGCCGATCGCGCCGATCCCCTCGATGGCCGGTGCGGGTTCGAGATCGTCGGCGTCGAGGCTCGCGCCCGCCGTCGGGACCGGCGGCAACGGCAGCTTGGCGAGGACGATGGTCAGGCGCGGGGCCACCGCAACGGTCGCCAGGCCCACCGCAGCCCACACCGCAGCGACGTGGGGCACGGTCATCGTCGACAGCAGCGCGGTGACCGCCGCGGACGCGGTGAGCGCAGCCGCCGTCGACGCCGCGGCGTGCAGCACCGGACCGACGGTGGTCAGTCGATAGGAGAGCACCACGGTCAACAGGACCGCCGCGGCCCCGAGTGCCAGATGCGCCGATCCGAAACCTCCGGGAACGCACAGCATCCCAGTGGCGAAGGCGGGTGCGAACGACGTCGCCGAGAGGGTCGCGGCGGTGCCCGGATCGCCGTGGCGCCGGGCGATCAGGGTCGCCGCGACGAGCAGCGCGAGCACCGACACCGCGGCCGGTGCGACAGGCCACAGGGCCTCGGTTGCCGACCGGGCGCCGAGTAGACAGACCGCGGCCACCACCGACGCCGGCACGGCCAACCCGAGCCCGACGATTCGTGCGGCGGCCGGTGACCAGTTGGCGAATCGGGAGTCGTTGAGCCGGGCGATGGCGTCGACGACATCGTCGAACAAGGCCGCCGAATCGCCGGTCGATGCCGTCGACAGCATCAGCAGATCGCCGTCGCGGACACCGGACTCGGCCAGGGATCGGTTGACCGGCAACGGTTCCTGGCCGATCGGCGCGAGTGTCCACCGGGTGCGGTGGGTATGTGGCCGATGGTCGTCGGAACCCGCGTCCGCGTCGTCGACCTCCCGCCCGGCGGGACTGCGCGATTCGATCTGGGCCACCAGCTCACCGATCAGCGCGGCGAGCGGGACCGCTGCCGGCAACGCGATGTCGAGCTGGGTGTTGCCGCCGAGGACCGACACCCGCACCAGTGCGGGCTCGATCGGACCCGAGACCCCCGCTGCTCCCGAGACCCCCGCTGCTCCCGAGACCCCCGCTGCTCCCGAGACCCCTGCTGCAGCCGAGCCCGACGTGTCCGTCGCGGCCGGCATATCCACAATCGGCATCAACCTGCTCCTCCCCCTGGATTCGCAGTTACCATAACCACACTCCGCATCCGGTTCAGGGGTTGGACACAAGCCGGTGGACAAGTGCGGGGTGTCGGGTCAGGGGAGACCTAGTAGGGGGAACGGGTGACGACGACTGAGGGATTCGTGCGGCGGCCACGCATCACACCGCCGCGGACGCCGGGCGGTGAACTGAACATCGCACCGCCGCCGGACGTACCGCGGGTGGTACCCGGCGGGCTCCTGATGAAGCTGCTGCCGGTGGTGATGATCGTCGCCGTGGTCGGCATGCTCGCGATGATGGTCGCCACCGGCGGGCGCAACATCCTCAGCAACCCGCTGTTCATGATGTTCCCGCTGATGATGCTGATGTCGATGTTCGGCATGTTCGCGGCCGGTGGCCGCGGCGGCGGAAAACGGGCTGCCGAACTCAACGAGGAACGCAAGGACTACTTCCGCTACCTGGGACAACTGCGTGACGAGGTGGCCGACACCGCTCGTGCCCAGCGCGCTGCGCTGGCCTGGACGCACCCGGACCCACGGGTGCTCGGGGAGGTCGTCGGCGGTCGGCGGATGTGGGAACGCAGGCCTGCCGACACCGACTTCGCGCACGCCCGTGTGGGGTTGGGGACCCAACGCCTCGCGACCCGCCTGATGCCGCCGGAGACCGGTCCGCTCGAGGACATCGAACCGGTGTCGATGGTGGCGCTGCGTCGCTTCGTCCGGACCCACTCGGTGGTCCATCGACTACCCACCGCGGTGTCATTGCGTGGCTTCCCGGCGATCAACATCGAAGGGGTGCGGCAGGACACCCGGGAACTGGTGCGCGCCATGGTGATCGGTTTGTGCACCTTCCACGGTCCAGACCATCTGCGGGTGGCGATCGTCACCCGGGATCCCGCCGGGGAGGTCTGGGACTGGGCGAAATGGCTTCCCCATGCCGGTCATCCGTCGATCGCCGACGCGGTCGGGCCGTTCCGGATGATCTATCCGAGTCTGGCCGACCTCGAACTGTCCCTCGGCGCCGATCTCGCCGACCGCGGCCGGTTCAGCCGCTCCGCGCCACCGGTGCCCGGGCAGCACCACCTGGTGGTGGTGATCGACGACGGCCGGGTGGACGGCACCGAACGTCTGGTGAACGATGCCGGGATGTCCGGGGTGACGGTGCTCGACCTGACCGCACCGGCCGACGGTCCCGCCGCCCGCCGCGGGCTGCAACTGGTGGTCGGCGGCGGAAAAGTGTCGGCACGCAGTGCCTTCGGGGTGGAGGAGTTCGCCTCCGGTGACACCTTGACCGTTGCCGAGTGTGAGGCGGTGGCCCGACGGATGGCCCGCTATCGCCCCGCGACGAAGGCGAGTCTGGCCAGCCTCGACGCCGAGGCGTCGGCCACCGATCCGGGCCTGCCGGCGCTGCTCGGCATCGACGACATGGCATCGTTCGATCCGGCCGTGCACTGGCGTGGACGCACCGGACGAGATCGATTGCGGGTGCCGATCGGCTTCACCCCGGCCGGGACCGCGGTGGAACTCGACATCAAGGAGAGTGCGCACGGCGGCACGGGGCCGCACGGACTGTGCATCGGAGCGACCGGTAGCGGAAAGAGTGAGTTCCTGCGAACTCTCGTGGTGGGTATGCTCGCCACCCACTCCCCGGCCGAGCTCAACCTCGTGCTCGTCGACTTCAAAGGCGGTGCAACCTTTCTCGGACTCGACCAGAGTCCACACGTCGCCGCGGTGATCACCAACCTCGAGCAGGAACTGGCGATGGTCGACCGGATGAAGGATGCGTTGTCGGGGGAGCTCAACCGACGCCAGGAACTGTTGCGGGCCGCGGGGAACTTCGCCAACGTCACCGAGTACGAGCAGGCCCGGCGGGCCGGTGCCCCGCTCGCCCCGCTGCCCGCCCTGTTCGTGATCGTCGACGAGTTCTCCGAACTGCTCGCGCAGAAACCGGATTTCGCGGAGCTCTTCGTCGCGATCGGTCGACTCGGCCGGTCCCTGCACATCCACCTTCTCCTCGCCTCGCAGCGGCTGGAGGAGGGCAAGCTCCGTGGGCTCGACTCGCACCTGTCGTATCGCATCGGACTGAAGACCTTCTCGGCCAACGAGTCCCGATCGGTCCTCGGTGTCCCCGATGCCTACCACCTGCCCAGTGTGCCCGGTTCGGCCTATCTCAAATGCGATGCCGCCGAGCCGGTCCGGTTCAACACCAGCTATGTGTCGGGGCCCTACCACTCGCCGGCCGCCCTCCCCGGGACGGTGTCGGCAGGAATAGGGCCCGCCGCCGTGCGGCATCGGATGCGGATGTTCACCGCACTCCCGGTACCGATGGATCCCGATTCCGCCGCGACCGCGGCCCCGGATTCGACCGGGACGCCGGATTCGATCGAGACGCCGGGCGCGATCGCAGATGCCGGGGGATCGGTACTCGACCGCGCGGCGGCGCTGCTGGACGAGGCGCCGGAAACGCCCGACACCGACGCCGATCTCGGTTCCGGCACCGCCCCGGCGGTGGTACCGACCCTGCTGCAGACGCTCGTCGGCCGGATCGCGGGTCACGGCCCGAGCGCCCACGAAGTGTGGCTGCCACCGCTCGACGAGTCACCGACCGTCGACGCGCTGGTCGGCGACCGGGACTTCGGCCTGCCCGCCACCACCGGGTCGCTGCGGGTTGCGGTGGGCATCGTCGACCGGCCCTTCGACCAGCGTCGTGACGTGCACGTCCTGGACCTGTCCGGGGCGGCGGGCAATGTCGCGGTGGTCGGCGGCCCCCAGACCGGCAAGTCGACGGCCCTGCGCAGTCTCATCCTGTCGGCGGCGGCGACGCACACCCCCGAACAGGTGCAGTTCTATGTTCTCGACTTCGGTGGCGGTGCGCTCACCGGCATCGCAGGCCTGCCGCATGTGGGTTCGGTTGCCACCCGCGGCGACCTGGATGCGGTGCGGCGCACCGTCGCCGAGGTGGCCGCGATCATCCGGGCGCGCGAATCCCGGTTCGTGCGACTGGGGATCGAGTCGATGGCCGACTATCGGGCACGGCGACGCGACTGGATGACCACCGGGGCGTGCACCGACGACGATCCGCTCGCCGACGATCTGCACGGGGACGTCTTCCTGGTGATCGACGGGATCGGGGTGGTCCGTTCCGAACTCGACTTCCTCGAGGACCAGATCGCCACGATCGCCACACAGGGACTGTCCTACGGTGTGCACCTGGTGGTCAGCGCCACCAGGTGGGCCGACGTCCGCCCGGCGATGCGGGATCTGATCGGCAGTCGCGTCGAACTACGCCTCGGTGATGCGATGGACTCCGAGGTCGGGCGGCGTGAGGCGTCGACGGTCCCGCACGGCCGCCCCGGCCGCGGACTGAGCCCCGACGGACTGCACCTGCTGATCGCCCTGCCGCGTCTCGACGGTGACCCGTCACCGGCATCCCTGCCCGGTGGGGTGGCCCTGGCCGTGGCCGCCGTCGGTGCCGCCTACGACGATCGGGCGGCGATGCCGGTCCGCAAACTCGGCACCGAGATCTCCCTCGAGAGCGTGCGCGAGCTGGTCGCCGCCGGTGGTGTCGCGTTGCGGCCGAACCAGGTGGTGATCGGTGTCGGCGAACTCGAACTGAGCCCGGTGGTCCTGGACTTCACCACCCAACCGCACTTCATGGCCTTCGCGGACGCCGAATGCGGAAAGACTGCACTGCTGCGCGCGATCGTCACCGGGCTGGTCGCGAACTCGACGCCGGAGGAGGTCAAGATCGTCCTCGTCGACTACCGCCGCACCCTGCTGAGCGTGATCACCGGAGACCATCTTGCCGGGTATGCCAGTACCGGGGAGAACGCGACGACGATGATGCGTCAGCTCGCCGCGTACTTCACCAAACGGCTGCCCCCGGAAGACCTCACCGTCGAGCAGCTCCGCGATCGCAGCTGGTGGTCGGGTCCGGACGTGTACGTGATCGTCGACGACTACGACATGGTCGCCACGTCGTCGGGCAATCCGCTTCTGGCACTGCTGGATCTGGCCGCCCACGCCCGCGACATCGGGATGCATCTGGTGCTGGCCCGCCGCTCGGGCGGGCTCGGCCGCGCGATGTTCGACCCGGTGATCGCACGCCTGAAGGACCTCTCCTGCGACATGCTGCTGATGAGCGGGGACCGGGACGAGGGGTACATCACCGGACGCACCCGGCTGCAGCGACTGGTACCCGGGCGCGGAGAACTGGTGTCTCGCACTCGGGTCCAGGAGATGATCCAGGTGGGGCTGGCGGACTCGGACCCCGGGCCGACGCGGTAACGCGGGGATCGTCATGGTGATCGAGCTGTCCGACGCCGGATCGGTGGTACCCGAGTCGGTCTCATCCGCGGAAGTATCCGCGGTGGTGGGCCCGGTCGTGGTGGACCTCGGCTACGGGCACACCCGCATCGGTGCGGTGCCGGGACCCGATCTGACCGGACTGATGGACGCGATCGATGCCGACCGGATCGTCCTCGACGGCGTTGCGGTGATGGTGGAGCAGCGGTGGACCGAGATCTTCACCCGGTGGTCGGAATCGTGTGGGGCGTCGCTGATCATCGGACATCCGAGCACCTGGGGTGCGGTGCGCGCCGGTGTCCTGCGTCGTGCCGCCGCGCGCGTCCCGGCAGACATCGACGTGGTGCCGCGGGCGGTGCTGATCGCCCGCGGCCACACCGACACCACCGTGTCGCGGTGTGCGGTGGTGGAGACGACACATCTGCCGCGGTACCCGGCCGGTTCGGCACCGACGTGGGATGTGCAACGCCTGCGCCGCCGCGGCGGTGACTGGGAGATCGAGGCGAGCGCCGTCGTCGCTGTCACCGGTGCCGGAGCCGACCGCGTCGAGGTGGAGGCGGCCGTCGACGACGGCATCGAGGTGGTGTTCGTCGACGGCGCGATCCCGGCCGAACGTGCCGCGGCGGTCGACGCGATCGGCCGGCACACGGTGGCCGGACGGATTCTCCAGGTGGATCCGCAGCTGATCGCGCGGTGGGGTGCACGCAGCCGGCGGGCGGCCCTCGGCACCGGCCCCGGGCCCGCCGTCGGCGACGAGCCCACGACGTCACGCAGCATCCGATGGATCTGGGTGGCCGCGGCATGTGCGACCGCGGTGGCCACCGTGGCGGCCGGGGTGGGGATCTGGCAACACGACGGACCGGCCGGGTCGCACACCGACGACGTCACGGTGGGACGCACCACGCTCACGGTGCCCGGCGACTGGCATCGCAGTGATCCGCCCGCACCGTCGGGGACGGCCGGCCCGGGCTCGCAGACGCGCACCGTGTTCGCCGCCGGCGACGACGGCTCCCGCATCCTCCTGGTCCAGAGCCCGGTACGGGCCGGGTCGACGCCGGCCTCGGTGGCCACCAGCCTGCACAACCGGATCCGGCAGCGCGGCGACGACGTCGTCACCGAGTTCTCGCCGTCCACGCGCTATGCCGGGCGGGATGTGATCAGCTATCGCGAGGCCCCGGTGTCGGGGGCGCCGATCCGCTGGTACGTCCTGGTCGACGACGATCTGCAGGTGAGTGTCGGGTGTCAGGGCGGAACCGGCGCGGAGACGATCGACGGCCCGTGCACCGAGGCGGTGGCGTCGGTACGGATCGGGCCCGGCTGAGGCATTTTGACCCTGAACTGCGCGATCCCGTACTCTGGATCGCTGGTGCGTGGCACCTGGTCACCCTCGTGGTGTTCCGGGTAGTCGAGTCCCGGGTCCCCACTGGTCGCCGGGTGTTCCTCTGCCGCTGCATCTGACCAGCACCGTCGACAAGAGTTGAAGGACCAACTGTGTCTACCTACACCCCGAAGGCCGGTGACATCACACGCACGTGGCATGTCATCGACGCCACCGACGTGGTGCTCGGCCGGCTGGCCGTGCAGAGCGCGAACCTGCTCCGCGGCAAGCACAAGCCCACCTACGCCCCCCACATGGACGGTGGCGACTTCGTCGTCATCATCAATGCCGAGAAGGTCGCGCTGACCAACAACAAGGCGCAGACCAAGCTCAACTACCGCCACTCCGGTCACCCGGGCGGCCTGAAGGCCCAGACCACCGCCGAGCTGCTCGAGTCGCACCCCGAGCGCGTCCTGGAGAAGGCCATCAAGGGCATGCTTCCCCACACCAAGCTCGGACGCGCCATGGCCTCCAAGCTGAAGGTCTACGCCGGCCCGAACCACCCCCACGCGGCCCAGCGCCCCGTCCCCTTCGAGATCAAGCAGGTGGCCCAGTGACCAACGAGAACATTTCGGACGAGGCCGTGGAGGCCGCCGTGGAAAATGCTGCCGAGGTCCAGGCCGATGCCGGTGACGACACCGCTGCCGCCGAGACCGCTGTCGAGCAGGCCGTCGAGGCTGTCGAAGAGGCCACCGACGACTACGACGCCGACGTTGCCGTCGACGACGATGCCGTCGCCGACCGCGGCCCGGTCGTCATCGACCGCCCGATCCAGACCGTCGGTCGCCGCAAGGAGGCCGTCGTGCGCGTCCGCCTGGTGCCCGGCACCGGCGACTTCCGCCTCAACGGCCGCACCATCGAGGACTACTTCCCGAACAAGGTGCACCAGCAGCTGATCAAGGCCCCGCTGGTCACCGTCGAGCGGACCGAGTCCTTCGACATCCACGCACGCCTCGTCGGTGGTGGCCCCTCGGGTCAGGCCGGTGCGCTGCGTCTGGCGATCGCCCGTGCCCTCATCGAGGTCACCCCGGAGGATCGCCCGGCCCTGAAGAAGGCCGGCTTCCTCACGCGCGACCCGCGTGCGGTCGAGCGCAAGAAGTACGGCCTGAAGAAGGCCCGCAAGGCGTCGCAGTACTCCAAGCGCTGACTTGTCACGCCTTTTCGGAACCGACGGCGTCCGAGGCCTGGCCAACTCCGAGCTCACCTGCGAGCTCGGGTTGCGCCTGGCCTCGGCCGCCGCGGTCGTTCTCGGTACCGGTACCCGACCCCGTGCGGTCGTGGGCCGCGATCCCCGTGCCTCCGGCGAGATGCTGGAGGCCGCGGTGTGCGCAGGCCTGGCCGCCGCGGGTGTCGACGCGATCCGGGTGGGCGTGCTGCCCACACCGGCGATCGCCTTTCTGACCGCCGACTACGACGCCGCCTTCGGCGTCATGATCTCGGCATCCCACAATCCCATGCCGGACAACGGCATCAAGTTCTTCGGCGCCGGCGGGCACAAGCTCGACGACGACGTCGAGGACCGGATCGAGGCCGCGATGGCCGCCGACGATCACCCGCGTCCGACCGGCGGTGACGTCGGCCGTCTGCTCGACGCCCCCGACGCGGAGGAGCGGTACGCCCGCCACCTCGCCGCGGCGATCGACGTGCGCCTCGACGACGTGACCGTGGTGGTCGACTGCGCCAACGGCGCCGCCTCCGCGGTGGCACCCCACGTGTACGCGGCCGCAGGCGCGACGGTCATCCCGATCTACGCCGAACCCGACGGCATCAACATCAACGAGGGCTGCGGGTCCACCCACATGGACAAGCTGCAGGCCGCGGTGCTCGAACACGGCGCCGACCTGGGGCTGGCCCACGACGGTGACGCCGACCGGTGCCTGGCCGTCGACTCCACCGGCGGACTCGTCGACGGCGACCACATCCTGGCCATCCTGGCCTCGGCGATGCACCGGAAGGGCCGGCTGCACGAGGACGTGCTGGTGGCGACGGTGATGAGCAACCTGGGTCTGCACATCGCGATGCGTGAGGCGGGAATCTCCCTGCACACCACCGCTGTCGGCGATCGCTATGTCCTCGAGGAACTGCGTCGCGGTGGCTACTCGCTCGGCGGTGAACAATCCGGCCACATCGTGGTACCCGGCTCGGGTACCACCGGTGACGGCATCCTCACCGGGCTGCTGCTGATGGCCGAGATGGTCGAGAACTCGAAGCGTCTGGCCGATCTCGCGTCGATCGTGACCGTCCTGCCGCAGGAACTGATCAACGTGCGCGTTGCGGACAAACATGCCGTGGCACAGGCGCAATCGGTGACCGACGCGGTGGCCAAGGCCGAGACCGAACTCGGTGAGACCGGGCGAATTCTTTTGCGGCCCTCGGGAACCGAGCAACTGGTACGCGTGATGGTCGAGGCGCCCACGCCGGAATTGGCGCTGGGGATCGCCGAGCGCGTCGCGGGCGTGGTCGCGACGGTCGGGGAGTGACGATGGCGGTGGAGACCTCGGTCCCGCGTGCCGTCCTCTTCGACTTCTCCGGCACGCTCTTCCGGTTCGAGGCCCGCGACGAATGGTTCGCGGGACTCCACGACGCGCAGGGCCGGCCCCTGCACGTCGACGCGCAGGCGGACCTGATCCGCCGGATGACCCAGCCGGTCGGGATGCCCGCAGATCTGACCGGCGACGACCGGATCGCCTGGGAGCAACGCGATCTCGATCCCGCGAAGCATCGTCGGGCCTACCTGGCGGTGCTGCGGGCGTCGGGCCTGACCGTTCCCGGCCATGCCGAGAAGCTGTATGCACGGATTCTCGACCCGCACTCCTGGGTCCCGTTCCCCGACACCGTGGCCGTACTCGCCGGCCTTGCCGCACAGGGCATCGCGGTGGGGGTGGTCAGCAACATCGCCTTCGATCTCCGCGAGGTCCTGGCCCTGCACGGGCTCACCGGACATGTCGGGGCGTGGGCGCTGTCGTACGAGGTCGGCGTGATCAAGCCGGACCCGCGGATCTTCCAGGCCGCCCTCGACGGTCTCGGCGTGCCGCCCGAACAGGCGCTGATGATCGGTGACAGCGAACACGCCGACGGCGGATCGCGCACCCTCGGATGCGCCTTCGAACTCGTCGCGGACGGTCCGGTGACACAACGTCCGGACGCGCTGATCTCCGCCGTCGCCGCGCACGGCGTCACCATCCCCGCAGCAGACTGATCCACTCGAGGTCGATCCGGTCGCGACGCCGCGGCGGTCCTGCTCCACGTGGCCGGCGCCGCTGACGGCCCTTTTCCCGGTTCGGCGTTTGTGCACCCCGATACCCGGCGGTGCCGATGCCGTCGGCTACCACATCCGGTGGGCTCGTGGACCGGAAATCCGTCCCCTGTGCACGACGCCCCCGATCTGTGGGTGATGGGTCTTCGGCGGGTGGGTGTCGGATCCGGGCGTTAGGCTGTGACCCATCTCATGACCGCCTGCGATGGCGGTGTCCAGGGGAGGGGCGGGGATGACGGGTGCGGACGGGGCACACATGCGGATGGACGTCGATCAGGTGACGGCCGTCGTCGGGTACTACCGGCGGGTCGCGCAGGTGGTCGACGCGGCTGCCGCCGACCTCGACGGCGACGCATTCGGATCGTGGTGCGGCCCCGACCACGACGAACTCGGCCGGCGTTTCGCCCAGACCGCGGGCCTGCTCGCCGACCGGCTCCGTGTGCAGGCCGCATCCGCGTCGTCACTGGCCGAGACACTCGGTCGGGGCGTGGACCATGTGGTGGCCGCCGACGACGAGGCCGCCGGGGCGTTGCATTCGGACGCGGGAACGCAATCATGACCGCACCGCGCACGGATTCCCTTGCCGCGCTGCGTGATCAGGCCATCCGCGGAGTCGAGGACCTGATCGCCGTGCTCGGAACGGGTCGCCTGCTGGGTATGCACGTACCGGGCGATGACGAGATCCGGTCGATGCTCACCTCCGTCGGCGGTGTGGACGTCGACGGTCTCGCCGCAGACGCCCGACGGCTGGCATCGGCCCACCGTGCCGTCGCCGACCGGCTGCATCGGCTACCCGAACAGCAGGTACGTCTCGACGCCGGCTGGGTCTCGGAGGCCGGGCGGGTGGTGCTCGGACTGGTGATCGAACACCAGCGCCGGGCCGAAGCCGACCTGCATGCGCTGCGGTCGGTGTCGGATGCGGCGAACGCCGCGGCAGCGGGCATCGACCAGATCCTGCGCACCTGGTATCTCACGGTGGCGCGTCTGTCGAGTCCGATGGTGGCCGGAGTGCCGGTACCCGAGATCCCCGCCCGGGTGCTGACCGGGGAGATCCCGCTGCAGGTCGTCATCGATGACGTCGGATCTCGGATAACGCTGTTGCGCAATGCCTCCGACTCCGCACGACAGGGGATCGGCGGGGTCCTCGCGGTGCTGTCGAGGACCTCGGACACATGGGATGACGGCGAGCTCGGCGACCCACGCGGCCAGGCGGGCACGGCGGTGCGTGCCGAGTTGCCGGACGACCCGCACGCCGACCGGCGCACCGCGGGACCCGACACGGATCGGGCGGGCGCGCCGCCGGCGGGCATCGCACAGCCGGTCGACGTCCCACCCGCCGCCGACGTGCCGTTCACCCTGGCATCGGACGAACCGTCACCGGACACGGCATCGTCCGGGGCGTCTGCGCCCCGGCACGTCGAGCCCCCGGCGAACGATCCGGGCCCTCCGGCGGGACGGACCACCGACGACCCGGGCGCCCGCCCCCAGACGATCCCGGCGACGCCGCCCACCGGGTCGCCAGACACCACGCAATCCGACACCACGCAATCCGATACGGCCACACCGCACGTCACCACCCCGGACGCGGCCACACCGGCGTCACCCGGCGTGCCCGAACCGCCGTCCCGGCCGGCACCGCCGGTTCCCGACGCCTCCTCCACCCAGTCCGATCTCGCGCTCGCCGGTGATCAGTGAACACCGCCGACCAGATCGAACAGATCGCCCGCGCCACCACCACCCGGCTGGCGGAGGCATCGCGGGAGTTCAGCGCCGTGCAGCGTCGGCTCTCCGGGGTCGCCGGCCAGCACCGGCAGGCCACCGCCGATGCCACCGCCCGACTCCGCGCCGACCTCGAGGTGGCCGCCGATGCGTGCGACAGTCCCACCCCGCGAATCCTGCTCCCGGCCGACGTGGCCGAGGCCAGTCCCCACCGCGGGCGCCACTCCGAATAGGCTGTGTGACGTGTTCGGCACAAGTGGTTCCAAGAAGCCGTCGAAGCCTCCGGCCAAGCTCATGAAGACCTTGGCCCGACGCGGTCCGCACCGGGTGCTGTCCGGCAGCCTCGGGATCGTCGGGATGGACGGCCGGGTGTTCGCGCCGTCCGAGGGGACGCACCTGCCCGCAGTGGCCTTCGGCCATCACTGGCTCACCGGGAGCAGCCGCTACCGCGACCTCCTCTACCACCTGGCCTCCTGGGGCATCGTGGTCGCCGCCCCGGACGGGCAGCGTGGTCTGATGCCATCTGACGTCGGGTTCGCCGGTGAACTGCGGTCTGCGCTGTCGGTGGTGTCGCATGCGCCGCTCGGCGACGGCGGCATCACCGTCGACCCCCGTCGCGTCGGCTATGTGGGGCACGGATTCGGTGCATCTGCCGCGGTGATCGCGGCGTCATCGGATGTGGTGGCCGGTCAGCCGCCCATCGAGACCAAGGCGGTGGTGGCGCTGTTCCCGGCGCCCACCACACCGGTGCTGGAGCCGGCCGCCGCGACCGTGACCGCACCGGGGCTCATCCTGGCCTCGCCGACAGCCCTCGACACCGTCGACGCCAACGCCCGCCCCCTGGCCCGCGCCTACGGGGGCGATGTGGTGTTGCGCACCCTGCTCGGCGCCAGTAGCCGCGGCCTGCTCGAGCGCCGCACGCCCAAGTCGCTGGTCGGCATCAACGGGGCGGACAAGCTGACCCACACCCAGGTCAGGGCTCTGCTGACCGGATTCCTGCTGCATTCGCTGACCCTGGACACCGACTACGCCGGGTTCGCCGATCCGGCCGCCGTCATCGGAAAGACCCTGGTCGCAGACCCCGAGGTGACCCCGGAGGGAGAACTGGATCACGTGTCGGCGTTGCTCGGCGCCAAACCGCGCAAGCGGCGTGGCAAGGCCACTGCAGAAATCCCGGTACCCTGACGACTTATGTGTGGAATCGTCGGATACGTGGGGGGCCGCGACGCCCTCGACATCGTGGTCGAAGCGCTTCGGCGTATGGAGTACCGCGGTTATGACTCGGCCGGTGTGGCGATCCTCGACGGGCAAGGTCACACCGCGATCGAGAAGAAGGCCGGTCGGCTGGAGAACCTCGACAAGCAGATCGCCACGGTCGGCCGGGACTCGCTGGCCGGCAGCACCGGCATGGGACACACCCGGTGGGCCACGCACGGTCAGCCCACCGATCGCAACGCCCACCCGCATGTGAGCCTCGACGGCAAGATCGCCGTCGTCCACAACGGCATCATCGAGAACTATGCGCCGCTGCGAGCCGAGCTGGAGGCCGAGGGCGTCGAGTTCGCATCCGACACCGACACCGAGACCGCGGTCCACCTGATCTCGCGGGAGTACACGCAGGGTGCGACCGCCGGTGATTTCGTGGCCAGCGCCTACGCGGCACTGCGTAGGCTCGACGGTGCGTTCACCCTGGTCTTCACGCACTCCGATCACCCGGACACGATCGTCGCCGCACGCCGGTCCACGCCGCTGGTGGTGGGCGTGGGCGACGGCGAGATGTTCGTCGCCTCGGATGTCACCGCCTTCATCGAGCACACCCGTGATGCCGTCGAGCTCGGCCACGACGAGGTCGTCGTGATCACCGCCGACAGCTACACCGTCACCGACTTCGATCAGGAGCCCCGCGAGGGCAAGCCGTTCCACATCGACTGGGACCTCGCCGCCGCCGAGAAGGGCGGCCACGACTTCTTCATGCTCAAGGAGATCGCCGAGCAGCCCGCCGCACTGGCCGACACCATGCTCGGCCACCTCGAGGACGGCCGCATCGTCCTCGACGAGCAGCGGCTGACCGACGACGACCTGCGCGATGTCGACAAGGTCTTCGTCGTCGCCTGTGGCACCGCCTATCACGCCGGTCTGCTCGCCAAGTACGCCATCGAGCACTGGACCCGGCTGCCCGTCGAGGTGGAGCTGGCCAGCGAGTTCCGCTACCGCGATCCGGTGCTCGACCGATCGACGCTGGTCGTCGCGATCTCGCAGTCCGGCGAGACCGCCGACACCCTGGAGGCCGTCCGGCACGCCAAGGACCAGAAGGCCCGGGTCCTGGCGATCTGCAACACCAACGGCGCGCAGATCCCGCGTGAATCCGACGCGGTGCTCTACACCCACGCCGGCCCGGAGATCGGTGTCGCATCCACCAAGTGCTTCCTGGCGCAGATCGCCGCCGCCTACATGGTCGGTCTGGCGCTGGCCCAGGCGCGTGGCACCAAATACGCCGACGAGGTGGCCCGCGAGTTCGCGGCGATGGAATCGATGACCGAGGCCGTGCGCGAGGTCCTCGACACCATGGAGCCGGTCCGCGAGCTCGCGCGGTCGCTCGCCCATCACAACACCGTGCTGTTCATCGGTCGCCACGTCGGGTACCCGGTGGCACTCGAGGGTGCGCTCAAGCTCAAGGAGCTCGCGTACATGCATGCCGAGGGGTTCGCCGCCGGTGAACTCAAACACGGCCCGATCGCCCTGATCGAGGACGGCCTGCCGGTGATCATCGTGATGCCGTCACCGGCCGGGCGTGCCCTGCTGCACTCCAAGATGGTGTCCAACATCCGCGAGATCCAGGCGCGAGGTGCGCGCACCATCGTCATCTCCGAGGCCGACGACGTGGCCGCCCAGACGGTCGCCGACCACTTCATCCCGATCCCCAGCACCCCGACGCTGCTGCAGCCGCTGGTGTCGACGGTGCCGCTGCAGGTCTTCGCCGCGACGGTCGCCCAGACCCGCGGATACGACGTCGACAAGCCGCGTAACCTCGCCAAGTCGGTCACGGTCGAATAGTCCGCCATGCCGGTCAGCCTTCTCACCGCAGAACAGGTTCGTGTGGCCGAGCGTTCCACCGGTGAGCTGCTCGCCAACGGCACACTGATGCGCCGGGCCTCGCACGGTGTGGCGCAGGTGGTGGTCGGCCGGCTCGCCGCCACCGGCGGCTGCTACGGCCGCACGGTGGGGATCGTCGTCGGTGCCGGTGACAACGGCGGGGATGCCCTGTTCGCGGGCGCCGAGCTGGCGCGTCGCGGGATCCGGGTCACCGCAGTGCTCCTGGCTCCGGACAAGGCTCATCCGAAGGCGCTGCTCGCCTTCGGCTCCGCCGGCGGCCGACTCGGGACCGAACTGCCCCGCGGTCTCGACGTGGTGATCGACGGAGTCGTCGGGATCGGTGGTCGGGGACCATTGCGGCCCACCGCCGCAAAGGTGTTCGCCGGGGTGGCGCCGTCGACGGTCGTCGTCGCGGTGGACCTTCCCTCCGGAGTGGATGCCGACACCGGAGTGGTGCACGATCCGGCGGTCCGCGCCGACATCACCGTGACCTTCGGTGTGCGCCGGCGTGCCCATCTGCTGGCCGGGCCGCAGTGCGGGCGAATCGTGGTGGTGGACATCGGACTTCCCGCCGACCACGAAGGCGATCCGGATGTCGCCGAGGAATATGCACCTGGGGAGATCCGGCTGCAGGCACTCACCGACGCCGACATCGCCGCGGCATGGCCCGTCCCCGGTGCCCATGACGACAAGTACACCCAAGGCGTGGTCGGGGTGATCGCCGGCTCGCATCGCTACCCGGGGGCGGCCATCCTGTCCACCGGTGCGGCGGTCGCCGCCACGTCGGGGATGGTGCGCTACGTCGGTTCGGCACATGCCGAGGTCGTCGCACACCGGCCGGAAGTGGTTGTGGTACCGGAACTCTCCGAGGCCGGACGGGTGCAGGCGTGGGTGATCGGTCCCGGCGCCGGCACCGACGACGCCGCCCTGGAACGGTTGCGGACAGTGCTCGCCACCGATCTGCCTGTCCTCGTCGACGCCGACGCGCTGACGGTGCTCGCCGCGCACCCCGACCTCGTCATCGGCCGGGATGCGCCGACCCTGCTCACCCCACACGCCGGCGAATTCGCCCGTCTCACCGGCGAACCCGTCGGCGCCGACCGCCTGGCCGCCGTCGCCGACCTGGCCAAACGCTGGGGTGCCACGGTGCTGTTGAAGGGACGGATCACCCTCGTCGCCCAGGCCGATGGCACCGTCTACGGCAACGACGCCGGATCGTCGTGGGCTGCGACCGCAGGTGCCGGAGACGTGCTCTCCGGGATCGCCGGATCGCTCCTGGCCGCCGGCCTTCCCCCGATCTGGGCCGGCGCTGCCGCCGCCCGGGTCCACGCCCACGCGGCACGGAACGCCGCATCCGGTGCCCCCATCGGCGCCTCGGATCTGCTTGCCGCACTGCGCCCCACGATCCGAGAGTTACTGGCGCCCTGAGTGTCACCGGACAGGTTGCCGCACCTACTTCGCTGATTGAGCTGTGTCGAAATCTCCGTGGCTTGGGTTGGGTGGTGGCCACGTCGGACGTGGTTGCGTTGGCGACGTCGGCTACCTACTGGGCGTGGCTGATTGAGCCGGGACCGAGCATCGCG
>NZ_BCNF01000035.1 GCF_001485495.1 Gordonia desulfuricans NBRC 100010 | reverse complement strand
GGACCGAGCATCGCGAGGACCCGTGTCGAAATCTCCGCAGCTTGGGTTGGGTGGTGAGCATGTCGGGGGTGGTTGCGTTGGCGACGTCGGCTGTCTGAGGTTTCGACTCGTCTCGTCGCTGCGCTCCTCGTCGGCTCAACCACGAACTGGGCGTTGCTGATTGAGTCGCGTCTTCTTTGCTGATTGAGCCGGGACCGAGCATCGCGAGGACCCGTGTCGAAATCTCCGCAGCTTGGGTTGGGTGGTGACCACGTCGGACGTGGTTGCGCAGGCGATGTCGGCTCAACCATCATCTGCCGGTGGATGATCGAGCAGCGCATCCGTTGTCGAGCGGGTCGCGGGACCTCCGCCTATCGATGGGCGCCGTGGACGGTTTCGCTCGCGCGATGATGTGTGGCGATGACGTCGCGATACCAGAACCAGGAATCCTTACGGGTCCGGTGTCCGGTGGCGAAGTCGACGTGGATCAGGCCGAAGCGCTCCTGGTATCCGGCAGCCCACTCGAAGTTGTCGAGCGCAGACCACACGTAGTAGCCACGTACATCGACTCCTGCCTCGATGGCGTCGCCGACAGCGTCGAGGTGTCGCCGCAGGTAGTCCACCCGGGCGGGGTCGGCGACGCGGCCGTCGACGGGATCGGGGTCGTGGTAGGAAGCGCCGTTCTCGGTCACCACCACCGGCGGGAGGTTCGGGTATCGCCGATCAAGGGTGACCAGGATGTCGGTGAGACCCGACGGGATCACCGACCAGCCGAAGTCGGTCTTCTCGACACCCTCGAACGGCACCGGCGAGAACGGCATCCCGGCTGGGATGTCGACCTCGAGAACGCCGCTGTAGTCCTTGTCCGGGCGTGGCGCCTCGATCTTCGTCGGCTCGTAGTAGTTCACGCCGTAGAAGTCGAGCGGCGCCGAGATGACCGCAAGGTCTGCGGCGAGTGCGTCCTCGTCGAGACCTGTCGTGGCCGTGACCAGTGCGGTGATCTCGGGCACCGGGTAGCGGCCGAGAAGGATGGGATCGGAGAAGGTCCAGTTGGTGAGGATCTCGAATGCCTCGGCGGCCTCGATGTCGTCGGTGGTGGTGCTCGCGGCCTCGACCGGGAAGTGCTGGCTGACCACACCCACCCGGAAATCACCTGCCGCACGAAGACACTGCACGGCCAGCCCGTGCGCCAGGAGCTGATGGTGGGCCGCGGGGAGCGCACCGAGTCCGAGGCCGGCCGCGGGCGCATGGTCGGTCAATGCATACCCATACAGGGCATGGACATTCATCTCGTTGAGGGTCAGCCAGTCCTTGACCCGGTCGCCGAGGCGCGCCACCACCACGTCCACATAGTCGGCGAGCGCGTGCGCGGTGTCCTGATTCATCCATCCACCACGGTCCTGCAGTGCGACCGGCAGATCCCAGTGATACAGCGTGGGAACGGGACGGATTCCGGCAGAAAGGGTCTCGTCGACGAGTCGGTCGTAGAAGTCCAGACCTGCGACGTTGATCTCGCCGGTGCCCTGCGGGATGATCCGCGGCCAGGAGATCGAGAACCTGTAGTCGTCGATGCCGAGCTCACCGAGCAAGGCGACGTCTTCGCGGTAGCGGTGATAGTGGTCGGCGGCCACCGCAGGGGTGTCGCCGTGGCGAATCCGTCCGGGTTCGGCGGCGAAGACATCCCAGATACTCACGCCACGTCCGTCTTCGGTTGCCGCGCCCTCGATCTGGATGGCAGCGGTCGACGCACCGAACCGGAATCCGGCCGGCAGTGCACGCTGAACGGGGTCGGTCATGGCAGTTCTCACTCCTCGAAATCGTTGGCTCACCGGATCACGGTGATCCGTCGGACACACACAACAGCGATCAAGGCCGCCACGACCCCCAGGCCGTAGAAGCCCGGATAGCCCAACGCGCTGGTCACCACCGGCGCAGCGATCAGCGGGGCGAGAACCTGCGGCAACGAACTGGCGATGTTGGCGACACCGAGCATCGTGGCGGCCGACTCGTCGTCGGGGAGGGTGGCGGTGACTATGGCGATGTCGACTGCCAGATACAGGCCCCACCCGACACCCACCAGGACGGCGGCGACGACGGTCGTGGACCACGTGGCGAATCCGCCCAGCACGGCCGTGCCGAGACCGACCCCGACCGCACCGGCGATCACAAAGGACCGACGACGTGCGATGCGATCCGACCAGATACCGCCGACGGCCGCCGCAGCCGCGCTGAGCAGGACATTGACCACGGTGACGAGCAGCACCTGGCCCGCGGGGTCGGCGATCCCCACCTCGTCGGAGAGGTAGTAGAAGAGATAGAGCATGACGATGGCGTTGACCGTGTTCATGGCACAGCGCATCGCCCACGCCCACGCGAAGTCCCGGGTCAGGCGGAACGTCCAGCCGCCGGTAGACGACGGTCCGCGCGCCGATTCGGTACGAGGATTGCCGAGCTGCACGACGATCACCGCCGAGATCAGCGTCGGGGCGGCCACCGCGAGCGCCACATAGCCCAGCGGACCCGGTCCCACGACCGTCGCGGCGACCGTGCCGAGGACCACGCCCACGATCTGGCCGACCCCGAACATCGAACCCACCAGACCGCGTTTGTCTTCGGGGACCTGGTCGGCGATCAATGCGGTGAAGGCGGCGAACGGGCCGTTGAAACCGGCTTGCACCAACGCCCATCCGGCCACCATCGCCGCCAGACCGTGCGCCGAGGACAGGACGAGCAGACCCGCGACGCCCACCACGGTGCCGGCGACGGCCACCGGGATGCGGCGTCCCCACCGCGATCGGGTGCGGTCGGAGAACAGACCGCACAACGGATTGGCGATCATCGACACCAGGGCACCCACGCCGGTCACGGTGGCGAGCAGGGACTCCTTGCCGATGCCGGCGTCGTCGGCGATGACGCGGGACTGCTCGGGCAGCAGGATCTGCAGCGGCCCGAACCACGCTGCGAAGATGCCGATGATCCCCAACATGAGGGCGACGATCCACATCCGGCTCACCCCAGCAGGATTGGGCGACACCGCAGGATTGGACGACACCGCGGGATTCGACGACCCGCCGGGTTTCGGGGTGGCACCGGGAGTCGATGCGGCCGGAGGATTGCCGGGGTCGGTGGGTGTGGTTCCCGCCGGCGAGGGATCGCGGGGGTCAGTCACGCCGGACCGACTCCCACATGCGGACATAGCCTTCCGCCCCCGACATCAACTGGGCCCGTAGTCGGGGAGCATCGGAACCCGCCGCCTGCAACAGATCTGCATACCAGTCCGCGTAGAGGCCGTACTGCGCGACGCCGTCACGATTCAGGTCGTACGTCCGGGTTCCGAGCACGGCCTTGTCCATGGTGACCCCGTTGATCGCGGTGAACGGATACCGCAGCGGGTCGGAGCTCGCGTCGAGGCGGGCCGGCGCCTGGGGTGCCAGCCCGTTGACGTCGGACCCGTATCCGTAGCCGCGGACGGTCAGCCCGGCCGAGTCCGCACGCCATTCGGAGAGGAAGTCGGGCTCGCCGGTACCCGTGTCGCCGGCCGCATAGGCATAGGTGGCGGCGAACCCCGACAGCGCGAGGACATCCCGCGCGATCTGCCGATCCGACCAGGTGTGTGCGGTGAGGATGCCCGCATAGTGGCGGCGTTTGGCGATGTCGAGGACATCGCGTGCCGTGCGTACGCTCATGTGGTCGATGTTGAGGAGCATGCCCCGGTCCATCGCCGATTCCACCGCGTGCCGGCCCAGATCGGTCAGGCCGCGGATGTTGCAGATCGGCCCGGCCGGATACACCGGCAGGGTGGTCCCGGCGGGCAGGTCGACGCGGGCCTCGCGCAGGAGGCGTTCGAGACCGTCGTCGGCGATCGGCTGCGGGTGGTCGGCCTCCCCGCCGGTACAGGAACGTGCCTGCCACCAGTGTCCGGTGGCGATCAGATTGCCCACATTGAGTGCGGCGCCGGTGGTCCCGGGATCGAAACGCGTTCCACCGAGGGCATTGTCGAACTTGTGGACCAGAAAGACATTGCTGACGCCGAGCCGACGCAGTTCGTCGAGGCCCGAGTCGATCTGGGCCGCAGTGCATCCGGGGCGTCCCTGCCATTCCGAACAGCCGAGGATCTCCGAGGACTCCACGCCGACCGACACCGCGAGTTTGCCCGCCGCCGCGACCGCCCGGGCCTGGGCCGGTGAGGTCACGATGCGGAACCACCCCTTGCCTGGGCCCCCGCTGCGAGAGTCGATGTAGGACTGCATCTGGTGCAGTTGCGTGGCCTGCGCCCGGATCTGCGATGTCTCGTCACACGGCCCGGTTCGCTGCGGATACAGCTCGCAGATCACGCGATTGGCCACCAACAGCGTGTTGATCATCCGCAATCCGCCGCGCCAGGCCCGTTCGATCCCGGTGTAGTACGCCTGCTCGTGCAGGAGGGTGTTGTGCCGGGGCCAGTCGGCCATCGTCGGCCAGCCGGCGGTCCCCGCCGTGGGATCGGACCCGCCGACGATGGTCTCGAGCAGTGCCCCGACTCCCAGCCGCGCGTGTGCGGGACAGCCGGCCAACGCGACCTGCGGGCCGGCCTGGTCGAAGGGGCGGCCACAGTGCAGCGATCCGCCGAACGCCGCCGAAGCGTTGAGGTGGGCGTGCGCATCGACGAGGCCCACGATGGGCCGTCCACCGGCGTCGGGCGGCACCGCAGGGGAGTGGGCGGTGTCGGCGGTGGCGGGCACGACACCGATGGTGACGGCCAGGCACACCCCGACGAGGGCGATCAGGGCGGGCCGGATGGGACGCATCAGAGCAGGCCTCCGGTGACGTTGTCGGACAGGACGACTCCCGACCGTACGGGTAACCGGGCGCCAGTGGTCGGGATTGGCATGAGCTGTCCCGACCCGGAGCCGACACGGCGCGCCGGCCCGGGCGGCGCAGCGGTCATGGTCGCTCCAGTGCGGCGAAGGCGGCGTCGGCGATCTCCAGGGTCCGTGCGATGTCGGCGGAGGTGAGTGCGGCGTTGATGAAGTGGTTGTGATGGGAGGTCAGGAACACTCCTCGCCGGACGCGTTCGGCGATCCAGCGTTGATGGAGGTCGAGTGAATCGTCGTCGGCCAGACGCAGATAGAACAGTGCCGGTTCCCCCGACACGACCAGCCGGTGTCCATGAGTGGCGGCCACCTCGACCAGCCCGTCGGTCAGCTCGGTGCCGAGCCGGCGGAACAGCGCCGGTGCGTCGATCTCGGCCAGCCGGGTGATCGTCGCGATACCGGCCGCGAACGGGACGGCGCTCATCCAGTAGCTGCCCGTGTAGGTGATGGACGAGACGGGCTCCCGTAGTGCTTCGACACCGCACAGCGCAGACACGTTGTAGCCGTTGGCCAGAGCCTTGCAGAAGGTGATCAGATCGGCCTTGAACCCGTAGTGGTGGTCGGAGCCCGCCAGATCCAATCGCCATCCGGCCCGCACGTCGTCGACGATCAGCACGATCCCGTACTCGTCACACAACCGGCGGACCTGTTTCCAGTACCCCTCGACCGGGAGTTCGTTGTCGTAGAAGTTGCCGTGCTTGTACGGCTGGGCGATGAGTGCGGCGATCTCACCGCGATGCGCGGCGAAGATCCGCCGGAGATCGGCGATGTCATTCCACCGCGCCTCGATGTTGCCCAGGACGTCCTGCTCGAGAACGCCTGGGTAGTCCAGCTTCTGGGCCCATGGGTCCACCCCGTGGTAGTAACCCTCGAAGAAGACGATGCGCTGGCGGCCGGTGGCGGCGCGGGCGGTCATCACGGCCAATGTGGTGACGTCGCCGCCGTTCTTGGCGAAGAACGCCCAGTCCGCGCAGGCCACGGTGTCGGTGAGCAG
Organism: Gordonia desulfuricans NBRC 100010; assembly: GCF_001485495.1. Lineage (GTDB taxonomy): Bacteria > Actinomycetota > Actinomycetes > Mycobacteriales > Mycobacteriaceae > Gordonia > Gordonia desulfuricans. The sequence goes on along the minus strand of NZ_BCNF01000035.1, from coordinate 2,642 downwards.
TTCGGCGAATTCGACCATCGTCGACCCGGGAATGGAGACGACGTCTTCTCGGCGTGCCTGCCGCTGAGCGGCTTCGGCGACGATCGGGTCGTTGTAGCCCAACACATTCGGCCCGTACCCGCACATGTAGTCGATGAACTCGTTGCCGTCGAGGTCCCAGAATCGGGTGCCCTCGGCCCGCGCGGAGAACAGCGGATAGGCATCGCGTGGGATGTAGCAGCCCTCGCTGGGACCGAGGTGGCCGTAGATGCCCCCGGGGATCACCTGCACCGCACGGTCGAACATGGCGTTGCTCTTGTCATAGGTGTAGACGGGGCTCGTGGCCTTCGGTCCGGTGCCCGTCTGCTCGGTGTTCGTCACGGTGTCACGCCTTCAGATAGGCCCCGACGCGGTCGAGGATTCGGTTCGTGTTGTCGACGAGTGGGATGAAGCCGCTCATCGCGATACGTCCGTCACAGACGCAGGCCAGTGCACTGTCGCGCCCGGCCAGGACGTCGCCGACGGTGGCGAGATCGGCGAAGCGAAGGCGTGCGCGCGGCGGCCCGTCGATGTCGTCGACCACGCGGACACGGTGTGCGTCCACCTGCAGGCGGATGCGTATGTCGTCGCCTGCCTCCACGTCGAGGGTCCCGTCGGGCATGTGTGCCGCCGAGAACCTGCCGCTGCGATCCTCGTTGGCGACCACCGCCACGGCCAGCATGGCCACGACGAGGGTGAGACGTGTGCTGGCAGCGGAGAACTCCGGATCGGACAGGTCTTCCGCGGACGGCTTGAGGTACTTCTCGAGGAGTTCGCACAGCGGGGTGAACACGGAGGTGAGAAAGCGTAGGCCGACCGGCCCGGTCACCGGGATCGGCATCGCCCGACCGGCGAGGGTCGCGGCGAAATGGGTGGGGGAGGCGAACAGCAGTTGCGGGCCGCGTCCGGGGTCGTCGACCCGCACCACCGAGGTGGGGCCGAATCGGTAGGAGACAGTGGGACCCCGTCGCACCCGCACCGTCAGTGTGATCTCGTCGCCGACGCGGCGGAGCATCTCGGCAGCCTCCGGCGCGATCTCGGCCAGTGCCGGTAGGGCACCGAGTACCGCGTACGCATTGACCTGTGCCAGAACTGTTTCGTCCACGCCGAGCAGCATCGGAGATCTCTTTCAGGTTGGGGTCGCGGCGAGGGCCGCGAACGAGTCGGCGAAGATCGTGGCACTGCGTCGGGCCGCGGCGGTGTCCCGGTCGGCCAGCCATGACACGGTGAAGCCGTCGAGCCAGGTGACGAGGTATCTGGCCAGGTCGTCGGTGGAGTGCAGCCATCGGATGCCTGCCTCGTCGGCGACGTGCTCGAGAGTCTGCGCCGCGGCGGCTCGGTAGGTGGCCCATTGATCGGCGACGGCGTCCGGGTCGTGGCGCATCGCATGGATCGCGACCTCGAGCAGCACGAGCTCACGCTCGGGGAGGGTCGTGAGGTTGTCCAGGTAGCCGTTCATCGCGGCCTCGACCAACTGGTGCAGATCCACCGTTCCGACGCTGCTCGCGATCTGGGTGCCGAGTAGCGCACTGATCCGTTCCTGGTCGGTGATGTGCACGATGACCGCCTTCATCAATGCATCGCGCGATCCGAAGACATAGTGCAGGGCGCCGAGTGGCATCTGAGCTTCGGCGGCGATCACACGGGTACTCGCCGCCGCGATACCATCGCGTGCGATCACTCGTATGGTTGCCTGTATCAACCGATCTCGACGCTCTTCGAAAGCGATCCGGGCCATCAGTCACCGGTCCTGTGCATCGACGCACGGGCGATGACCATCGGTCCCCACACCCACCCCCGGACGATGTGCATCGTCAGCCCTCCGTTTTTGGTCACTCGACCAACGGATCACAGTTAAACCGCGAATGTGCGTGGTGCGCAACCCCCGATCCGATACGTAACAGCGGTGAAACGATGGCTACGAAAGTTCTGTCGAACTGGCGGTGCACATCAGCCCCGTTGGTGAACAGCTGTCACAGCTCTATCGAGATATCCAAAGATGCTGAAAATATGGGCCATTCGAGTACCTATCGCCAGTATGTTCGTTACAATGGTGCGCATGCAGGGGGAGCTGGAGACCATTCTCGACGCACTCATCGATTGTCGTTTCGACGACGATCCGACCGGGCCGGCTGTACTCACGGACATGCGGACACTGGTCACCATCAGGAATGTTGTCGACGCGTTGACCGCGGCGGGAGCTGGGCATTTGGATCGGCTGGGGGTTGCGCAGCGGCATGGTCACAAACCGATCGCGTTGCTGATCGAGATGGGGTACGCGCCCGCCGTTGCTGCGCGGATGCAGCGGATCGGCACCTCGGCGGTGGTGGAACGCACGTCGAAACATGCTGCCGACGGGGCGATCTCGGGTGAACATGTGGATGCGATCGTGCGCGGGTTGAACCAGATCGGCTTGCGTGCCGGGGAGGCTCCGACTGCCGAGTCCTGGGCTGAGTTCGAGGGTGATCTGTTGGCGCAGGTGTTGTCGGGGGCGAAACCTGCTGAGGTGATGGCCCGGGCGCATCAGCTGGGGGACCATCATGCTGATGACACCGAGGGTGGACGTCCGGCGAAAGAGGACCGCAACTTGAATGCCCTGGATATCGGGCGGACCGATGATGGGC
>NZ_BCNF01000034.1 GCF_001485495.1 Gordonia desulfuricans NBRC 100010 | reverse complement strand
CTCAACCGCCCACTGGGCGTTGCTGATTGAGTTGGGACCGGAGTGGTTGCGTGGGCGTCATCGGCCGACGAGGTTTGGACGCGTCTTGTCGGGTCACTCCTCGTCGAATCAAACATCAACGGCGAGTGGCTGATTGGGCTGCGATATGCCGATGGTGACTCCCTGCGGAGGTGTCGACGTGTCAGCGATTCAGGACGTGTAGCAAGGGTTCTCCGGTTGCGACGGCCAGAATGTTGTCGCGGACCGCGCCGATCTGTGCGGCAACCGAGTTGCGGGTCACGCCGGCGACATGGGGGCTCAGCAGGACGTTCTCCTCGCCCAACACGGCCGGTGCCAGTTGTGGGGGCTCGGTGCCGAAGACGTCGAGGGCGGCGCCGGTCATGGTTCGGGCACGCACTCGCTTGAGCACCGCGTTCTGGTCGACGATGCCGCCCCGACTCACATCGATCAGGATGGAGTCCTCGGGGAGGGAGTCCACCGCATCTTGGCCGATGAGGCCCAGTGTGTCGGGGGTGCGGGCGATCGCGACTATCACGATCTCGCTGTCGGACAGCAAGTTCGGCAACGGCATCCACGACGCACCGTCGATCCTGGATCGGGGTGACCAGTACGAGACCGCACATCCGAGGTTTGCATACATGGCGCACAGACGGGTGCCGATCTGGCCGGCGCCCACCACGCCCACGCGGCTGCCACGAAGCTCTCGCGGACGGGCCTCGTCGAGAATGCCGAGCTGAGGCCACCGACCACCTCGTACCTGCGCATCGGCCCACCGATACGACCGCAGCAGGTTCATCGTCGCACCCAGACACCACTCGGTCACCGACCACGAGTTCGCCGGACCGATGTTCGCCACTGGGACGCCACGACGAGCCCAAGCATCGAGATCGATCGTCTCGACGCCGGCAGTTGGCTGTTGGACCAGGACGGCGCGCTCGGCGAGCGCGGCCTCGGTTTCGTCCAGCCGCAATTGTCCCGACCAGTCGCCGACGATCACGTCGCAGTGCGGCAGGGCCGCCCGCAGGGCATCAGAGGTGTGCTCGGGCAGCCGGGTCACCTCAACATCGACCCCATCGGGTTCGACCGCATCTAGCAGGGCAGGAGAAGGATTGGGCGGCAACAACAGAACCCGTAGTCCCATCAGACACCCGCTCCCCAGATCTCGGCGAAGTCGGGTTGTTCGCGGACGATCCTGGGAATGATCGACTGGTACTGGAACCACCCGACGGCCTCACCGCCGACTGTGGCGCCGGTGGCCACTGCGGTGTCATGATCGAGCATGGTGGGGGTACCGGCGGCCAGCGCGATCATCTCGGCCTGCATCGACCGTTCCATCGTGATGAACCACCACACCGCCGACTCGACGGTCGTCCCCACCGTCAGATGCCCGTGATTGGCCAGGATCGCCGCCTTACGCGGACCGAGGGCCGCGGCGATCCGACGTCCCTCCTCGGCGGCGAAGACGACACCGTCATAGTTCGGATACAGGATGTGATCCTGGTAGAACGCGCACGCGTCCTGTGTCATCGCGCCGAGCTCACGACCCATCGCCGAGAACGCCTTGCCATACAGGCCGTGCGCATGCACCGCGCCGACCACATCCGGCCGTTTGTCATGGATGGCCGCATGGATGGCGAAGGTCGCCCCGTTGAGCGGCCCGCTGCCCTCGACGATGTCACCGTCGGCGTTGACCAAGATCAGGTCCTCGGGGCAGACCGTGCCGAAGTAGGCACCCCACCGTGCGGTCCAGAAGTGGTCGGACAGTTCGGGATCACGAGCGGTGATGTGCCCCGCGACACCCTCGTCCATGCCGAATCGCGACAGCAGTCGGTAGCCGCCGACCAGTGCGACCTTGCGGCGGTGGCGCTCCTCGTCGAGCGACGACGACGACCATCGGACAGGGATACCGCTCGGCTGATCGTCGGGCACAGCAGAGTCGGGCACAGCAGAGTCGGAAACGGGAGATGGGGAGACAGAGGATTCGGCGGCGATGGACATGGTCACTCCTTCGGTGCGGTCGGGGCGGGGATCATCCGGGCTGCGAGGTCGAGAAGGCGTGTGTTGGCCTCGGTCTCGCCGATCGAGACACGTACTCCGGTTCCGGCCAGCGGGCGTACCGACAGTCCGATCTCGCCGGCCTCGGCGACGAATGCGGCGGCCGCGGCGGCGTCGGGAAAGCGAAGCCAGACGAAGTTGCCCTGCGGATCACCCACGTCCCAGCCGATCTCGGCGAGGCCGCCGACCACACGCAGGCGCTCGACGACCAGGGCGTCCACGCGCTCGAGTAACTCCGAGCGCAACTGCAGCGACGCCACCGCCGCGGCCTGTGCGGGCAGACTCACCCCGAACGGGACGGCGACGGCGCGCAACGCTGCGGCGATCTCGGTGGGTGCGTAGGCGTAGCCCACCCGCAGGCCGGCCAGGCCATAGGCCTTCGAGAACGTCCGTGCCACGGCGACGTTGGTGCGTGCGGTGGCGATCGCGATCCCGTCCACGGGATCATCCATCCGCACGAACTCCGCATAGGCCTCGTCCAGGATCACCAAGACGTGCGCGGGAACGGAGTCGATGAATCCGAGGACCTCGGTGTGCGTCAACGCCGCACCGGTCGGGTTGTTGGGGGTGCACAGGATCACCGCGCGGGTGCGATCGTCGATGCGGGCGGCCATGGCGCCCAGGTCGTGGCACCCGTCGGCGGTCAGCGGGACCTGCTCCGACCGTGCGTCGGCGGCGAGCACCGCGATCGGGTAGGCCTCGAAACTGGGCCACGGGTAGACGACGTTGTCGCCCGGCTCGCACACGCTCGAGAGGAGGTCGTAGATGATGGCGGCCGATCCGGCGGCCACGGCCAGATTCGCTGTGGGTACCGAAAGGCATTCGGCCAGTGCGGCATAGAGCTCGGCATTACCCACGTCGGGATAGCGATTGGAGTCACGCACCGCCTGGTCGACGGCCGCGACCACACCGGGCAGCGGCGGATACGGGTTCTCGTTGGACGAGAGCTTGTACCGGGTGACCCCGGGTGTCGCGACGGGTGGTTTACCGGCCACATAGGGTGGCATCTCGCTGATGCTCGACCGTACGTGCAGGAGTGTCATCGTTGTTTCACCATGTTTCGTTGTGCTGCAGGGGTTCAGGGACAGGGGGTGGGGATACCCGGGTTCAGGAGTCGGCGAGCCGGCGTAGCTCGGGCAGCACCGTGGTGCCGATCAACCCGAGGGCGTGGAGTGGATCGGCCCCGATCGGCGGACCGAACGAGATGTGCCGGGCCCCGGCCTCGATCAGCTCGGAGCACTGGGCGATCACATCGTCCACGCCACCGACGATGCCGAGGCCGAGCATCCCGTCGGTGACCGATGCGATGGCGGCGTCGACGCCCTCGGTGTCGAGCAGTCGTTGGGTGTGGGCGAACTCGTCGGGGTCCAAGCCGTGCTCGGCGAGAACCGCGGCGGGCAGCGACCCCGAGTAGAGCGCGATCTGATGGGCCATCGCGCGGCGTGCCTCGTCGCGATCGTCGGCGATCGACGCCCACACGCATGCGGCGATGTCGATGTCGGCGATGTCGCGTCCCTTGTCGGCGGCGCCGGTGCTGATCTCCTTCATTGCCGAGAATACGTGGCGCGGTGGCAGACACAGGGGCAGGGCGCCATCGGCGTAGCGTCCGGCGACCCGCAGCATCTGCGGGCCCATCGCACCGACGTATACCTCGACCTCGTGGGCGTAGCGGGGTACCGCGAGGTCGGTCCAGCCGGGTCCGGCTCCGGGCACACGGGCCGGACTGCGGCCGGCAGAGAGTTCTTTGATCGCCACCACGGCGTCGCGGGTGCGGGCCACCGGCCCCGACGGCGGCGTGATCCCGGCCTTGGCGTAGAAGACGTCCGACCCCGCCCCGACACCCACGATGAACCGCCCGCCGGACAGTTCCTGCAGGCCCGAGGCGAACATCGCGATCTGTCCGGGATGCAGTGTGACGGGGTCGACCACGCCGCAGCCGAATCGGATGCGGTCGGTACGTGACGCGATCGCTGCCAGGCTCACCAGGCCCGGTTCGCCGAGGAAGTCGTTGCCGGTCCAGACCTGGTCGAACCCGGCATGTTCGGCCAGCTCCGCCTTGGCCACCACATCGGCCACGCTGACGTGGGAACCGATGCGGGCACTGAACACGAGGCCGGTCATCCGGCACTCCTTTCGCTTGTGATGACGCCCGACTCGTCGAGCACGCTGACCCGCATCCGCACGGCCTCCGGGGCGTCCGGACAGGCGAGAAGCGGCGACGACCTCAGGTAGTGGTCGGCCTCTGCCGCGTCGAGGCGTCCGAGGACGACCGGCAGGACGTTGGCAATTGCGAAGTAGCAGAACTGCTTTCCCTCGGGAACGATGACCCCGGTGTCGGACAGGTCGAAGTGATCGCCCACGGCGAGGCCGCATGCCGAGTAGTTCATCGACTCGACGGTGCAGCGAACGGTGACGCTCATGACGACTCGTCCGGCTCAGGCACGATCGTGATCACCACGTTCTCCTCGACATGCGGGCACAGGAAGTAGGGCTTGCGCAGCAGCCAGTCGTCGGCGGGCAGCGGCATCTGGCGCGTGCCCAGGCACGGCAACACCGCCGACAATGCCTTGGGACAGAAAGGCTTTCCGCCCGTGGACATCCGTGACTCGTCGATGACGACGTGGTCGCCGACCCGGGCTCCGCAGCGGGGCGCGTCGGCCCGGTCGATCACCACGCGCACACGCGGCGTGGGACCGACCATCGCCGGTGAGCCGGCGTCGGCACTCATCCGCGCTCGGCGAACAGCTCGCGGGCTCGCTCGGCCGGCATCATCCCGGAGGTGTCCACCCCGCCACTGCTCAGCCCGGCGCGGGCCAGCGCGCCGAGATGATCACGGCGGGTGCCTGCGTGTGCGAGCGCACCGTAGGCATCCCGGAGGACACGCTGCATCGGGTCGACGTCGCGGATGAAGCCGGCGCGCGCCAGATCGGTGGTGAGGTCGACGACCCGGCGCAGCGCCAGACCCGCGACCGCATTGACACCGGTCATCCGGGCCTGTGCGGTGGGGGTGAGCACCCGGTCGGAGAAGATGGTGTCGTCGGTGATGTCGGCGACGTGGCGGCTGCCCGCATAGGCGAAGTCGACCTCGGCGATCGCCTCACCGAATCGCTGCAGTGTGGCGGCGTCGAGGTGGGAGACGCCGCGCGCCGAGATGATGTCGGCGGTGATGTCCACCAGGTGCCGGGCCACACCGAGGGCCACGCCGGTGAGCGCGAAGTGGCTGACGTGGACGCTCCGGTTGAGCGGGTCCTTGTTCTGGTCGTAGTCGGCGTCGCGGTCGAACGAGTGTGACGCGGGGACGAAGGCGGGCTCGATGATCTCGTAGGAGGTGCTGCCCGAGCCGCTGACCCCGAGCACCTGCCAGTTGTCGCACACCGTGATTGCCTCACGCGGAAGCCAGATCCCCAGATGCAACTGCTTGCCGGTCGGGCCGATCACCGGCTGGTCGCCGTCGAAGACGTTGGCGCTGCCGATCACGTGCTCGGCGACGTAGCTGCCGCTGCCCCAATCCCAGTGCCCGCTCACGAGATAGCCACCGGGAACCACCTGTGCGCGGCCGCGTGGATGGAACGAACCACTGGTCGGCATGTCGCGGGTGGGGTAGAGCTCGGCGTAGGCCTCGTCACCGAGGCGGGCGGCGTAGTAGCCGGTCGCGTTGAGCACGCCGATGTTCCATGCGGCCGAGGCGTCGACGGTGGCCACTTCGGCAACCACGTCGAGCTGCTGGCGCAGACCCATCTCGAGTCCGCCGCGGAACGCGGGGAACGCCATCTGGAACACGCCGGCGCGGCGGAATGCGGTGGTCAGGCGGGGACTCAGGCGCGCGATCCGCTCCATCTCGTCGGCTTCCTCGGCGACGACGGGGAGCAGCCTGCGGGCATTGGTGATCACGGCATCGGCCGAGTCGAGGGCGAGCAGGTCCGGGATGGCGTCGTCGGCCGTGCTGGTGCCGATGCGGGTCGTCTCTGTGACGGTCGTGTCGGTGATTGACATTGTGAACCTCGAATCATTAAGTGGGAGTGTCGAAATCAGGTGATCGGCTCGCCGCCGGTCACCCAGATCGTCTGTCCGGTGACCGCGGGGTTGGTCACCAGGGTTCCGACCGTGGCCGCAACGTCGCCGGGTGTGGGAAAGTCCGGCAACGACATCCGCGCGGTCAGGGCCTCGGCGGCGGCCACCCAGCCGGGGTCGGTGTCGACCGGATCGTCGGGATCGACCACACGACCCGGTGCGACGATGTTGGCGGTGATCCCGTACCGGCCTTCCTCGACGGCGAGGTACCTGGTCAGGGTGGTGGCGGCCGCCTTGGCCGTGCCGTATGCCGCGTGTCCGGCGATCGGCCGGGCGATCAGCGCACCGGCCAGGTACACGATCCGCCCCGATCCGGCGGCCCGCATACCCGGCAGGACGCGTCGGCACAGGGTGAGGTGGCCGGCGACGGCGGCGAGCTGCGCGGCGAGTTCGTCGGCACCGAGGTCGGCCACGGCGGTGGCGCCCGGCGCCCGCGGATGGGCTGCGTTGACCAGCACGTCCACCGCTCCGAGACGGGCCTCGAGATCGGTGAGCGCGGTGTCGACGGCCGCGGCGTCGGTGATGTCGCAGGCCGTCGACCACTGCGCGCCGGGCGGGTGGTCCCCGGAACGACTGAGTGCGGCCACGCGTAGCCCGAGTTCGGACAGGTGGTCGACCATCCTCCGTCCGAGCGGACCGGTGGCCCCGGCGACCAACGCGATCGGATCGGTCATCTCGACGGGTCCGTCGTCGCGGTGTTCGTCATCGGAGCACCGCCGACAAGAACGTGCGGGTGCGGTCGTGGGCGGGTGTGTCGAAGACCTGCGCCGGGGGACCGACCTCGACGATGGTACCGGCATCCATGAACACCACACGGTCACTGACCTCGCGGGCGAAACCCATCTCATGGGTGACCACGACCATGGTGATCCCGCCGGTGCGGGCCAGGTCCTTGATCACCGACAGCACCTCGCCGACGAGCTCGGGATCGAGCGCGCTGGTGGGTTCGTCGAACAGCATCACCTTGGGACGCATGGCGAGTGCCCGGGCGATCGCGACCCGTTGCTGCTGCCCGCCGGACAGTTTCGACGGGTAGGAGCCCTCCTTGTCGGCCAGCCCGACGCGCGCCAGCAGCGAGCGCGCGTACTCGGTGGCCGCCGCGGGGGATTCACGCTTGACCTTGATCGGGGCGAAGGTCACGTTCTCCAGGGCGGTCATGTGCGGGAAGAGATTGAAGTGCTGGAACACCATCCCGATCTCCAGGCGGCGCCGGCACGCCTCGGATTCGCGGAGTTCGTAGAGCTTTCCGCGCTTGAGCCGGTAGCCCACCAGGTCGCCGTCGACGGTGATCGATCCCGCCGAGATGTCCTCGAGGTGGTTCATGGTGCGTAGCAGGGTGCTCTTGCCCGAGCCCGACGGACCGATGATGCAGACCGTCTCACCGGTGGGGATGTCGAGGTCGATGCCCTTGAGCACCTCGGTGGAGCCGTAGGACTTGCGGACCCCGGAGATCCGGATCATCGGATCGTCGGCGGCGGGATCGGCCGACCGGGTGACGATGTCGGGTGTTGTCGTCATTTGGTGGCCGCCCGTCGTTCGAGGAAGTACTGGCCGATCGAGAGCAGGATGATCACCAGCAGGTACCAGATGGTGGCGACGATCAGCATCTCGATGGTGCGGAAGTTGACGCCGGAGATTCCGAGAACCGCGGTCATGAGGTCACCGCCGGCGATCACCGACACGATCGCCGAGGCCTTGAGGCCGCCGATCAGTTCGTTGCCCAGCGGCGGGATGATGATCCGTAGTGCCTGGGGCAGAACGATGTACCGCAGGGTCTTGCCGCCGTTCACGCCGAGCGCCTTGGCCGCCTCGTGCTGTCCGACGCCCACCGAGAGAAGGCCGGCGCGGACGATCTCGGCCATGTATCCGGAGCCGGTCAGGGCCAGCGCGATCACCGACGCCACGAACGGGGTGACCACCTGCTGCACCTGGAAGGAGACGAGAGGTGCGGTGCCGAAGGGATTGGCGATACTGACCGTGTTGACGAACAGTCCGAGATTGCCGACGAAGATCAGCAGCACCACCAACGGGATGCCCCGGAAGAAGAAGATCCAGATCGAGGCGAAGCCGGACAGGATTCTGCTCTCGGAGATCCGCATGACGCCGATCACCACGGCGAGGATCACTGCGATCCCGACGCCGAGGACGGTCATCTCGAGGGTCAGCAGCAGGCCTTTGAGTACACCGCCGTCGAGCAGGAAGTCGCCGACGACCGACCACTCGATGTTCGGATTGACCACGAAGCCGTACACGCAGAACGCGACGATCGCGATCAGCACGGCCGCACTGATCATGCGGCCCCAGTGCCGGACCGGAACCACTTGCAGGCTGTTGACGTCGACGTGGCCGGCGGCCCGCGTCACGTCCGGGGGTTCGAGTGCAACGGAATTGGACATGGTCACTCGTCATCCACCGATCACTTGGTGCCGGCCGGCGTGCCGGTCAACGGATTGACCTTGATCTCGTCGACGGTCACCGCGGAGTCGGCGGAGTCGTTGTCGGCGAGGATCTTGGCGTAGGTGCCGTTCTCACTGAGGCGACGCAGCGAGTCGGCGAAGGCGGTGGCCAGCGCACCGTTCTTCTTCGAGACCGCGATCGTGGTGTAGAGCGGCTCGATCTCGGTGTCCGGGACGACCACCGCGGTGAGCTTGGAATCGGCTGCGACAGCGCTCTTCTGGCTGGGGGTGGTGTCCAGCCACGCGTCGATGGCACCGGAACGCACGGCGCTGATCGCGGCGTTGGCGCCCTGGAACTCGGAGACCTTGATGGGGGTGGAGGCGCATTCCTTGTCGCTGACCGCCTTCACGGCGGCGACCTGGACGGCGCCGACGGGTGCGCCGATCGTCTTGCCGCACATGTCGGCCAGCGAGGTGATGCCGGCGGCCTTGTCGGCCGGCATCAGCAGTGACTCGGTGGTCTTGATGAACGGCACGAGGTCGAACTCGCCGGCCTCACGTTCACGGGTGTCGGTGATCTGGCCGAAGAGTGCGTCGACGGCACCCGACTGCAGGCCGGGCAGCTGGGCCGGCCACTGCATGTTGCGCCACTGCGGGGTGAGGCCGAGGTCGGTGCCGATCGCGGCCGCGAGGTCCGGGGCGATGCCGACCGGCTGGGAGGTGTTGGACGCGTCGACGCTGATGATCGGCGGGGTCGACCATTCGGCGCCGAGCTTGAGGGCGCCGCTGGAGGCGATCTGTTCGGGCAGTCCGCTGGCCGGGGTGCCGGAGCCGGTGGACTCCGTAGTGGTGCCGGTGGAGCAGGCACCGAGGGTGACGGCGAGCGCGGTGGCGGCGCAGGCTCCGGCGAGAGAAGTCGTGAGCTTTGCAAACGGTCGGGACGACATGAGGGGCTTCCGTTTCTGTGGGGGCGTGGTTTCCCAGACGGGAGAAGGGGCTTCACACGATTCTGGCGGTCGGTGATGACCGCAGTATTGGATTGTCGTTACAAATACATTTCATGTTTGTGATTGCCGTCATGAACATGACATGCCGATCAGGGGATGGCCGGGATGCGGACCAGATGACACCCCGCGGCGATCAGCGGATCGTGCAGGGATGCGGGATCGGGTACCTCGATGTCGGTGGTCACCACGGTGGTGTACTCGTGGCCATAACGGTCGACGAAATACGCGATCTCGTTGGTGTCCAGCCCTTCTCGGGTCGGAGATGGCGGGATCAGGGCCATTCTGCGGTCCGGGGTGACCCCGGCGGCGGTCAGGATGGTTGCGACCTGGGCGGTCGCGTCGGTGGAAACACCTGGGGTGATGGCGATCCCGAGCCGTCGTCCGTGTGGGCGATGGAGCCGGGCGAGAACCGCGGCAAGCTCTCCGGGTCCGACGACATCGGTGAGAGCCCAAGGTGTGCAATCGGGTTCATCGTCATCATGGGGGGTGGGCCAGTCGCCGGTGAGCGCCCAGTGGTGGGCCGGAGCCCACGTGCCGAGCCCGGACGTCTCGTTGAGATGGCCTCCGGTCGGGAGGGTGATCACCCGGACCCCGGAATCGGCGGGCGCGTCGGGAATGTGTCCACCCAGCCACGGATCATCCCGCGCCACAACGATGGTCGGTGGCTCCACGGACAGTGGTCGCAGGGCCGTGAGATCTGGGTCGGGAGTGGGGTCGGCCCAGGGGCGTCGGCCCGGGCCGGGCGGAGCGACCAGCAGGACACGGCGCGCGACGGGGACGGGGCCGCCATCGGCGGCCAGCCGTGTCCAGCAGTGAGCCGACAGCCCGTGCGCGATCACGATGGTGTCCGGGTCGATATGGCGGCGAAAGGCCTTGCACCACTGGTCGACATCGGGATCGTCGAGATCGGGTAGCAGCGGGTAGGACACCTCGATGCCCTCGTCGCAGAGGCGCTGGGCGAGCAGGATCTGCCAGTGTCCCGGCGCACGGCGGAACTGCGCACCGTCGAGCATCACCACCGGCCCGGTCATCGCGGCAACTCCTCACGGAACGCCGACATCGCCGAGCGCCGGCCGGTGACCTCCTCGATGAACCGGCCCGCGGGCTGTTCGAGGCTGTCGCTGAGCTCCAGGAACTTGGGCACGCTGACCGTGCCGGGCCAGTCGGCCGACATCATCGACGACGGCAGTGCCGGATCCACATAGGTGATGGGGCGCCAGAGGTCGAGTGCCCTGGTCCAGCCGTGGAAGGCGGTGCGCGGGTCCGGTGACTGCGAGTAGGCGGCCATCGCCGCGGCGTGTGCCGCCAGGAAGTGATCGTGCAGATCGCGGGCGAGCTCGAAGTCCCACCAGCGCGTGACGGCGACGTCCGGTCGGGTCTCGCCGTGGATCTCGCTGACGATGAAGGTGGTCACGTGGCCGGTCAGGCCCAGCTCGGCGACCATCTCGTGCACCTCGTCGTCCATGTATGCCGGGCAGATCCAGAGGCCGTTGGCCACATTCCCGCAGCCCATCCAGGTGAGGCGGCGGCGCAGCTGGTGGCGTAGGCCCCGATCCTGCTCGGGAACCGAGAACGAGATCAGGCACCACGGGTCGCCGTCGGTCATCAGGCGCGGTCGTACGTAGCGGAGGATGTCACGGGCGAAGACCCGGGCGGCACGGTCGGAGGCCACGTACCCCGGCGTCGGGCCGTCGGGCTGTGCGACGAGATGCCCCTTCGCCTTGAGACGGGTGAGGGCGGTGCGCGCGGGCTGGTCGGCGACTCCGACCGCACCCATCAGGGTGACTATGCTCGACGTCGACAAGTGCGTCGGGTCGTTGCCGACAGTGACGCCCAGAACGGTCCGGAGCAGCGATGTCGCACTTCCGGGCCGTGAATCGAACTCGTCGACGATCTTTTCCATCGGTGTCTCTCCTCGGGCTGGTGGCGAAAACATATCACCGCTGTGACGACCGTCTGGTTTACGAAATGTTACGCCCGTGTTTCGGTCTTCGTGGCCCGGTGCACCCACGTCGGGCCAGGCCGGCGGCGCGTGGAACCGGCTGTCGTCGAGCACATCTCGGATCGAGTGTCACGTCACGGAGGTGCCGACCCAGATCACAGTCGATGATCTGGGACAATGGCTGACGATGACCACGCCAGATCCCGACGACCCAGCCCTGCCCACGCCCGTACAGACCGATCCGGTCCCGACCAATCCGGCCCTGACCGCGACCGTCGACCTCGACGCCATCGCCCACAACGTCTCCGTGGTGCGCGCGGCATCCGGAGCCGATGTGATCGCGGTGGTCAAGGCCGACGGATACGGGCACGGCGCGGTCCCGGTCGCGCGAGCGGCGCTCGAGGCGGGGGCCACCGAACTCGGTGTCGCCGTGATCGGTGAGGCCCTCGCGCTGCGGGCGGCAGGCCTCGATGCGCCGATCACCGCCTGGTTGCACACCAACGACGCCGACTTCGGCGGTGCGATCGCCGCCGGGGTCGACCTCGCCGTGTCGTCGCGCAGGCAACTCGGGCGCGTCCTGGACGCAGCGCGCGCCCTCGGCACCACCGCCACCATCAGCGTCAAGGTCGACACCGGACTCAATCGCAGCGGTGTGGCGGCGGACGAATGGTCCGACTTCGCCGCCGACCTGGCCGCCGCCGTCGCCGAGGAGGCCGTGACGGTCCGCGCGATGATGTGCCACCTCGCTCGCGGCGACGAGCCCGAGCATCCCCTCAACTCCGAGCAGGCGCGGCGACTGGACACCGCGCGTGCCGATCTCGTGCGACGCGGGGCCGGCCCCGAGGTGATGCACCTGGCCAACTCGCCTGCGGCGCTGACCCGGCCCGATCTCGCGCGCGATCTGGTTCGACCGGGTATCGCGATCTACGGCGGGGTGCCCATCCCCGGCCGCGACTTCGGGCTGATCCCGGCGATGACGTTGAGCGGCGAGGTGGCCCTGGTCAAGCGTCTGCCCGCGGGGCAGGGAGTGTCCTACAGTCACACGTGGGTCTCCGAGCGTGACACCATGATCGCGGTGGTACCCGCGGGATACGCCGACGGCGTCCCGAGGACCGCGTCCGGCCGCCTGCGGGTGCGGATCGGCGACCGGGACTTCCCACAGATCGGCCGAATCTGCATGGATCAGATCGTGATCGACCTCGGCGCCGACGGCGGCGGCGTCCGGGAGGGCGACCGCGCCGAACTGTTCGGCACCGGTCTCACCGGCGGGCCCACCGCGCAGGAATGGGCCGAGACGGTCGGCACCATCGACTACGAGATCCTGTCGCGGATCGGCGGTCGCACCGCGCGGACCTACGTCCGGTCCGGTCACACGGCCGACGCCCCGCAGGTCCCGGACCCGGTGGGAGAACCGCAGGTGGGGGAACGGCGATGAAGCCATCGGAACGGATCGGCGTGGCCGCCGGGGCGGCGGGACTCGCCGCACTGGGCGGGCTGGCCACCGCCGGGGCGGTACGCACGGCCAATGGACGGCGCGTGCCCCCGGGGGGAGATCCCTACGCCGGCATCGACTTCACGACCATGTACGACGATCCGGCGTCGACCGTACCCGCCGCCGACGGTCTCGCCCTGGCCGTCCGCACCGTCGACCTGGGTGGTCTCACCTCGGGGGAGACACCCGAGGTGACCGTGGTCTTCGTCCACGGCTTCAGTCTTCGCCTGGCCAGCTGGCACTTCCAGCGGTATGCGCTCGCCGAGAAATGGGCCGACCGGCGGATTCGCATGGTGTTCTTCGATCTCCGCGGCCACGGTCGCAGCGAGAACGCCCCCGCGCAGACGTGCACGATGGATCAGCTGGTGAGCGACCTCCGCGAGGTGGTTCGCGCCGTGGCACCTGCGGGACGGGTTGTGCTGGTGGGGCATTCGATGGGTGGCATGGCGTTGCTCGGGCTGGCCCGTCGTCATCCCGAACTGTTCGCCGCCGACGGTCGCGTCGCAGGGGTCGCCCTGGTGGCGACAGCGGCGAGCGGGCTGGCCGAGGAAGGGCTCGGCCGCAGCCTGCGCAACCCCTTGCTCGACGCGTTCGCGGTGGTCGCCCGGCGCACCCCGCGGGTGATCGAGGCCGGCCGTGACCTGACCCGCATGGTCCTCGAACCGGTGCTGGTGGCAGCGAGTTTCGGGCCCCGGTTCCACAGCCCCGCAGCCGGCCGTGCGGTGGAGAAGATGCTGCAGAACACCCCGATCGCGACGGTGGTGAACTTCCTGTCGGTCCTCGAGACCCACGACGAGACGCTCGGCCTGCCGGTGATCGCGCACGTGCCGTCGGTGGTGGTGTGCGGTGACCAGGACAAGATGACGCCGCTGCCGAACTCGCTCTACATGTACGGCGAACTCGGCACCGACTCCCACCTCGAGGTGGTCGAGGGAGCCGGGCACATGGTGCAGATGGAGGTGCCCGACCGGGTCACCGACGCCATCGACGACCTGGTCGGGCGGGCACGCCTGGCCGCCCCGCGACCCCGCCGCCGCTGGTGGCGTCTCAAGGAGAAAGCGTG
The DNA here is from genome assembly GCF_001485495.1 of Gordonia desulfuricans NBRC 100010. GTDB lineage: Bacteria > Actinomycetota > Actinomycetes > Mycobacteriales > Mycobacteriaceae > Gordonia > Gordonia desulfuricans. The sequence continues at coordinate 63,247 of NZ_BCNF01000034.1, read as the reverse complement.
ATGGCCGCCGACAACTCTGCCGGGCAACGCGAACTACCCGAGGTCGCCGACACCGAGGCGCTGGGATTCGATCTCGCACAGCATCTCTCGGCAGGAGACCTGGTGATCCTGGACGGTCCGCTCGGCGCCGGGAAGACGGCGCTGGCCCGCGGGATCGCCGCCGGGCTCGGCGTGGTGGGCCGGGTGTCCTCACCGACGTTCATCATCGCCCGCGAGCACCGGCCGGGCGCCCCGGGCGCACCCTGGATGGTGCATGTGGACGCCTACCGGCTCGGTGGGCTCGACGAACTCGACGCCCTCGACCTCGACACCGAGATCGCCGACGCCGTGGTCGTCGTCGAATGGGGTGAGGGTGTGGCCGAACGCCTGGCCGACCGGCATCTGATCGTACGACTGCGCCGTGATCCGGACACCGATGTGCGGCACGCGGAATGGGAATGGGTGAATCACCAGTGAGCACTGCCGAATTCGATGCCAGGGGCACCGGTACCGCCCCCTCCGGTGGGGTGCGGACGGTCCTCGTGGTCGACACCGCCACCGACGCGGTGGTCACCGGCATCGCCACCATCACGAGCGGCGACGCGCAGCCGCCGGTGGTGACGGTGCTCGCCGACCGGACCGTCGCCGATCATCGCCGTCATGCCGAACTGCTCACCACGCTGATCGGCGAGACCCTCACCGAATCCGGGGTCGGCCGTGGACAACTCGATGCCGTCGTCGCCGGCGTGGGCCCCGGCCCGTTCACCGGTCTGCGGGTCGGGATGGCCACCGCGGCCGCCTTCGGTGACGCCCTGGGCCTGCCGGTGTACGGGGTGTGCTCACTCGACGCGATCGCCGTGGAGGTGGCCGGGGCGGCGCCGACCGCGTCGACGATCGCCGTGGCGACCGACGCCCGACGCCGTGAGGTGTACTGGGCGCTCTACACGCGCACCGGCCGGATTCGCGGGCCGGAGGTCGCCGCACCCGCGGCGGTGGCCGCAGATCTCGACGGCACCACCCCCGACGCGGTCGGCGGATCGGCGCCACACCTGTCCCAGATCGGCTGGACGGCAACCGAACCCGCGTCGACCATTCCGACGGTGTCGGGTCTGGCGACCGCGGCGGCGGCAGCTGTGCTGGCCAGGGCGACCCCGGAACCGCTCGTCCCGCTCTATCTGCGACGCCCGGATGCGGTGGAACGCAAGGACCAACGGCCCAAGTCGGTGACACCGTGAGTGCCCCGGAACTCGTGATCGACGCCCTCGAACTCGCCGATGTCCCGCGGGTCGTGGAGTTGGAGCAGCAGAGCTTTGCTGCCGATTCACCATGGCCGGCAAGCGCATTCCGCGCCGAACTGAACGCCCCGTACAACCGGTACTTCGCCGCCCGTGAGCATCCCGGCGATCCGGTGATCGGGTATGCGGGGATCTCCACACTCGGGATCCCCGGATCCTACGAATGTGAGATCCACACCATCGCGGTGGCGCACACCCACCGTGGCCTCGGCTACGGTCGTGCCCTTCTCGATGCGCTGCTCGCCGTCGCCGACGCGATCGACGCGCCGGTGTTCCTCGAGGTGCGCACCGACAACGACACCGCCATCGCGCTGTACGAGCGCAACGGCTTTGCCACAGCAGGTATCCGGCGAGGCTACTACCAGCCGTCCGGCGCCGATGCCCACACCATGATCCGACCGTCGGCGTCCGGACGCGTCGGCACCGACGACGCAGGAGGCGCCACCTCATGATCGTGATGGGAATCGAGAGTTCCTGCGACGAGACCGGAGTGGGGATCGTCGCCTGGGAACCCGGCACCGACGGCGCCCCCGGCCGCGCGGTGATGTTGGCCGACGAGGTCGCCTCGAGCGTCGACGAGCACGCCCGATTCGGTGGGGTGGTACCCGAGATCGCCTCCCGCGCACACCTCGAGGCGATCGTGCCGACCATGCGACGGGCCCGCGAGGCCGCCGGGATCGACCGCCCGGACGCGATCGCGGTGACCATCGGCCCCGGGCTGGCCGGTGCGCTGCTCGTGGGGGTCGCCGCGGCGAAGGCCTATGCGCTGGCATGGGATGTTCCGCTGTATGCGATGAATCATCTCGGCGGACATGTCGCGGTGGACACCCTCGAACACGGACCGATGCCCGAGTGCGTGGCATTGCTGGTGTCCGGTGGACACACCCATCTGCTGCACGTGACCGATCTGGCCGCGCCCATCGTCGAACTCGGCACCACCGTCGACGACGCGGCCGGGGAGGCCTTCGACAAGGTGGCCCGGCTGCTCGACCTCGGCTATCCCGGCGGCCCGGCACTCGACCGGCTCGCCACCGAGGGCGATCCGCACGCGATCGCGTTCCCCCGTGGGATGACCGGTCCGCGCGACGCCCGCTACGACTTCTCGTTCTCCGGGGTGAAGACGGCGGTCGCACGCCATGTCGAGAAATGCCGCCGTGACGGGGTGGAGGTCCCGATGGCCGACGTCGCCGCGTCGTTCCAGGAGGCGGTGGCCGATGTGCTCACCCTCAAGGCGATCCGTGCCTGCACCGACCTCGGCGTCGACACCCTGGTACTCGGCGGCGGGGCCACCGCCAACTCGCGCATCCGTTCCCTGGCCGGTGAGCGGTGCGCCGCGGCCGGGATCACCCTGCGTGTCCCGACGCCGCGCCGCTGCACCGACAACGGCGTGATGATCGCGACGCTCGGCGCCCATGTGATCGCCGGCGGTGCGGCACCGTCACCGCTGACCGTCGCCACCGATCCCGGACTGTCTGTCCAGCTCAGTCAGCTCTGACGACGACGGCCGTCGCGCGTTGTGCGCGACGGCCGATGCGAGATCTCGAGGAGAGGCTGCAGGGTCGGCTGTGCCGGCCCGGGCATGATGGGTCCTCTGCACGAAGACATCTGCGCGGTGGTTCTCACCGGTGATGTCACCATGCCATGCCCGGGCCGGCGCAGCCCGTACCGGCCTTATGCCTTGGCGGCGGCCAGTCCCAGTGCGACGTCGATGATCATGTCCTCCTGACCACCGACGAGGCGACGCTTACCGCACTCCACCAGGATGTCGCGGACGTCGACATCGTAGGTCTTGGCGGCATTCTCGGCGTGACGCAGGAACGACGAGTACACCCCGGCGTAGCCCAGCGTGAGGGTCTCGCGGTCGACGCGGACCGGACGGTCCTGCAGCGGGCGGACGATGTCGTCGGCGGCATCCTGCAGTTTGAACAGGTCGCAGCCGTGCTTCAGGTCCGACAGATCGGCGACGGCGATGAACGGCTCGATCGGGCAGTTGCCCGCCCCCGCGCCGTGTCCGGCGAGCGATGCGTCGACGCGGAAGGCGCCGTTCTCCACGGCCACAACCGAATTGGCGACCGCCATGGACAGATTCTCGTGGGCGTGGATACCGATCTCGGTCTGCGGGTCGAGGACGTCCCGGTAGGCCTTGACGCGGGCGGCGACGTCGTTCATGGTGAGCCGGCCGCCGGAGTCGGTGACGTAGACGCAGTGTGCGCCATAGGATTCCATCAGCTTGGCCTGCTTGGCCAGCTCCTCCGGCGGGGCCATGTGCGAGAGCATCAGGAAGCCGGACACGTCCATGCCGATCTCGCGCGCCGCGGCGATGTGCTGGGCGGAGATGTCGGCCTCGGTGCAGTGGGTGGCCACGCGGACCGACCGCACGCCGAGGTCGTAGGCGCGCTTGAGCTCACCGATGGTGCCGACGCCGGGCAGCAGCAGCGTGGTCAGCCGGGCGGTGGTGAGCACCGACGCAGCGGCCTCGATCCACTCCCAGTCGGTGTGCGAGCCCGGGCCGTAGTTCAGCGACCCGCCGGCGAGTCCGTCGCCGTGGGCCACCTCGATGGCGTCCACACCGGCGTCGTCGAGTGCGGCGACGATGCGCTTGACGTCCTCGGTGGAGATGCGGTGGCGGACGGCGTGCATGCCGTCACGCAGGGTGACGTCCTGGATGAAGATCGGTGTGCTCATGCCTGAATCTCCTTGGTGGCGGCGATCTTCTCGGCCATCTGCACGGCGGCCGAGGTCATGATGTCGAGGTTGCCCGCGAAGGCGGGCAGGTAGTCGGCTGCTCCCTCGACCTCGAGGAAGACCGACACCTGGTGGGTCGGCCGGTCGGTGCCGGGCACCAGCAGGGTCTCCACCGGCTGGTCGGCCGGGATCTCGTTGATCTGGACCTTCTGCTTGAGGCGGTAGCCGGGCACGTAGGCGGCGACGTCGGCGACCATCTTCTCGATGGAGTCGACGATCTCGGCCTTCACCGGGTCGGCGTCGGCCGGCAGGGTGACGAGGGTGAACACGGTGTCGCGCATGAGCAGCGGTGGCTCGGCCGGGTTCAGGATGATGATCGCGCGGCCGCGGGCGGCGCCGCCGACCTGCTCGATGGCCGCCGAGGTGGTCTCGGTGAACTCGTCGATGTTGGCGCGGGTGCCGGGGCCTGCCGAGCGCGACGCGATGGAGGCGACGATCTCGCCGTAGGCGACCGGGACGACGCGGGAGATGGCCGCGACGATCGGGATGGTCGCCTGACCACCGCAGGTCACCATGTTCACGTTGGCGGCGTCGATGCGCTCGTCGAGGTTGACCGCCGGGATCACGTACGGGCCGATGGCCGCCGGGGTCAGGTCGATCATCCGCTTGCCGAGCGGACGCAGCTTGGCGTCGTTGGCGGTGTGCGCGCCCGCCGAGGTGGCGTCGAAGACGATGCCGATCTCGTCGATCTGCGGGGAGGCGAGCAGACCGTCGACGCCCTCGGCGGTGGTCTCGAAGCCGTACTTCTGGGCGCGGGCCAGACCGTCGGAGGCGGGGTCGATGCCGACCATGACCGCCATCTCCAGGTGGGTGCCGTTACGCATGATCTTCTTCATCAGGTCGGTGCCGATATTGCCCGACCCGATGATGGCGACCTTGGTCTTCTGACCTGTTGTGGTCATCGGATCTCCTTGCTGTTCTGAGGTTCTCGAAGGTGTGGTGCGGGGACTGGCGCGAGTGGCCGCTACTGCTGGGTGGTGAAGGTGACGGTGCCCAGCGGGGCGACGGTGGCCGACACGGTGGCGCCGGCGGTGATCGGACGCATCGGGCCGAGTGCGCCGGAGAGGATGATCTCGCCGGCCCGCAGCGGCTCCCCGAGGTCGCGAACCTGCTCGGCGAGCCAGACGACGGCCTCGATCGGGTCGCCGAGGCAGGCGGCGCCGGTGCCGGTGGACACCTCGGCGTCGTCGATCGACATCGTCATGGTGACCTCGCGGGGTTCGAACTCGGCGAGGGTCTTGTGGTCGGTGCCGAGCACGTACGCACCGGCCGAGGCGTTGTCGGCGACGGTGTCCCCGAAGCTGATGTCCCAGTCGGCGACGCGGCTGCCGCAGATCTCGATGGCCGCCACACCGTAGGCGATCGCCGCGCGGACCCGGGCGGCGTCGATCTCGCCGTCGAGGTCGTCGGCGAGGACGAAGGCCAGTTCGGCCTCGGCGCGCGGCTGCAGCACCGCACCGGTCGCCAGGGTGCCGCCGTCGGGGATGACCATGTCGTCGAACAGGACACCGAAGTCGGGCTGGTCGACCCCGAGCTGGGCCTGCACGGCCTCCGAGGTCAGCCCGATCTTGCGGCCGACGCGGCGGGCGCCACCGGCGAGCCGTTCGGCAACCCCGACCTGCTGGACGGCGTAGGCCGCGGCGATGTCGGCGGTGCCGATCAGGTCGCGGACCGGGGCGACGGGGGTGGCGGATTCCGATGCGGTCCGCAGCCGGGCGGCCGCCTCGGTGATCGCCGCGTCGGTGATCGGTGCTGGGGTGGTGACCTGCTCTGTCATGACTCCACTGTCGCCGCAGGTCGGTGGGTTCTCCTACCAAAACGTTCCACTCAGCGATACGCTGATCCGATGTCGGGTGAGGCGGCCAAGCAGACGGATGTCCGGGGGGCCGGTGCGGTGGACGCCACCGGGGCGGATCTGAGCACCGTGCTGGGCAAGGCGGTCGCGGTACTCCGGGCGTTCCGGGTGGAGGATCGTGTGCTCCCGCTGGCCGAACTCGTCCGCCGGACCGGGCTGTCCAAGCCGACGGTGCACCGGATCGCCGGGGACCTGGTGACCTATCGGCTGCTCGACAAGGACCAGCGCGGCTACCGGCTCTCGGGCGGGCTCTTCGAGCTGGGGATGCGGGCGTCGGCCGAACGGACCCTGCTGGAGGTGGCGATGCCCTTTCTGCAGGACCTCTATGAACGGACCCGGGAGACGGTGCACCTGGGCGTCCTCGAGGGTGCCGAGGTGGTCTACATCGCCAAGATCGGCGGACACCGGCAGGCGCGATCGCCGTCGAGGACCGGCGGGCGTATGCCGCTGCATTGCACGGCCATCGGGAAAGTTCTTCTCGCGCACGCAGATCCCGAACTCCAGCAGGAGGTGCTGGCGGGGCCGCTCAAGCCGTGGACGCCGCACACGATCGTCGCATCGGGTTTGCTGAGGCGCCGCCTGGCCACCATCCTCGAGGCGGGCGTCGCGTTCGAGCGCGAGGAGTCCACGCTCGGTCTGCTGTGTGTGTCGGCGCCGGTTCTCGACACGGGCACCGGGGAGGCGGTCGCGGCGATCAGTGTCACCGGCCCGGTCGGCCGGTTCCGCCCGGAGGCCCATGTCGCGGCGGTGCGGGCCGCCGCCGCGGGGATCGCCGGGGTGCTGGCGAGACGATAGTCGCGGGCCCGCCGGTCACCGCGCGTCCTCGCGTCGGGGACGAATTTCGCTGCGGGCTGATCTTTTGCAGCCGCGAGCCTTGAGTGCTGGCACTCTCATGTATAGAGTGCTAGGAGGCACTGCGAGCAGACCTCGTTCACCCGCGACGACGAAGTCTCGTGGCAGAGCCCCGCAGAAACAAGAACATCGTTTTCTCAGATGAGAAAGTAGAGGACTCACATCGTGGCGAGCGTGAACATCAAGCCGCTTGAGGACAAGATCCTGGTGCAGGCCGTCGAGGCCGAGACGACCACCGCGTCGGGTCTGGTCATTCCGGACACTGCCAAGGAGAAGCCGCAGGAAGGCACCGTCATCGCCGTTGGCGAGGGCCGCGTGACCGAGCAGGGCAACCGCGTGCCGGTCGACGTCAAGGAAGGTGACACCGTCATCTACAGCAAGTACGGCGGCACCGAGATCAAGTACGCCGGTGAGGAGTACCTGATCCTGTCGGCGCGCGACGTGCTCGCCGTCATCGGCAAGTAAGGATCGCGAGACCCTCGTGACTCTTCCCGCCCCGGCGCCCAGTGGGCACCGGGGCGGAGTCGTCCGTGCGGCCGGTGACCCGGCCGCACGATCAGCCAGCACAGAGAGAAAGCCCTGATGGCAAAACAGATCGAATTCGACGAAAAGGCCCGGCGCGCACTCGAGCGCGGCATCGATCAGCTCGCCGACGCGGTGAAGGTGACCCTCGGGCCGCGCGGCCGGCACGTGGTGCTGGCCAAGGCATTCGGTGGCCCCAGCGTCACCAACGACGGCGTGACCATCGCCCGTGACATCGACCTCGAGGATCCCTTCGAGAACCTCGGTGCCCAGCTGGTCAAGTCGGTTGCGACCAAGACCAACGACGTCGCAGGTGACGGCACCACCACGGCCACCGTCCTCGCCCAGGCCATCGTTCGCGCCGGTCTGCGCAACGTCGCCGCGGGCGCCAACCCGATCACGCTCGGCGCCGGCATCGCCAAGGCCGCCGACGCGCTGAGCGAAGAACTGCTGCGCCTGTCCACCCCGGTCTCCGGCGAGCACGGTGTCGCACAGGTCGCCACCGTCTCCTCGCGCGACGAGGAGGTCGGTGAGCTGGTCGGCAAGGCGATGAACACCGTCGGCACCGACGGTGTCGTCACCGTCGAGGAGGGTTCGGGTCTGCACACCGAGCTCGACATCACCGAGGGCGTCCAGTTCGACAAGGGCTACCTGTCGCCGTACTTCGTCACCGACCCCGACGCACAGGAAGCGGTTCTCGACGATCCGCTGATCCTGCTCTACCGCGACAAGATCAGCTCGCTGCCGGACTTCCTGCCGCTGCTGGAGAAGGTCGTGGGTGCGGGCAAGTCGCTGCTGATCGTCGCCGAGGACGTCGAGGGTGAGCCCCTGTCGACCCTGGTGGTCAACTCGATCCGCAAGACCGTCAAGGTCGTCGCGGTCAAGGCGCCGTTCTTCGGCGACCGTCGCAAGGCCTTCCTCGAGGATCTCGCCGTGGTCACCGGTGGCACGGTGATCTCCTCCGACATCGGTATCTCGCTGAACGCCGCGGACCTCGACCTGCTCGGGTCGGCCCGCCGCGTCACCGTCAGCAAGGACGCCACCACGATCGTCGAGGGTGCCGGTACCGCCGAGGCCGTCGCCGACCGCGCCGCCCAGCTGCGTCGCGAGATCGAGAACAGCGACTCCGACTGGGATCGCGAGAAGCTCGCCGAGCGGCTGGCCAAGCTGGCCGGCGGTATCGCTGTGATCCGCGTGGGTGCGGCCACCGAGACCGCGCTCAAGGAGCGCAAGCACCGCGTCGAGGATGCGGTCGCCGCGGCCAAGGCCGCTGTCGAAGAGGGCATCATCCCCGGTGGCGGGTCGGCCATCGTGCAGGCCGCGGCCGTGCTCGATGCCCTCGCCGAGGAACTCCCCGACGAGGAGGCGCTCGGTGTGAAGGTGGTCCGCGAGGCCGTCAAGGCCCCGCTGTACTGGATCGCCACCAACGCCGGAGTCGACGGCGCCGTCGTCGTGCACCGGGTCACCGAGGCGGAGAAGGGCCACGGCTTCAACGCCGCGACCCTGACCTACGGCGACCTCGTCGCCGAGGGCATCATCGACCCGGCCAAGGTCACCCGCTCCGCGGTGGTCAACGCCGCGTCGGTCGCCCGCATGGTCCTGACCACCGAGACCGCGGTCACCGACCGGCCCGCCGAGGCCGCCGACGACCACGGCCACGGCCACGGTCACGCGCACTGACGTCGCACTGATCCGGCCGACGGCGCCCACCCGGGCGCACTGACGCACAGCGACTCCGCGGTGGTCACCCTCTGAGGGTGACCACCGCGGAGTCGTCTGCGTTGTGGGATCTGGCTGTCGGATCTGGTGTCGTGGACGTCGGTGTCGGTCGGTGCCGGGCCCGGGGGAGCCGGGTGGGCCAACCGGTGTGGGAGTGCCGGTCACGCCCGTTCGGGTCGCGCCGGCGGTCCCGTCGTGGTGGAGTGTGTGGGTGCCTAGCTGGCGATGCGGCGTCCCACGCCACGCTTCATGAGCATGCTGCGCTCGGACTCGGAGAGCCCGCCCCAGATGCCGTACGGCTCGGCGACGGCGAGGGCGTGCTCGCGGCACTGGGCGATGACCGGGCACTGGTGGCACATCTCCTTGGCGCGACGCTCGCGCTGGGCCCGTGCACGGCCACGTTCGCCGTCGGGATGGAAGAACATCGAGGACTCAACGCCGCGGCACAAGCCGTGCATCTGCCAGTCCCACACGTCTGCATTGGGGCCAGGGAGGTGGTTGGGCTGGGGCATGTCAGCTTCTCCTTCGTCAGGACGAGGAACCGGGGCCGGCTCGTTGCGTGTCCACGCTCAGTCGGTGTCGTGGGGCGTTCCGAACTGCGCAAGCAAAACAGTAGGCGGGCGCCAGAAACAGCGTCAATACCGCCAATTCGGCCGAAATGATGGCAAAGATTCCGGTGTTGTTAACTGGGTGTTAGAGGGGTTCTCTGCACTATCACAGTGGTCCGGCGGTGTCGCCCCGGGTTCCCGGCCACCCGGTGAAATGGCCTGTGAACTGGCAGTTTCTGCGCAGATGCGGTGCTTCGTGGTACGAATCCGGGATGCGATCGGTTCGTGACCCGGGAAACGCCCGTAACCCATTGGAAATATATAAGTCACCCGGAGTTGATTTTCTCGACCGCTTTAACAATTGTGACGGCGAGTTAAATTCATGCTAACTGCTAATTCTGCCGGTGACCTGGGCCACGTTTCTCCCGCTCGGTCGGCCATTTCGGCCTGGCTTGCCGCCGTCGAGCGGGGTGGCCGCGGAGAGGTCGCCGCGGCGCTGACCGCTCTCGAGGAGCTCGTCGTCGACGCGCGACGCCGTAACGATCCCACGATTTTGTCGTTCGCGCGCACTACAGCGGGATCGTTGCTGCGTCAGGCCGGCCGGCACGAGGTGGCGCTGGGATGGGACGGGGCCGGGCTCGCGGCGCTCACCGGGTCGGGTTCGATCACGCGGTGGGGTCCGGGCACGGCGCGGTGGACCGGCGGCGAGTGGGCTCGGGCGGCCGCGGTGGACGCAGTGGTGAACCTGGCCGCCGACAATCTCGGGCTGGGCCGGTTCTCGGCGTCGGCTCGTCTGTTGCGGCGGGCGGGGGCGATCCTCGCGCCCGAGCCCGCCGCGGGTGCGCGGGAACCGTGGCAGACGTCCGCGCGCGGACGGTTGCGTCTTCTCTGGGTCTCCGCCGAGCTCGCCATGTACAGCGGTGACCCGGACACCGCGCTCGATCGTGCCGCCCGGGCGGTCGACCTGATGGACCGTCGTGACGACGCCGGTCTGGACCGTCACCGGATCAAGACGGCGCTGATCTCCGCGGCCGCCCACGCGGCGGCCGGGCGGATCGAGGTCGCCCGGTCGGGGGCGGACGGGTGTCGTCGGCGTGCCGCCGAGGCCGGCCTGCTGCCCCTGCAGTGGGCTGCGGTGATGCTGGGACGAGGTGTCGGCGACGACTCCGCGGCGACGGCCACCGAGCAGGCGCGGATCGAGGCGGCGCTGAGCGCACGCGGCATGGTTTTCGTCCCGCGCTGACCCGATCGCTAAGGTGTTTGGGGTCCGACGCCGTGTTCGCGAACCGAGTTCGAGCAGCGGTGGGCCCGCGCCGGGGGCGAAGTGGCGTGCCTATGTCAACCGAGCCGGTGAGACCGGCCACACAATGCGTAACACGGGGATCTCTGCTGACGATGAAATTGACAGGTGTTGAGTTGGACGCCGCAGTCCGGGCTGCCGGACTCGGTGACCGCGACGCGCTCACGTCAGTCCTCGAAAGCGTGCAAGAGCCGATCCTGCGCTACTGCCGAGGGCGGATCGGTGTCGGAGAACGCCATCTGTTCTCCGCGGATGACATTGCACAGGAGGCGTTGATGGCGGTGATGACGGCGCTGCCCCGCTATGAGGATCAGGGCAAGCCCTTCATGGCCTTCGTCTACGGTATCGCCGCGCACAAGGTGGCCGACGCGATGCGTGTGGCCGGCCGGGTCAAGGCCGACCCCGTCGACAGCGTGCCCGATGTGATGACGGTCAACGGCGGGCCCGAACAGGCGGCATTGGACTCCGACGGCAGTCGCCGGATGCGGATGCTGCTGTCGGTGCTCCCGGACAAGCAGCGCGAGATCCTCGTGCTGCGCCTGGTCGTCGGGATGTCCGCCGAGGAGACCGCCGACGCCGTCGGGAGCACTCCCGGCGCCGTCCGCGTGGCCCAGCACCGTGCACTGGCGAAATTGAAAGACGAACTGAGGAAGGCAGGAGGGCGACGCGATGAGCGACGAGCGTGATCGGGATCGACGTCGACCGATGCCGGGCCCGCAGTCGTCGGGGGCGATGCAGGGTCCGGGATCGGCACAGGGCGGGCACGGACAGCCCGACGACGGTCACATCGACCTGAATCAGGTCCACTTCGACGACGCGTTCCTCGACTCGTTGTCACGCGATCAGCCCACGCAGACGCGCGACGACGCCGAGTACGAGCTCGCCGCGCTCCTGTCCGGCTGGCGCCACGAGGCCATCACCACACCCGCGCCACCGCTGCCGGGGATCGACGAGGTCGACCGCGCCATCGCGGCGCAGCGTCCGACCAAGCGCGGTGCCACGGTCGTGCGCACCCTGCGCGTGGTGGCCGGTGCGGCGGCCATCGCGGTGGTCGCCGCCGCCGGTCTCACGGTGGTGAGCGAGGGCGCCGCACCCGGTGATGCCCTCTGGGGTGTGAAGCAGGTGGTGTTCGCCTCGGCGGCGTCGGAGACCCAGGCGTCGTTCGACGTCCGCGCCGATCTCGAGCAGGCCGAGGCGGCGTTCGCCGCCGGCGACACCGAGAGCGCGCATGAGCTGATCGCGCGGGCCCAGACCCGGCTCGCCCCGGTGCGCGACGATGCGACCCGCGACCAGATGACCGAATGGATCGACCGGCTCAAGACCGAGGAGCCCGGATCGGCCACGGCGTCGTTGACCGCGTCACCGGAGGCATCCGGCACGACCCGACCGGGCGGCACGACCTCGGAACCGGGGACCACCACCGGTGGGTCGTCGACGAGTGTGGACGTGCGGGCGCGCACCACCACACCGCAGACCACCACACCGCCGGTGGAGACCACTCCGGCACCGCCGTCGCAGACCCCGTCACCGACCAGTGCCACCGTCACCCAGGTGCCGAGTGCGCCGGAGGAGATCACCACCACCACGACCACCCCGTCCTGAGCGACCGGGTCTCCACTCATGACGCGACACCGCCCGGATGCGGGCGGTGCGTGCGTCGGTGATCGCGTGAGGCCGGTGCCGGCTCAGCGTTCGTGATCGATGTGGGCGCGCGCGTCGGCGTACCCGCGGCAGTAGTCCCAGGTGACGTAGCACTCCGTGCACGGATCGATCGCGGGCTCGTGCGGACGGACCGTGCCGTCGATCAGCAGCTGGAGCAGGTTGGCGCGCAACATGTCCCAGTCGTGATAGTGGTCCTCGTGGCAGTCGTCGCAGACCACGACCAGACCGCGGATCCCGCGGTGGGCCAGCAATGCCTCGTAGACGGCGAGATCGGCGAGATCCTCTTCCACTGCGAGACGCTCGTTCTCGTCGAGTGGGATTCCCGGTTCCACGGAGTCCAGTGCCGCCGCGGGATCACTCGGATCATCGGCGAACGGGTCCGGTGGGAGTCCGGGAGGGAGGTGGTCACGCACACCACCACGGTAGCCGATCTTCGGTGACCTGCGCCGCATCGCATCCACAGTTCGTCTGGTGACGCGATCGCGCCGCCGGCGGCGCCGAGCACCGAATCCGGCGATGGTTGACGCGGGGCACGTACGGCGGCAGAGAGTGACCCACACAATCGCATTCGGTTCCTCGGCAATCGCTCGTTAGGATGGTCAGATGACTCACGTTCGTACCGGTGGTGACGATCCCAACAAGGTTGCAATGCTCGGCCTGACCTTCGACGACGTCCTTCTCCTGCCCTCGGCGTCGGACGTGATCCCGAGCGAGGTCGACACCTCCTCCCGCCTGACCCGCGAGATCACCCTCCGGGTGCCGCTGGTGAGCTCGGCGATGGACACCGTCACCGAGGCGCGGATGGCGATCGCCATGGCCCGCGCCGGTGGCATGGGTGTGCTGCACCGCAACCTGTCCATCGAGGACCAGGCCGGTCAGGTCGAGACCGTGAAGCGGTCCGAGGCCGGGATGGTCACCGATCCGGTCACCTGTTCGCCGACCGACACCCTCGCCGATGTCGACTCCATGTGTGCGCGCTACCGTATCTCCGGTCTGCCCGTGGTGGACGGCAAGGGCGAGCTCGTCGGCATCATCACCAACCGCGACATGCGCTTCGAGGTCGACCAGGACCGTCCGGTGTCGGAGGTCATGACCAAGGCGCCGCTGATCACCGCCCAGGAGGGCGTGTCCGCCGAGGCCGCACTCGGACTGCTGCGTCGCAACAAGGTGGAGAAGCTGCCGATCGTCGACGGCAACGGCCGGCTGACCGGTCTGATCACGGTCAAGGACTTCGTCAAGACCGAGCAGCATCCCTACGCCACCAAGGACTCCGACGGCCGCCTGCTGGTCGGTGCCGCCGTCGGCGCCGGTGACGAGGCGTGGAGCCGTGCGATGGCGCTCGCCGACGTGGGCGTGGACGCCCTGGTCGTCGACAGCGCACACGGCCACTCCCGCGGCGTGCTCGAGATGATCGCCAAGCTCAAGGCCGAGATCGGCGACCGCGTGCAGCTCGTCGGCGGCAACGTCGCCACCCGTGAGGGTGCACAGGCACTCATCGACGCCGGGGTCGACGCCGTGAAGGTCGGCGTGGGACCGGGCTCGATCTGCACCACCCGCGTCGTCGCCGGTGTGGGCGCCCCGCAGATCACCGCGATCCTCGAGGCGGTGGCCGTGTGCCATCAGGCCGGTGTCCCGGTGGTCGCCGACGGCGGCCTGCAGTACTCCGGCGACATCGCCAAGGCGCTCGCCGCCGGCGCGTCCACCGCGATGCTCGGATCGCTGCTGGCCGGTACCGCCGAGGCGCCCGGTGACCTGATCCTGGTGAACGGCAAGCAGTTCAAGAGCTACCGCGGCATGGGCTCGCTCGGTGCAATGCAGGGGCGTGGGCAGGGCAAGTCGTACTCGAAGGACCGCTACTTCCAGGACGACGTCCTCAAGGAGGACAAGCTGGTCCCGGAGGGCATCGAGGGGCGCGTGCCGTTCCGCGGTCCGCTCACCCAGGTGATCCACCAGCTCGTCGGCGGTCTGCGCGCCGCGATGGGGTACACCGGGTCGGCGAGCATCGCCGACCTGCACGATGCCCGCTTCGTCCAGATCACCGCGGCCGGACTCAAGGAGTCCCATCCGCACGACATCACCCTGACCGCCGAGGCGCCGAACTACTATTCACGCTGAATCGGCCGACACGGCAGATCACACACCGTCGGGAGTGGATTCTCGACAGCGTCGGCCCGTCCAGGGTCTCGGCGTGCGTAGCAGAAAGGCGTAACGGTGCGCGACATCGTCGACATCGGAATGGGCCGTACGGCCCGGCAGACGTTCGAGCTCGATGACATCAGTCTGGTCCCCTCGCGGCGGACACGGTCGTCGAAGGATGTGTCGACCGCCTGGCAGATCGATGCGTACCGCTTCGAGGCGCCGATCCTCGCCCACCCCACCGATGCGCTGGTGTCGCCGGCGGTGGCCATCGAGCTCGGGCGTCTCGGTGCGCTCGGTGTGATCAACGGTGAGGGCCTGTGGGCACGTCACCGCGACGTCGAGGACAAGATCGCCGAGCTCATCGAGCTCGCGACCTCCGACCCCGATCCGCAGGCGCCCGTGCGCCGGCTGCAGGAACTGCACGCCGCACCGCTCGACGTCGAGCTGCTGGCGCAGTCGGTGGCCGCCGTGCGCGACGCCGGGGTCACCACCGCCGTCCGGGTCAGCCCGCAGCGTGCCGCCGAGCTGACCCCCGCCCTGATCAAGGCCGGGGTGGAGCTGCTGGTGGTGCACGGCACGATCATCTCCGCCGAGCACGTCGCACAGGGTTCGCAGGAGCCGCTGAACCTCAAGACGTTCATCAGCGACCTCGACATCCCGGTGATCGCCGGCGGGGTGCACGACCACCGCACCGCGCTGCACCTGATGCGCACCGGCGCGGCCGGTGTCATCGTCGGCTACGGCTCGACCGCCGGCGCCACCACCACCGGTGAGGTCCTGGGCCTCGGCGTGCCGATGGCGACCGCGATCGCCGACGCCGCCGCCGCGCGCCGCGACTACCTCGACGAGACCGGCGGCCGGTACGTCCACGTCATCGCCGACGGCGACATCCACACCTCCGGCGACCTGGCCAAGGCGATCGCCTGTGGCGCCGATGCAGCGGTGCTCGGCACCCCGCTCGCGGCGGCCGCCGAGGCGCCCGGCAAGGGCTGGTACTGGCCGTCGGCGGCGGCCCACCCGGACACCCCGCGCGGTGCGCTGCTCGAGGTGGCCCGACCGGACGGACGCCCGAGCCTTCAGCAGGTGCTCACCGGCCCGTCCGACGACCCCTACGGTGAGCTGAACCTGGTGGGTGCCCTGCGTCGGTCGATGGCCAAGGCCGGCTACTCCGACCTCAAGGAGTTCCAGAAGGTCGGTCTGACCGTCCGCAGCTGATCGACCACCGATCGTGTCCACGATGGGGTGAGGCCGCCGTCACGTAACGTGACAATGACCGTTAGTATATTTGGTCATGGCAGCCCACCCCATTCGTGATTCATCTCACCGTACGGACTTCGACGTCCTGATCATCGGTTCCGGATTCGGCGGCAGCGTCAGTGCGCTGCGACTCGTCGAGAAGGGATACCGGGTCGGCGTGGTCGAGGCCGGCCGGCGCTTTGCCGACGACGACTTCGCCGAGACCAGCTGGCGCCTGAACAAATGGCTGTGGGCACCCAAGCTCGGCCTGTTCGGCATCCAGCGGATCCACGCCCTCAAGGACGTGATGATCCTGGCCGGCGCGGGCGTCGGCGGCGGATCGCTGAACTACGCCAACACCCTCTACAAGCCGCCCACCCCGTTCTTCACCGACCCGCAGTGGGCGCACATCACCGACTGGCAGGCCGAACTCGACCCCTACTACGAGCAGGCCCGCCGGATGCTCGGCGTGGTGCTCAACCCGACCTTCACCGAATCCGACCGCGTGATCGGTGAGGTGGCCACCGAGATGGGCGTCGGTGACACCTTCGTGCCCACCCCGGTCGGCGTGTTCTTCGGCGCCAAGACGGGGCTGGCCGGTGAGCCCGGGGAGACCGTCGGCGACCCCTACTTCGGCGGGGCCGGCCCGGACCGGACCGCCTGCACCGAATGCGGCGCCTGCATGACCGGATGCCGGGTCGGCGCCAAGAACACCCTGCTGAAGAACTACCTCGGACTCGCCGAGGCGAACGGTGCCCGGATTCTCGACCGCACCACCGTCGACTCGCTGACCCGGCGGGCCGACGGCACCTGGGTGGTGGGCACGCACCGGTCGGCGGCGTGGGGTCCGGTCGGGCGGCGTCGGCGCAGCTACACCGCCGGACAGGTGATCGTCGCCGCCGGGACCTTCAACACCCAACGACTGCTGCACCACGCCAAGGCGTCGACGCTGCCCGCGATCTCCGATGCCATGGGGCGGCTGACCCGCACCAACTCGGAGGCGATCCTCGGTGCGGTCGCCGCGAAATACGATCCGGCACATGACTACTCGGCGGGGGTGGCGATCACGTCGTCGTTCTATCCGGCGCCCAACACCCACGTCGAGCCGGTCCGCTACGGCAAGGGCTCCAATGCGATCGCCTTCTTGCAGACGGTCCTCACCGACGGCGGCTCCCGGCGCAACCGCATCGGTCAGGTCCTGCTGCAGATGCTGCGCAAGCCGTCGACGCTGGTGCGGCTGCTGGTGGTGCGACGATGGAGCGAGCGCACCGTGATCGCGCTGGTGATGCAGAACAACGACAACTCGCTGACCACCTTCCTGCGCAGACGAGGACCGCTGCGGTATGTCACCAGCAAGCAGGGGCACGGCGACCCCAACCCCACCTCGATCCCGGAGGGCAACGACGCGACACGGCGGATCGCGGCGAAACTCGACGACGGTCTCGCCGGCGGCACCTGGGGTGACGTCTTCAACATGCCGATGACCGCGCACTACCTCGGCGGCTGCGCGATCTCCGACGACCCGGCGACCGGGGTGATCGACCCGTACCACCGGGTGTGGAACTACCCGACGCTGCACGTCACCGACGGTGCGGCGATCTCGGCGAACCTCGGCGTCAACCCGTCGCTGTCGATCTGTGCGCAGGCCGAGCGGGCGATCGCACTGTGGCCGAACAAGGGGGCCGACGACATCCGCCCCGAGCAGGGCGACCAGTACCGGCGCCTCGCACCCGTCGCGCCGACGGCACCGGTGGTGCCCGCCGACGCCCCCGCGGCCCTGCGGCTGACGATCACCCCGGTGGACCGCGCGTCGGCGTCCTGAACCGGTGGTCGGGGAGTGCCCGGGTCTGCCCTAGTCGAGGCCGCGGGCGATGAGGCTGTCGGCGAACCCGTCGGCGGTACGCAGGGCCCCGACCACGATCGGGGCCACCAGGATGCGCGGCCCGGGACGCAGCCCACGCGCGCGGCGGGCCTCGTCGACCGCCCGGGCGATCTCCACCATGAGGGGGATCGCCCGGATGGTCAGGGCCAGCGAGATCGCGATCAGATCCACCCGGACGCCGAACCGCGCGAGCGGCGACAGCGCGCGGGTGATGGTGGCGAGCATGTCGGTGACCCGGGTGGTCAGCGTGACCACGGCGGCCAGGATCACCGTCAGCCCCAGGATTCCCACCACGATCACCGCGCGATGCCAGCCGGTGAAGATCACCTGGAACACGAAGATGAACAGCAGCATCCAGATCGCCGGGCGCAGCTGACGCCACGCGGCGACCGGTCCGATCCCGCCGAGCGCATAGAGCGCCGCGACCGCCACCGCGGCGATCCCCAGCGCCGGAAGCGTCCGTACGAACAGCGAGATGGCCAGCACCGCGACGGCCAGACCGACCAGCTTGGTGCCGGGGGAGAGGCGGTGCAGCACCGTGTTGCCGGGCCGGTAGACGCCGAGCGCGGTCACGACATCATCGCCCGGTAGGCGGTGAGCGCGGGACCGGGCAGGTCGTCGACCACCACCCGGCCGTCGTCGATCACCAGTACGCGGTCGAAGTCGTCGACCAGGTCGAGATCGTGGGTCACCACGATCAGCTGCTCGTCGAGCCCGGCGAACACCTCCCGCAACATGCGGCTGTTGCGGAGGTCGAGCAGCGTCGTCGGTTCGTCGGCGACGATGATCTGTGGTTCGGTCACCAGGATCGATGCGAGCGCCAGCAACTGCTTCTGGCCGCCGGAGAGGCGGGCCGACGGATGGTCGACATGGTCGGCGAGGCCGAACCGGTCCAGCACCGCGCGGGTGCGCTCGGCCCGTTGGGCCCGGTTCAGCTCGGTGCGGGTCAGCGAGAGCTCGATGTCCTCGCGGACGGTCGGCATGATGATCTGCCGGTCCGGGTCGGAGAACACGAACCCCACCGACCGCCGCACCTGCCGTTTGTGGCGGCTCGCGTCCACACCGTCGACGACGACGCTGCCCTGATCCGGGGTGACCAGCGCATTGATCATCCGGGCCAGGGTGGACTTGCCGCTGCCGTTGGCGCCGACGATGCCCACCCGCCGCTCGGACAGGGTCAGCGACACCTCACGCAGCACGGTCCTCGCGTCGTAGGCGTGGGTGACGTCACGGAACTCGATCACGGCAACGATGCGATCACTGGTGCGGCGTCGGCCATGTCAGCCGGCGACGCCGGCGGTACCGGTGGGGCCGCGCTTCCCGGATCGCCACGGGGTGATCAGTCCGGGCCAGGAGCGGTGCACCTGCGCGGCGACCAGCGCGGCCACCACGGCCTTGATCACGTCACCGATGATGAACGTGCCGTTGGTGGAGACGGCCGCCCACAGCGTCAGGTCGGTGCGCACCAGCAGGCCGATCACGCCGCAGGCGTACACCACGACCATGCCGCCGAACAGGTTGATCAGCGCGCCCCACACGACCCGGTAGCGCGGCATCATCAGGGCGGTCAGCACACCGATCACGATCACGGCGGGCAGGAACCCGATGAAGTACCCGGCGGTGGGCGAGAGCAACGCGGTCTGACCGTTGCGGCCACCCGACAGGATCGGCAGACCGGCGAGCGCGAGCACCATGAAGATGACCACCGCGAGGGTGCCCTTCTTTGGGCCGAGGACCGCGCCGGCGAGCATCACACCGAGGGTCTGGAAGGTGATCGGGACCCCGCTGCTGCCGAGGTTGATCGTCCCGGGCAGGCCCAGGGCGGCGATCAGTGCGGCGAACACCGCCGCCTGGGTGAGGTCGGCGACGCCGAGGGAGAACCGGCCGGACGCCGACCCTGCGGATCCGGCCGTCACTGACCTGGCGTTTTCTGGGGAGTCAGAAGTATCCATGGTGGTCAACGAGTATTCCACGCGCCGTGGGCACCGCCGACCGGCAGGTCGCCGGTGGGCAGACATTAGACTCGCCTCGTGACGGATTCTGCAGATGGAGCGATCGAGGGGCCGCGTCCGGTCCTCGTCGTCGATTTCGGCGCACAGTACGCGCAGCTCATCGCGCGCCGCGTGCGTGAGGCCCGCATCTACTCCGAGGTGATCGCGCACGACGCCACCGTCGAGGAGTTCGCGGCCCGTAACCCGGTGGCGCTGGTGCTGTCGGGCGGACCGTCGTCGGTGTACGCCGACGACGCACCCGCCATCGACCCGGCGATCCTGGAACTCGGCATCCCGGTGTTCGGCATCTGCTACGGATTCCAGTCGATGGCCAAGGCCCTCGGCGGCGTGGTCGCCAACACCGGTGGCCGAGAGTTCGGCCGCACCACCCTGACCGCGGACGGGGCCGGGGTGCTGCATCAGGGACTGCCCGCCGAGCAGCCGGTGTGGATGAGCCACAACGACGCCGTGCAGGTGGCCCCGGAGGGCTTCGAGGTGGTCGGTTCGACGCCGGGCGCACCGGTCGCCGCATTCGAGAACCTCGACCGCAGGATGGCCGGCGTGCAGTACCACCCGGAGGTGCTGCACTCGCCGCACGGCCAGCAGGTGCTCACCCGCTTCCTCTACGAGATCGCCGGACTCGAACCCACCTGGACCGCCGCGAACATCGCCGACGCCCTGGTCGAGCAGGTCGCCGATCAGATCGGTGACGGCCTGGCCATCTGCGGTCTGTCCGGCGGCGTCGACTCGGCGGTCGCCGCGGCGCTCGTGCAGCGTGCCATCGGTGATCGGCTGACCTGTGTGTTCGTCGACCACGGTCTGCTGCGTGCCGGTGAGCGCGAACAGGTCCAGCACGAGTTCGTCGGCGCGACCGGGGCCCGGCTGGTCACCGTGGACGCCGCCGAGACGTTCCTCTCCGAACTGGCCGGCGTCTCCGACCCGGAGACCAAGCGCAAGATCATCGGCCGCGAGTTCATCCGCTCCTTCGAGGGGGCGGTGTCCGACGTGCTCGGCGACCGTGCCGCGGCCGGCGACAAGGTGGACTTCCTGGTCCAGGGCACCCTGTACCCCGACGTCGTCGAATCCGGCGGCGGCAGCGGCACGGCGAACATCAAGAGCCATCACAATGTGGGCGGGTTGCCCGACGACCTGGAGTTCACCCTGGTCGAGCCGTTGCGGTTGCTGTTCAAGGACGAGGTCCGCGCGGTCGGCCGGGAACTGGGTCTGCCCGAGGAGATCGTCGGACGTCAGCCGTTCCCCGGTCCGGGTCTGGCGATCCGGATCGTCGGCGAGGTGACCGCCGACCGTCTCGCCCTGCTCCGCACCGCAGACCAGATCGCGCGGGAGGAACTCACCGCCGCCGGTCTGGACGGACAGATCTGGCAGTGCCCGGTGGTGCTGCTCGCCGACGTCCGCAGTGTCGGCGTGCAGGGCGACGGCCGCACCTACGGTCATCCGATCGTGCTGCGCCCGGTGTCCAGCGAGGACGCGATGACCGCGGACTGGACACGCATCCCCTACGAGGTGCTCGAGATCATCTCCACCCGCATCACCAACGAGGTGCCCGACGTCAACCGCGTCGTCCTGGACGTGACGAGCAAGCCGCCGGGCACCATCGAGTGGGAGTGATCCCCGGCACCGGTGCCGATTCCGGTGCGGGGGTGACCGTCAGCGGCGCGCCGACCGCGCGCCGCTGACGATCAGCACCAGACCCGCGATCGCCCCGACCGCCACCGCGATCCAGCCCAGGGTCGCGAGGTCGGGGAGGGTGGGCCCGTCGGCGAGACCCCAGGCGGCCACGGCCAGGCCGAGCAGGGCGAACAGGGCCAGGCCGGGCGAACGCCGGGCGGCCTCCGTGGTCGATGCGTTCGTGTCGGTGTTGTCGGTGCCGTTCATCGCCTGATCTCCACTCGTCCCATTCCGGTGTGTGCGTCGACCGTCAGGACCGGCCCGGCGGTGCCGTCGTTGCCGCCGTCGAGTCCGTCGGGGCAGGAGTAGTCGCCGACCCCGGTACTACAGTCGGCGCGGACGTTCATACCCGCGGGGACCTCGATGACGAGCTCACCGATACCGTTGCGCAACTGGACCGTTCGGTCCGACGACAGTGTGATGTCACGCAGATCGAGTGTCCCGGTACCCATGCCGAGTGAATACTCGCCGCGGATGTCGTTCTCGCTCAGTGGTTTCCAGTTCCGGTCGCCGACGCCGCCGGTGGGGATGCCCAGGCCGTGATCACTCGGGCTCCAGGTGGTCAGCGTGGTGGAGACCACCACGGCCGCCATCAATGCGAGCAGTACCGGCACGAGACCGCCTGCGTGACGACCGGATCGGGTCTTGCGCAGGGCGCCGACGAGCAGGCCGACGGCCACCACGGCCAGCGCCAGCGACAGCACGTGTGGCACCGAGAACCAGCCGATCCCGGCGCGGTTGCCGGCGATCCCGGCAGCGGCGACGATCACCGCGAGGCCGGCGACGACGAGCCCCAGCGGGGAACGGCGTGGACTCTCGGGTACGGCCGGCGGCGTGGGTGTACTCGGTTCGGGCAGGTCCCAGGCGAAGCGGGCCGCCCCCAGCGGATCCCACGCGGGTGGGGTCCGGTCGATCGGGTCGGCCGGGATGACCGGCGTGGGGATGTCGTCGGCACCGGCCGCCACCACGGGTGGCTCGGAATCGGTGCCGGCCGGCGTCTTCCCCAGGTCGATCGTGGTGCCCTGCGCGGTCGGGGTGGGGGACGAATCGGCGGACATGGCGGCTGTACTCCCTTCGGTCGCACGTTGGTACGGGGCCGGCTGGGCAGGTGCGGGAGCAGCGGACGCGGTACGGATCGCACGCGGGGTCCAGCGCACGAAGTGATCGGCACCGATCGCAGCGGGTGGCGACGCCGGGGCGATGGTCGCGACGCTCGTCCCGGCCGGCGCCTCGGGCGTGCGCAGATACAGCAGCCACCAGCCGAACAGCATCAGCAGACCACCGAGCAGGCCGCCGGAACTCCATGGGCCCGACGATCCGATCGAGGTCACCAGCACGATCACGACGAGCACCACCAGCAGCAGCATCATGGGACTGCGGGTGCGGCCGGGATGCTGCCCGCCGGGTGGGGTGACCTGCGCGGAGACCCGGGTGACCGACGGGAAGGCGATCCAGCCGGCCAGGTACAGGATCAGGCCGCTGCCGCCGAACAGCGTCGACACCACGAATGCGACCTTCACCAGGGTCGGATCGACCCGGTAGCGGTCGGCGACACCCGCACAGACACCGGCCACGGTGCGCGGTGCCGACGGACGCACCGGGCGTGTGGCCCACAGGTTCTCGAGCCGGTTGCGAAACTCTGCACCATCCATGTCACCCATCTTCACGTCCGGCGGCCCCACCCACATCGGGGGCGCACCCTGAGATCCACCCGGAACGTGCACCCGGGCCGGATTCGGGGGTGGACCCTGATGCCCGAACTCCCACCCGCGTGACACCATCGGTTTCATGGAAGTGGCGCAGGCGGAGCTGCCGCCGCGGCTGATGCGCCGCAGCGGTGGCCGGGTGATCGGTGGGGTCGCAGGGGGTGTCGCCGACCATCTCGGCGTCGACGCGTTCCGCGTGCGGGTGGTGTTCGTGGTGCTGACCGCCCTCGCCGGGGCCGGGGTGCTGGCGTATGCGCTCCTGTGGTTCTTCTGCCCGCAGGGTGCCGACACCGCGCCCCCGCAACCGGGTGAGCGGCGTCAGGCCTGGGGGCTGGCGATCCTCGGCCTGATCGCGATGTCGGTGGTCGGGTTCGCCACCGCCGGCACCCCCGCCGCCTATCTGGTGCCGTTGGTCGTCGTGGCCGTCGGCGCCTCCCTCGTCTGGCGGGAGTTCGACACCTCCGCGCGCGCCCACCCCCGCAGCCCGGTCCTGACCTGGCTGCGGCTGGCCGGCGGTGTGGTTCTGGTGGTGGGCGGTCTGGTGGTGATCGTGCTCGCCGGCAACCGCAACTTCGGCGGCCTGAGCACCACCTTGCTCGCGGTCGGGGTGACCCTGATCGGCGTCGTGCTGCTGACCGTCCCGTTGTGGATGCGGATGTGGCGGGCGCTGAACGAGGAACGGGCGGCGCGAATCCGCAATGCCGAACGCGAGGAGATCGCCTCCCACCTGCACGATTCGGTGTTGCAGACCCTCGCCCTGATCCAGAAGAAGGCGGGCCGGCCCGAGGAGGTGGCCCGTCTGGCGCGCAGTCAGGAACGTGAACTGCGCAGCTGGCTGTTCGGTGATCCGGCCCAGCAGCGGAGCTCGCTGAGCGCCGCACTGCGCAGTGTGGGCGCCGAGGTCGAGGACGACTACGGGATCGAGGTGGAGGTGGTCACCGTCGGCGATCTCCGCCCCGACGACGACACCGACAAGGTGGTGGCGCGCCGCTGGCCCGCCCTGATCGGGGCCACCCGCGAGGCGCTGGTCAATGCGGCCAAACACTCCGGTGAGCGCAAGGTCGACGTGTACCTCGAGGTGGGCGACGACGAGGTGGAGGTCTACGTGCGTGACCGCGGCGTGGGCTTCGACCCGGACGCCGTCGACGAGGACCGCCAGGGGGTGGCGCGGTCGATCCGCGCGCGGACCGAGCGGGTCGGTGGACGTGCGACGGTGAAGTCGTCGCCGGGGCGCGGCACCAACGTGGCGATCACGATGCCGCGGGGCGACGGCCGTACGGTGCCCGACGAGGAGCGGGCACCGGACCAGGAGCGGGCACTGGACCAAGACCCGGACCAGGACGAGGACCCGGACCGGGGCGGCGACGATCCCGACACGGGCACCGATTCCGATGCGGGGACCGACACCGGCCGCGGAAAGGCGTCATGATGACGACGGCAGGCACCGCGACGATGGTCGGGGCGCGGCACATGACGACAGATGAGCGGAGTGAGATGACAACCGAGGAGCAGGCCGTACCGGCCGGTGGGTACCGGGTGTTCCTGGTCGACGACCACGGGGTGTTCCGTTCCGGCGTGCGTGCCGAGCTCGCCGGCGAACCCGGACTGACCATCGCGGGGGAGGCGGGTGCGGTGGCCGAGGCGATCGCCGGGATCACCCGGGTCCGGCCCGACGTCGTGCTGCTCGACGTGCACATGCCCGCCGGTGGTGGGGTGGCGGTGCTGCGTGGCGTCGCCGACGCACTCGGTGACCAGGCGCCGGTGTTCCTGGCGCTCAGCGTGTCCGACGCCGCCGAGGACGTGATCGCCACCATCCGGGCCGGTGCCCGCGGGTATGTGACCAAGACGATCGACGGCAAGGAACTGGCCGACGCGGTGCGACGGGTGGCCGAGGGGGACGCGGTGTTCAGCCCGCGGCTGGCCGGCTTCGTGCTGGACTCGTTCACCGGCCGCTCGTCGGTGCCCGAGCCCCAGCTCGATCCGGAACTCGACTCGCTGACCCGCCGTGAACTCGAGGTGCTGCGGCTGCTCGCGCGCGGCTACACCTACCGCGAGATCGCCGAGGAACTGTTCATCTCGATCAAGACCGTCGAGACCCATGCGTCGAATGTGCTGCGCAAGACCCAGCAGTCCAACCGCAATGCCCTGACCCGATGGGCGGCCACACGCCACATAGGCTGAGCCGCAACAGGTCCCGCCATTCGCCGAGGCGGTGTCCGGCCCGGGCGTCGCTCCGGTGAGAGGTGATCAGCCGGTGAGGGCGATCACCAGGACGATCACCGCGGCGAGCACCAGGAAGAACAGGAACACCGCCCCCGCCAGAACCGCGGGCGAGGTACCCGACTGCGATCCGGGCGGCGGGATGTGCGACGGCATGGCGCTCGGCGGATACGGGCCGTACGGTCCCGAGTTCTGGGGCGCCGGGGTATGGGTTCCGGGGGTGGACAGCGGCATCTGCGGCAGCGGGGGCGTCCGGGGTGCCGGGGTGGCGGTACGGGTGTGATCGAACTGGCCGGGCATCGCCCCGGGGTATCCGCCGGTGGACGCATATCCCCCCGACGGCGTGCCCGAGCGTGGGGCCAGTGTGGACGGACCCACCACCGGCCGGGCCACCATGCTGGTGAGGACCTGCTCGGTGGTGCCGTGCTCACCGGCGGCGACCCGGGCGAGCTCGTCGCGTGCCTGCGCCATGCTGATCCGGCGCCGCGGACTCGGTTCGAGCATGCGCAGGATCACCGGTTCGAGGGCGCCGGCGCGGGTCATCGGATTGATCTGGGCGCGAGCCACCCGGTGCAACATCACCAGTGAGTTGTCGTCGACGCCGAACGGCGGCTGCCCCTCGACCATCGTGTAGACCGTGGCCCCGAGCGAGTAGACATCCGACTCCTCGCCCGGCTCGTCACCGCGGGCCACCTCGGGGGCGAAATAGGCGGGGGTCCCGGTGATCAGACCGGTCTGGGTGATGGTGACGTCGTCCTTGGCGCGGGAGATACCGAAGTCGGTGATCTTGACCAGCCCGGCATTGCGGCCCGCCCCGGCGATCAGGATGTTGCCGGGTTTGATGTCGCGGTGGATGATCCCGGCGGCATGCGCCTCGGTCATCGCGTCGGCCACCTGGGCGCCGATCTTCGCGGCCTCGGTGACGTCGATCGTGGCGGTGGCGTGCAGGATCTGGGCGACACTGCGGGACGGCAGATACTCCATGACCAGCCATGGTTCACCGCCGTCGAGGGCCACGTCGTGCATCGCGATCGCATTGCGATGACTGAGCCGGGCGGCGATCCGTCCCTCCCGCATCGCGCGTTTGCGCACGTTCTCGGCGGATTCCTCGGACAATCCCTCGGTGGAGAGCACCTGCTTGACCGCGACCTCGCGGTCGAGCAACTGGTCACGGGCGAGCCACACGGTGCCCATCCCGCCGCCGCCGATCCGGGAGAGCAGGCGATAGCGACCGGCGACCAGATAATGCGGACCGGGGGTCCGGTGGGAGTCGGTCTCGCTGGTCATACCGGAGATGATAGCCGGGACCGCCGGATGGGCCGGGGTGCCCGGGACCCCATACGCTTGACATCTCCTCGCACGCGTGTTCGACTTTCGGCATGCGATGGTCCGAACAGGTGATCGAAGCCGACGATGGTGCCCTGCCGGGTCTCGGCCGGGCCGGGTTGGTGCGCTCGGTGCAGACGCCCGAGTTCGAGGGCATCACCTTCCACGAGGTGCTGGCCAAGAGTGCGCTCAACCGTGTGCCCGAGGGTTCCGGGCTGCCGTTCACCCACACCGTCAACACCTTTCGCGGATGTACCCATGCCTGCCGGTACTGCTTTGCCCGGCCCACCCACGAGTACCTCGACCTCGACGCCGGACGTGACTTCGACAGTCAGGTGGTGGTGAAACTCAACGTGGCTGCGGTGCTGCGCAAAGAGTTGCGGCGCCGGTCCTGGCATCAGGAGCCGGTGGCGCTCGGCACCAACACCGATCCCTACCAGCGGGCCGAGGGACGCTACCGCCTGATGCCGGGGGTGATCTCGGCACTCACCGAGGCCGCCACCCCGTTCTCGATCCTCACCAAGGGCACCCTGCTGCGTCGGGACCTGCCGCTGCTACGGCAGGCCGCCGGTCAGGTGCCGGTGCGGTTGAGCGTGTCGCTGGCGTTCATCGACACCGAACTGCAGAAACAGATCGAACCCGGCACGCCGTCGCCGGCCGCGCGGCTACAACTGATCGCCGACATCGCCGACGCCGGGTTCGCCCCGCATGTGATGCTCGCGCCGGTGATCCCGTATCTCACCGACTCCACCGCACATCTCGACGAACTCCTGGGATCGATCGCGGCGGCCGGGGCGACCGGGGTGACGGCCTTCCCGTTGCATCTGCGGGGCTCCACCAAGCCGTGGTTCCTGAGTTGGCTCGCCGAGCATCATCCGGCGCTGGTGCGGCGCTATCGCGACCTCTACGGCCGAGGCGCCTATGTCACCCCGGACTACTCCTCCCGATTGCGGGAACGGCTGCAGCCGTTGGTGTTCGGTCATGGGCTCGCCTCTCGGACCGATCGGCTGGACGACGACCGCGCCGGCGCGCCCGGCGGGAGTTCGGGTCGGGCGCGTATCCACGCGCCGGGCGGGCGCGCGGAAGCCGCCGGGGCGGAGGCCGGCGGGGTGGGGCTCGTGGCCGCCCCGGCCCAGCAGCAGGTGCTGACCCTGTTCTGAGTGCTGCCCGGCTGTGGTGTCCGCCGGGTTTGTGTGCCGGGGCTGCTTGCCGGTTTGTCTGCCGGGTTTGTTTGCCGTGGTGGCGTTTTCGGGGTTGCTTGCGGAGATCTCGACTCGACTCGTCGCTGCGCTCCTTGTCGGCTCGATCGTCGTGGTGGGTCGCCTTGTCGCTGTGTGCTTTGTTGCTGCGCTCTTGTCGGTTCGATGGTCGTGGTGTGGTGGCGTTTTCGGGGTTGCTTGCGGAGATCTCGACTCGACTCGTCGCTGCGCTCCTTGTCGGCTCGATCGTCGTGGTGGGTCGCCTTGTTGCTGTGTGCTTTGTTGCTGCGCTCTTGTCGGCTCGATCATCGTGGTGGGCGCCCGTGACCGGCGTGGTTGCGGTTTGTCGGAGGCCGGGCGTAACATTTTCGGTATCGAAAAAACGTTCGAGTAGCGCCGGTTCCGGGGCTCGGAGGGGCTTTCGAGGGCGTAGCGACTTCCCGGCTCGCCAGACATGTCGGTGCTGGTCAGGAGGGGTGTCATGGGTGTTGTGTCGATGGGCGGTGCGGACCGCCCGCGCGGGGGTCCCGCCGAACGACGGAATGACCGGGACGATGCGGAATCGGCGGGTGCGGACCGTGCCGACACGCTCGCCCGGCTACGTCGCCGGATGGCGGTCATGTCGGGGATGCCCGACCGGACCGATGCCGACCGGCCGGAGGCCGGAGTGCTCCCGGTTCCGGAGGAGCTGTCGGACCTGTTGCCGCAGAAGGGGATCGCACGCGGGACGATCGTCTGCTGCACCGGGGCGCGCTCACTGCTGACCGCGCTGATCGCCGCGGTGACCCGGGCGGGATGCCAGGTGGGCATCGTCGGCCTGCCCCGGCTCAACCTGCTCGCCGCCGCGGAGATGGGGGCCGATCTCGACCGGATCGCCGTCGTCGCCGATCCGGGGATCGACCCGGTGGAGGTGGCATCGGTGCTGCTCGACGGGATGGATCTGGTGGTGCTGGGACTGCGCGGGGTCACCGTGCCGCGGTCGCGGTGTGCGACGGTGAGCGGCCGTGTCCGCAGGCAGTCGTCGTCACTGCTGGTGGTCGACGGGGCCTGGCCGGGTGCGCAGACACAACTGGCGGCGCGTGTGCTCGGATACCGGCACCGACCCCGAACCGGTGACGCCGACCTCACGGCCGCGGCCAACGGCCACGGCCGGGTGGCGGGAATGCGGTTACAGGTGACCGCCGAGAGCGGTGGGCGTCGTCGGCGGACCGCCGAGATCGACCTGATCGCACCGGAATTCGGTGAAGAGGACCGGCTGCGCATGCTGCGCCTCGATTCGATCGGGGTACGGCGGGACATCCCCGCCGTCACCGGCGCGGATGCCGACGACGATGTGGCGGTGGCGAACTGATGGCCGGTACCAGGCGGGTGGCCGCCCTGTGGTGTCCCGACTGGCCGGCGACCGCGGCCGCGGCGGACGCGGAGCTGCCACCCGGACACCCGATCGCGGTGCTCTCGGCGAACCGGGTGATCGCCTGCTCGGCGTCCGCCCGGGCGGCCGGGATCCGCCGCGGGATGCGTAAGCGCCAGGCACAGTCGTCGTGCCCGGAGATGACGGTGGTGACCGCCGACGACCATCGCGACGGCCGCATGTTCGAGCCGGTGGCCGCGGCCGTGGCCGACCTGGCCCCGACGATGGAGGTGCTGCGGCCGGGGCTGCTGGTGGTACCGGCCTCCGGTGCCACCCGGTTCCACGGCGGTGAGGAGAACTTCGCCGAGCTGCTCGTCGACCGGATCGCGGTGTCCGGAACCGAATCCCAGGTGGGAATCGCCGACGAACTGTTCACCGCGGTCCTCGCCGCACGTAGCGGACACCTGGTCCCGGCGGGCGGCGATCGTGACCATCTCGCCGGACTGCCGATCGCCGAGCTCGCCGCCGAACCGTCGCTGTGCGGACCCGACCGGGCCGACCTGGTGGACCTGCTGCGGCGCCTCGGGCTGACCGGCATCGGGGCGTTCGCGGCGCTGTCGGCGACCGATGTGGGTACCCGATTCGGTGCCGATGCGATCGTCGCACACCGGCAGGCGCGTGGGGAGCCGGGGCGCCCGCCGTCGGCGCAGGCGTTGCCCGCGGACCTGTCGGTGGAGCAGGTCTGCGATCCGCCGATCGACCGGATCGATGCGGCCGCCTTCGCCGGACGCCGGCTCGCGGAGGTGCTGCACCGTCACCTCCGCGAGCGGTCGGTGGCCTGCACCATCCTCACCGTCGAGGCGATCACCGAACGCGGACAACGACATTCGCGGACCTGGCGATGTGCCCAGCCGCTCACCCCGGCGGCCACCGCCGACCGTATCCGCTGGCAGCTCGAGGGCTGGATGACCGGTGGCCGTTCCCGGGCCCACCACGCACGTCCGGACTCGCCCATCGGGATGTTGCGACTGGTCCCGGCCGAGGTGGTCGACGCAGGAGCGCTCCAGCAGACGCTGACCGCACCCGAACTACCCGGCGGGGCCGAACTGTCCGAGCGGGCCCGTCGCTCGATGGAACGGGTCCAGGGGCTGCTCGGCGGGGATGCGGTGCGCATCCCGGTACGCAGCGGCGGACGCGGTCCGTTCGACCAGATCACCCTGGTGGCCCTCGACGAGGAGCCGACACCCGAACGGGACCCGTCGGCGCCCTGGCCCGGCCGGATCCCGCATCCGGTACCCACGGTGATCAGCGAGTCCCCGATCGAACTGGTCGATCTGTCCGGACAGCCGGTGCGGGTCACCGACCGCGGGGCGTTCACCACCGAACCGACCACCGTCCGCCTGCCCGACCGGCGCGACGGCTGGGAACTGCGCTGGTGGGCCGGGCCCTGGCCGACCGGGATGGAGACCGGCGCAGCGTCACCGGTCAGTGCGCGGGCGCAGGTCCTGCTCGACGACTCCCGGGCATTGCTGCTGGCATATCGGTCCGGCGGCTGGATGGTGGAGGGGATCTATGAGTGAGCCACGTCGGTTCGGCGACCTCACCGATTGGCGCATCTGGCGGCCACCGGCCAGACCGACACCGGTTCCGGTGCGGCGCCGGCCGCCGGGACACCGGGGACGGGCGAGTCGAGCACGAGGACATCCGCGAGATTGACCGCGCTGCACACGTGGTTGGGGATCACCGTGATCACCGCGCCGGGGTCGGGGAGGGCGCCGGCGGCGAACTCGGCCGGATACTCGATCACCGCATGATGTTCGGACAGTGCCACGATCACCGCATCGGGCACATCGGTCACCCGGCCGAAACCGGTGGCCCACGCGGGCCGGTCGGCGCCGAGGACCTTGCTCCCGGCGTCGACGACGACCCGGTGTCCGGTGCGATGGACCACCGTGGTGACCACGGTGAGCGCCACCTGCGTGATGTCACAGGTCCCGAGTTCGACCTGCTGGGCGTCCTGGAACGGGTAGACGCCGGGCCGCAGTTCGGTGAGTGTCGCGGCGTCGGCGAACCCGGCGGTCGGGGTGGAGCCACCGCTGATCACCGCCGGTTCGATGCCGCGGACCCGCAGGGCCTCGGCCGCGACGGCCAGCGTCTGCGCCTCCTGGGTGGCGGCCGCCTCGCGCGCCGGGGCGGGACCGTAACCGTGTCCGGGAAAGGTGAACACACCCACCACGTCGAGTCCGGCGTCGACGGCCGCCGCGGCGACCACCCCGGCCTGCTCCGGGACCACCCCGGTGCGGTGCTGGCCCGAGTCGACCTCGACCACCACCGTCACCGGGTGGAACGGGCCGGTCTCGGCGGCGAGCCGGCCGGCACCGACCTCGGCACCGAGCCGTGCAGCCGCGGCGACCGAGTCGACACCCACCCGCACCGCGACGTCACGGGCCAGTGCACGCAATCGCGCACCCTTGTGCGGGGTCACCCACAACGGATAGGCGAGAAACAGGTCGCGGCAACCGGTGTCGGCCGCGGCCGCCGCGAACACCTCCGCCTCGCCGATCGTCGCCACCGTCAGACCCACTGCGCCATGATCGATCTGGCGTCGGGCGAGTTCGATGCACTTGTGGGTCTTGGCATGTGGGCGCAGGTCCACACCGAGGACGGATGCACGCGCGGCCATCGCGGCGAGATTGGCCTCGAGCCGGTCGGTCGAGACCCGCAGGTACGGGGTGTCGGGTGTCGTGATGTCTGCTGTCGGGGTCTCGGGCACGGGGACTCCTGTCTGTCGGCGACGTCGG
Organism: Gordonia desulfuricans NBRC 100010; assembly: GCF_001485495.1. GTDB lineage: Bacteria > Actinomycetota > Actinomycetes > Mycobacteriales > Mycobacteriaceae > Gordonia > Gordonia desulfuricans. The sequence goes on along the minus strand of NZ_BCNF01000034.1, from coordinate 31,230 downwards.
TGTCGGGACCGTGGTCCGGTGTCGGGCCAGCCCGCCGTCGGCATCCATTGTCCGGCCACCTCGCCGTCGGAATCCATCGGTCGGGATCCATCTGTCGGGATCCATCTGTCGGGATGGACCGGTGCGGGATGCGCCGTCGGGATCCGCTGTCGGGCTCCGGGTGTCGGGATCTGCCGGGATCCTCGGGGCGAGTGTGGCGTCGTTCACCTTCCGTTCATCGTGTGCTCGGACACAACGGCGGGCGAAAGTGCAGGGTGCCGGGTACCTTGATCATGCGATCAGGAATCACGATCGTGCGATTATCACCAAACGCGAGTCGGGGGACGGCGTGACAACTGAAATGATGGGAAGTCTGCGGACCGAGTTCGCAGAACGATTCGAACGGCTGTATCGGGCGGCGGGTTCACCGCCGGCGCGCATCGTGTGCGCGCGGGCCAACGAAGAACTCGCGCGGAGCGGCCTGCGGTGGTCGGTGTCGCCGCAGCGGGTCTCCGACTGGCGGCGTTGCCGCACCACACCGGCGAGGTTCGAGGTGTTCGCACCCGTGCTGAACATCCTGGTGCTCGCTGCGCGCGGCCGGATCGGTACGACCGACGAGCAACTGCTGGACGTGCAGGCATGGGAAGCGCTGTGGCAGGAGATCCAGCGGGACGAGCCGCGTGCCGGATCGGTCCGCACCTCCACCACGGTGCAGGTGTGCCCGTATCGCGGGCTCGGCGTGATGACCGAGGCCGACCACGGTGCCTACGGCGGTCGTACGCAGGAGCGTGACGAACTGTCCCGGCGTGTCGCCGAGATGGCCGGTACCGGGCGACTGATCGTGCTGACCGGGGCGACCGGCAGCGGCAAGTCCTCGTTCATCCGGGCCGGATTCGGCGGCACCATCGCCGGTCGCCCGATGGTCGGCGGGATCGCCGATCCGCGCCGGACGATGACCGGGTCGCCGAGTCGTCCGGCGGTGGTCGTGGTGGACCAGTTCGAGCGTCTGCTCGTCGATCCGCGTGCGGCCGAGGCATCGGCGGCGTGGCTCGCCGAGTGCGCCCGCCGGCCGGGAGTGGCTGCCGTGGTGGTCTTGCGCTCGGATCGGATCGGCTGTGCAGGTTCCATCGCCCGATTGCAGGATGGCTTGGCGCACAACCGGATCGATCTCGCACAGCCATCGGTGTCGGATGTGATGGAGGCGATCACCGCACCGGCCCGGCATGCCGGGCTGGCCATCGGTGACGGGTTGGAACAGCTCATCCGGGCCGATCTGGGTCTGCGTCCGGGGCTGGGTCTGCAGGCCGCCGCCGCACCGTTGCCGGTGTTGTCGTGGGCGTTGCAGCATGCCTGGCTCAATCGCGAGCGGAACACGCTGACCGTCTCGGGATACGAACGGTCCGGCGGCATCACCGGTGCGATCGTCCACCTCGCCGAGCAGTGCTGGGCGGGGATGTCGGAATCGGACCGCGGGCTCTGCCGGGATCTGTTGTTGCGGCTGGTGGTGCCGCGTTCGGACGGTGTCGTGGTGGGCGGCGGCGTCCCGGTGTCGGATCTGGTGGCCACGGCCGGTGATCCCGGTGCCGTGCGGGCGGTGCTGTCCCGCCTGGTCGATTCCCGGGTCCTGATCGCCGACGCCGACGGGGTGCGTGCATCGCACGACGCCCTGTTCTCCGAGTGGGGGCGGATGCGGGACTGGCTGGCGGCGTGCCACGTCGGGGTCGAGGTGCCGCGTGCCGGTCCGGTGGCACCGGTCCGGCTGTCGGCGGCCATGGTCAGCTGATCCGGGCGGAGAACCCGATCGGGCGGTGACCGACCCACCCCTCATCGAACGTGTGTTCTATGATGGCGGAGTGGGTTGGAATCAGGGACCACCGACCTGGTCGGAGATGGAACGAGTGCTCTCCGGGCGCTCCCGGCAATCGGGGCGGCCCGGGGAGTTCTTCGGTCCCGGCGACGGGGGCGACTCGCCGGCGTGGTCGCGCAAACGGGGTCCCTACGTGGCCCCCGAGGTACGGCCGGAGAACTCGTCGGTGCCCTACGCCGAGTTGCACGCCCACAGTGCCTACAGCTTCCTCGACGGTGCGTCGATGCCCGAGGAGATGGTCGCCGAGGCCCGGCGGCTCGACCTCTCGGCCCTGTCGATCACCGACCACGACGGCTTCTACGGAGTGGTCCGATTTGCCGAGGCGGCAAGGGAATTCGGGATGCCGACGGTGTTCGGTGCGGAACTGTCCCTGGAACCCGACGTCGCCCGGACGGGGGTGCGCGACCCGGCCGGTGACCATCTGCTGGTGCTCGCCCGCGACAGTGAGGGGTACCGGCGGTTGTCGCGGACGATCGCCGACGCGCACATGGCCGGCGGCGAGAAGGGATTGCTGCGGTATCACCCGGACCGCCTGGCCGAGGGTGCCGGGCACTGGCTGGTGCTCACCGGCTGCCGCAAGGGGGCGGTGCGGCGTGCCCTGGATCGGGGTGGCCCACCGGCGGCCGAGCGGGCCCTGGCCGACCTCGTCGAACGGTACGGACGTGACGGGGTGGCGGTGGAACTGACCGCCCAGGGCCTGCCCGACGACGACGAACGCAATGCCGTCCTGGCCGGGTCGGCGGTTCGTCTGGGTCTGCCGACGGTGGCCACCACCGGCGCGCATTTCGCCGGCCCGTCGCGGCGGCGGCTCGCGCTGGCGATGGCCGCGGTGCGCGCCCGCACCGACGTCGACACGATCACCGGCTGGATGCCGGCCGTGGCCGGGGCGCATCTGCGCAGCGGCGACGAGATGACCCGACTGTTGCCCGCGCATCCCGACGCGATCGACAACGCGGTGCAGATCGCCGCCGACTGTGCCTTCGAACTCGGTCTGATCGCACCGCGACTGCCACCGTTCGACGTACCCGAAGGCCACACCGAGAACACCTGGCTGCGGCATCTGACGATGCTGCGTGCCGCCGGCCGCTACGGTCCGCCGTCCGGGCATCCGCAGGCCTACCGGCAGATCGAACACGAACTCGCGATCATCTCCACCCTCGACTTCCCGGGGTACTTCCTGGTGGTCACCGACATCGTCGACTTCTGCAAACGCAACGACATCCTGTGCCAGGGGCGGGGGAGCGCGGCCAACTCGGCGGTCTGTTACGCGCTGGGTATCACCAACGTGGACCCGGTCGCCAACGAGTTGCTGTTCGAACGGTTCCTGTCGCCGGAGCGGGACGGTCCCCCCGACATCGACGTCGACATCGAATCCGAACGCCGGGAGGAGGCGATCCAGTACGTCTACCGCCGTTACGGCCGGAACTACAGTGCGCAGGTCGCCAACGTGATCACCTACCGTCGCCGATCCTCGGTGCGCGACATGGCGCGTGCCCTCGGCTATGCCACCGGACAGCAGGACGCGTGGAGCCGCAACCCCGACGACGCGCCCGCCGACGTCACCGAACTCGCCGGTGAGATCGCGGGGATGCCGAGGCATCTGGGTATCCACTCCGGCGGGATGGTGATCTGCGACCGGCCGATCGCCGACGTCTGCCCCACCGAATGGGCCCGGATGGCCGACCGCAGTGTGCTGCAATGGGACAAGGACGACTGTGCCGCAATCGGATTGGTGAAGTTCGATCTGCTCGGTCTGGGTATGCTCTCGGCGCTGCACCACGCGATCGACCTCCTCGCCGAACACAAGGGACTGGCGGTGGACCTGGCCACCCTCGACCTCACCGAGGACGCGGTGTACGAGATGCTGTGCCGCGCCGACTCGGTGGGTGTGTTCCAGGTGGAATCGCGGGCGCAGATGGCCACCCTGCCGCGGTTGCGGCCCCGGTGCTTCTACGACCTGGTGGTGGAGGTGGCACTGATCCGGCCCGGCCCGATCCAGGGTGGATCGGTGCATCCCTACATCCGGCGCCGCAACGGAACCGAACCGGTCACCGTCGAGCACCCGTCGATGCTGCCCGCGCTCGAACGGACCCTGGGTATCCCGCTGTTCCAGGAACAGCTCATGCAACTGGCCGTCGACGTCGCCGGATTCGATGCCGCCGAGGCCGATCAGCTGCGTCGGGCGATGGGATCCAAACGATCCCCGGAGAAGATGCAACGGCTGCGGCAACGGTTCTACGACGGGATGGCGGCGACCAACCAGATCACCGGCGAGGTGGCCGACCGGATCTACGAGAAGATGGCCGCCTTCGCGAATTTCGGTTTCCCGGAGAGTCATTCACAGAGCTTCGCGTCACTGGTGTTCTATTCTGCGTGGTTCAAACTGCATCATCCGGCGGCGTTCTGCGCGGCGCTGCTGCGGGCGCAGCCGATGGGGTTCTACTCACCGCAGTCGCTGGTGGCCGATGCCCGCCGGCACGGGGTGGCGGTGCACCGGCCCGACATCAACCGGTCGACGGCCCAGGCGAACCTGGAGGCCGCCGGAACCGAGGTGCGCCTGGGGCTGGCCGCGGTCCGCGGGGTGGGCGAGGAGGTGGCGGAGCGGATCGTCACCGCGCGTGAGGCCGGTGACTACGCCTCGATCACCGACCTGGCGCGGCGGGCCGAGCTGACCACGCGCCAGCTCGAGGGGCTGGCCGGCGCCGGTGCCTTCGACTCGTTCGGACTGAGTCGGCGGCAGGCGCTCTGGGAGGCGGGTGCGGCGTCGTCGGCCCGTGCCGGGCACCTGGACCTGGAGCCCGCCGGGGCGGTCCCGACGCTGCCCGGGCTCTCCGACATCGAACTCGCCGCCACCGATGCGTGGGCCACCGGCATCACCCCGTCGTCGTATCCCACCCAGTACCTGCGGCCGCGCCTCGACGCGCTCGGGGTGATCCCGGCGGACCGGCTATTGTCGGTGCCGGATGGCTCCCGGGTCCTGGTCGGCGGCGCGGTCACACATCGTCAACGGCCGGCGACGGCATCCGGGGTGACCTTCATCAACCTGGAGGACGAGACCGGGATGGTCAACGTGGTGTGTTCGGTGGGATTGTGGACGAAGTACCGCGATCTGGCGCACTCGGCATCTGCATTACTCGTGCGCGGAAGGACTCAGAACGCCGAGGGTGCGGTCACGGTGGTGGCAGATCGATTGCAGCGCATGGATCTTCGTGTGGGAACACGATCCCGGGACTGGCAATGAGAGGTGGCGGAGACAATGCCGCAGCAAGTGGTCGTGACGGCCAAACCCAGCAGCCGCAAGGGGCCGCTGGTGGAGACCGCGCCGGACGGTGCGATCACCATCTACGTGCGTGAGCCGGCCACCGAGGGCAAGGCCAACAAGGCCGTGGCCGAGTTGCTCGCCAAACATCTCGGGGTGCCCAAGAGCAAGGTGGCACTCGTCGGCGGGGCGACCTCCCGCACCAAACGTTTCCGGGTCGGATAGTCCCCCCTGCTCGGGCGGCCCCGACTTCGCCGGCCCCGCCACGTACTGATCGGGCCGATGCGTCTTGTACCGACGGGGCCGGACAGATGGCGACCGGATGGTCTCCGCCGTCAGACCGCCCCGTCGAACCCGTGCTGACGCCATGCCTCGTAGATCGCGATGCTCGCCGAGTTGGCGAGATTGTGTGACCGGCGGCCGGCCAGCATCGGGATGCGCACGCGGTCGGTGACCTGTGGGTCGTCGAGTACCTCCGGCGGCAGGCCGGTGGGTTCGGGACCGAACAGCAGGACGTCGCCGGGCCGGTAGGCGATGTCGGCGTAGGAGTGCTCGGCGTGTGCGGTGAATGCGAACACCCGTTCCGGGCGCACCGTATCCCACGCCGTCTGGAGGTCGGGATGCACTGTGACCGTGGCCATCTCGTGGTAGTCGAGGCCGGCGCGTTTGACCTGGGCGTCGGACATGGAGAAGCCGAGCGGTTCGATCAGGTGCAGTTCACATCCGGTGTTGGCGGCCAGCCGGATGGCATTGCCGGTGTTCGGCGGGATGCATGGCTGATAGAACATGATGCGGAACAACGGAACTCACCTCGGTGCTTGCAGATCCCGGTGGTGTGTGGATCTCGGTGGTGTGTGGATCTCGGGGCCGGGGGGTATGGCGGCCGGCCGGGAGATGTGGTCGCAAGAAACGTACTCGTCGCCCGGTCGCCGGCGATCGGCGACTCCCGCCCGACCGTTGTTCGCTATGGTGAAATCTCGACATGTTCTCATGAATCGGGGGATTCTCGGATGAAGCTGATGGTGCGTGCCGTCCTGGCACTGACGGCCGTGTGCGCGGGGGTCGTGCTGCTCACGCCGATCGCCTCGGCGGCGCGGCGAAGGCCGACGGGTGGGTGATCCGGCTCGACCCGGCCCAGACCCGGGCGCTGGCCACCGAACCGGTGCGGCAGGTCACCACGTCGGTGCTCGATGCCTCCTCGGCTGCAGATGGGCCACCGGCCGCGCTGATGGCGGCCGCGTTGGACGCCCAGTTCGTCACCTGGTTCGCCGAGCGGATCACCAAGAGCGATCCGCAATCCTGCATGGAGGTGTCCGTCGCCGACGGCGGTGGCGTCACATCCCTGCACGGACGCGGCCCGTGTCCGTGGGGGTCGGCCTCGATCACGCGCGGCGCCGTCCACTCCGATCCGTACGCCTGATCACCGCACCGGGCACCGGGACTCACAGATCGTCGAGGCGGGTGTTGGCCCCGCACAACACGATGGCCAGGGTCGTCCCCGGCTCCGGGCGGACCCGGCCGGTGGACACCGCTGCCACGGCGGTCGCGGTGCCGTGTTCGACGACGATCCGGAACCGCTCCCACAGCATCGCCCGCGCGGCGACGATCTCCTCGTCGGAGACCAGCACCGAGGTGACCGGCCGATCGGCGATACTCGCCCAGCAGATCGCACCGACCCGGGTGGCACCCAGGGAGTCGGCGGCGACGCCCGCCGGATCCACCGGGACCGGGTGTCCGGCGGCCAGCGCCGCGTGCAGACACGATGCGGACTCGGGTTCGGCCCCGACCAGATGATCACCGGTGCGCAGGGTGGCCGACATGCCGCCCAGCAGCCCGCCGCCGCCGACACAGACCACGGTGGTGAGCGGGCCGTGTACCTGTTCGGCCAGTTCGAGGCCGATGGTGCCGGCTCCGGCGACGATCTCGGGGAGGTCGTAGGCGTGCAGCAGCAGCGCTCCCGACGCCGCGGCCATCTCGGCAGCGGCGTCGGCGGCGTCCTGATAGCGGCTGCCGATCAGGTGCACCGTCGCGCCGAGTGAACGCAGCGCGGCCACCTTGACCGCCGGTGCGGACTCGGGGACGACCACCGAACAGCCGGTGTCGGCGATCCGGGCCGCCCAGGCGGCACCGATCGCCGCATTGCCCCCGGAGGCGACCAGAACGCCGGCATCGGTGAGCCGGCCCACGCTGCGTGCCGCGATCACCGCGTTGACGCTGCCGCGCGCCTTGAAACAGCCGCCGAGCTGGGTGTACTCGAGCTTGAAGACCACCTCGACCGGGCCGTCGGCGGTGTCGAGAGACGTCCGCCAGACCGGGGTGTGGCGCACCAGTCCGCTGATCCTCTCCCGCGCGGTGAGCACGTCGGCGGGGGTGACCGGATGGCTGTGCGGGACGCCCATGTCGTCACAGTACGCAGGGACCACGCGGGGACACAGGGGAACGGGGGCCCGTGCGCGGCGCGCGGGATGAAACAATGTCGGGGTGAGCGCAATACGACTCGATGGCAAGGCGACCCGCGACGAGATCTTCACCGACCTGGCGGCGCGGGTCGAGAAACTCCGGGCCGCGGGGATCACGCCCGGTCTGGGCACGGTCCTCGTCGGTGACGATCCCGGGTCCCAGTCCTATGTGAAGGGCAAGCACGCCGACTGTGCACGCATCGGTGTGGCATCCATCCGCAAGGACCTGCCCGCCGACGCCACCACCGAGCAGCTCGACGCGGCGATCGACGAGCTCAACGCCGATCCGGCCTGCACCGGCTACATCGTGCAGCTGCCGCTGCCCAAACACCTCGACGAGAACGCGGCGCTCGAACGCATCGCACCGGAGAAGGACGCAGACGGGCTGCACCCGATCAACCTCGGTCGCCTCGTGCTCGGCAAGGAATCGACCCTGCCGTGCACGCCGCGAGGGGTGATCCACCTGCTGCGCCGCTACGACATCCCGATCGCCGGGGCCCACGTCACCGTCGTCGGCCGCGGCGTGACCATCGGCCGGCCGATCGGACTGCTGCTCACCCGGCGCAGCGAGAACGCCACCGTCACCCTGTGTCACACCGGCACCCGGGATCTGGCCGCCGAGGTGTCGCGTGCCGACATCGTCATCGCCGCCGCCGGGGTCCCGCACCTGGTGACCGCCGACATGGTCAAGCCGGGTGCCGCCGTCATCGACGTGGGCGTCAGCCGCACCGAGGACGGCCTCGTCGGCGATGTGGCGCCGGATGTGTGGGAGGTCGCCGGACATGTCTCACCGAATCCCGGTGGCGTCGGACCGCTCACCCGGGCCTTCCTGCTGGTGAACGTCGTCGAACGTGCCGAGGACCAGCTCGCCGCCCAGGGGCGATGATCGCCGGGACACCGATGTCGGACGAGACCCCGGGGCCCGACGGCTCCCCGGGGTCACCTGAGATGCCGGGGCCCCGTGAGATCCCGGCCGACGACGACACCACCGAGCAGCACGACCGGATTCTGCGGACCTGCCTCGTGCAGATCCCGTACCTCCTGGTGCTGCTGTGCGTGGCCGTCGCCGCGGCCCTGGTGCTGTTCGACCGATGGCGCCGTGGTGCATTCGTGTTCGGTTCGGCGATGTTGCTCGGTGCCGTCCTCCGTGGTGTGCTACCCCCGAATCAGGTGGGATTGCTACAGGTCAGGGGGCGTTTGTTCGATGTGGCGACGATGGCCTCGGTCGGTGCCCTGGTGCTCTGGCTGGCCACCTCCATCGACCCGTTGGGAACGGATTGATCACGAAATTGCGTAGACTGGTCCGCAGATCGTGATCTTTGCGGTCGACGAGAGGGGTGGCGGGATCTTTTCCGCCTGGCTCTTTTTCGGGGGTCGTTAGCAACACTAAGTGGGGAACGTCATCAGTTCGGAGTTCGAGACCAGCGTCCAGGGCCCCGGCGACGACATCACGTCGCTGGGCGTCTCGTCAGGCGACGGGATGATCCACTACGTCCTGCTCACCAGTGACGAGTCGGGCCGGCACGGCGTCGAGTCCCGGGTGATCGACGTCGATCCCTCCGACGGCCTCGATCCGGTCGGCCGGGTCAACGCCGGTATCGACCTCGTGCTCGACGCCGTCCGCACCGCCGATGTCCGGGTCGGTCCGATCGGTGTGTCCGCGCGAACGGCCACCCAGCGCCGCCGCCTGGGCTCGACCGGCAGCGGCACACGCCGCCAGATCCATCTCGTCTCCGACGCCGAGGCCGTCGCCGCGTTCCTGACCGGTACCGGCCAGATCGAGCGGTTCGGTTCGGTCCTGGTGGCCGACTGCGGCGACACCGGGATGTCGCTCTACACCGTCGAGCCGACCTCCGGCCGGATCGCCGCCGACGCCCGCACCGATGTCCTCAGCGGCCGTGCGCTCGACGAGGCACTGGCCGACCGGGTCGCCGCCCGCTCCGACCTCGACGGCACACAGACCCGCCGTGGACGAGCCTCGCTGGTCGGGGCCTGCCGGACCGCCAAGGAGGAGACCTCCGGTCCGGACACGGTCGGCATCACTCCCGCCGGGATACCCACCGGGGTCCGGCTGACCGACGAGATGGTGGAACAGGCCGCACGTCCGATGGTCGAGCAGGCCCGGACCGTGATCGCCGAACACCTCGAAGGACTCCGGACGGCGGCCGGACCCGCCCCCGAGGCGCTGGTGCTGGTCGGGGGACTGGCCAATCTGCCGGTGCTCGCCGAGCTCGGTGAGGGGACCGGCCTCGAACTGATCCGGCCCGACACCCCCGAGCTCGTCGCCGCGACGGGGGCGGCACTGCTCGCCCGCCGGTCGGGTGCCGGGCGGGTGACCTTCATCGGTGGCCGCCGCCGGAGCGGCTGGATGCCCCTGGCGCCGGTTGCCGCCGTCATCGGGTTCTGCTGTGCGCTGCTGGTCACCGCGGTGGCCGTCGGCGCCACCCTGACATCGGATTCCGGGGACGCCGATCCGTCGACGACCACCGTGGAATCCGAACGGTGGGTGGGGACGGTCGAGCCGGACTGGACGACGACGGCGCACACCACCCGGATGTCGTCGGTGGATTCACCGACCGCCACACACAACACCGTGACGACCTATCCGCCGAACGGGTGGACACCCGGATGGGCCACCACCGAACTGCCCCTGCCGACCGCGGGGACCTCCACGTGGACACTCGGACCGAGTTCGGCCCCGACCACCACCGAGACCTCGGTGCCCGACATGCCGACACGTCCCACCCGGCCGACCTGGTCGACCTGGACCATCCCGCCGAATCTGATTCCGCCGGAACTGATCCCGAGCCTGGGCGTCCCGACCACGGCACCCGGTGACGTGGCGGAGCCCGCGCCGGGGCAGTCGTTGCTCCCGCCGTCCGGATCGCAGCCCGCCGGGACACCGCCGGCCGAGGTCACCACGACCACTCCCGCCGCCTAGCCGCACGCCCCGGGCGCGGCCGAGACCGCTCCGGCGGCCCGGACCCGCCGACAGACAACGGCCGTACACCCGAGGGTGTACGGCCGTTGTCGGAGGGGGACTCAGTTGCGCGCGAGGTCCACGGTGCGCTTGAGCAGGTCGGCGACCGCATCGAACTCGGTCAGGAAGCCGTCGTGGCCCTTGTCGGAGTTCACCACCTGCAGTCCGCCGACGCAGTTGCCGAGCAGATCGGCGATCTCGGCCTGCAACCGCAACGGGTAGAGACGGTCGGAGTCGATACCCGCGACGATCACCGGAACGGTGCACGACCGCAGTGCGGCGGCCACGCCACCGCGGCCGCGGCCGACGTCGTGGTGATTGAGCACGTTGCTGAGCACCACGTAGCTACCCGGATCGAAGCGCTCGGTGAGCTTCTCGGCCTGGTGCTCGAGGTAGCTCTGAACCGCGTACCGACCGCCGGTGAGTGGATTCTCCTGGCCCTGAGGATGATTGGCGAACCGCTCGTCGAGTTCGACCTCGTGCCGATAGGTCAGGTGCGCGATCCGGCGGGCGATCCCCATGCCGGCGAACGGCGCGCGGCCGGTGCCGTGGTAATCGCCGCCCTGCCAGTCGGGATCCGAGGTGATCGCGGCGATCTGGGTGGTCTGGGTGCCGATCTGGTCAGCGGTGGCGCGGGCGCCGACCGCGAGGACCAGCGCGCTGCGCACCCGGTCGGGGAACTCCACCGCCCACTCGAGCGCCCGCGCGCCACCCATCGAACCGCCGACCACCGCACCGATGCTGCGGATGTCGAGCGCCTCGAGGAGGGCGGCCTCCGCACGCACCTGGTCGAGCACGGTGATCTCCGGGAAGCGTGAGCCCCACGGCCGTCCGTCGGCATCCAGGGACGCCGGACCGGTCGACCCGCGGCACCCGCCGAGGACGTTGGCCGAGATGACACACCACTCGTCGGTGTCCACGGCGCAGCCCGGACCGATCAATCCGTCCCACCAGCCGGGGGACGGGTGCTCGGCGTCGGCCTCGCCGGTGACATGGGAGTCACCGGTGAGCGCATGCAACGCCAGGATCACGTTGTCACGGGACGGCGACAACGTCCCCCAGCGCTGGAATGCCAGGGTGACGTCGTCGAGCCGGTACCCGCTGTCGAGCACCATCGGCCCGAGGCGGACGCCGACCATCCGCCCGTCCGGGACCTTCTCCCAGTCGGGTTGACGCGCCTGCGACGCCTTCGGGTCGATCGTTACCGACACTGGTTATGCGCTCCTCAACTACTTCGCTGCCGCGAAACCCTGGTCCAGGTCGGCCAGGATGTCGTCGATTCCCTCGATACCCACGGCCAGGCGGACCAGGCCGGGGGCCACACCGGCGGCCAGCTGCTCCTCCGGGGTGAGCTGGCTGTGCGTGGTGGACGCCGGGTGGATCACCAGCGACCGGACGTCACCGATGTTGGCGACATGGCTGTGCAGGGTCAGCGCCTCGACGAACCGCTTGCCCGCGTCCACACCGCCGGCGATCTCGAATCCGATGATCGCACCCTGGCCCTTGGGGGCGAGCTCCTGGCCCCGCTCGTACCACGGCGACGAGGCCAGACCGGCGTAGGCCACCGACTCCACCTGCGGATGGTCGGCGAGGTACTGGGCCACCTTCTGGGCGTTGGCGACATGCCGCTCGACGCGCAGGCTCAGCGTCTCCAGACCCTGGGCGAGCAGGAAGGCGTTGAACGGGGAGATCGCGGCGCCGGTGTCACGCAGCAGCTGCACGCGGGCCTTGAGCGCATACGCCGGGGCGCCGAGGTCGGCGAAGACCGCACCGTGGTAGCTCGGGTCCGGCGTGGTGAAGCCGGGGAACAGGTCCTGGCCGTCGCGCTGGACGCGCCAGTCGAAGGTGCCGCCGTCGACGATCACGCCGCCGATCGCGGTGCCGTGACCGCCGATGTACTTGGTGGCCGAGTGCACCACGATGTCGGCACCGTGGGCCAGCGGGTTGAGCAGGTACGGGGTGGCGACGGTGTTGTCGACGATCAGCGGGACACCGTTGCGGTGGGCCACCTCGGAGATGCCGGGGATGTCGAGGATCTCGTTGTTCGGGTTGGAGATCGACTCGCCGTAGAACGCGCGGGTGTTGTCACGCACCGCGGCCTGCCAGGAGTCGAGGTCCTCCGGATTCTCGACGAAGGTCACCTCGACACCGAACTTCGGCAGGGTGTAGTGCAGCAGGTTGTAGGTGCCGCCGTACAGACGCGGGCTGGCCACCACGTGGCCGCCGTTCTCCACGATGTTGAGGATCGCGTAGGTCTCGGCGGCCTGACCGGAGGCCACCAGCAGTGCGGCGACGCCACCCTCGAGGGCGGCGAGGCGCTGCTCGACGACGTCCTGGGTGGGGTTCATGATGCGGGTGTAGATGTTGCCCGGCTCGGCCAGGCCGAACAGGTTCGCGGCGTGCTGCGTGTCGTTGAAGGTGTACGACGTGGTCTGGTAGATCGGCAGGGCGCGAGCGTTGGTCGTACCGTCGGCGGTCTGGCCGGCGTGGATCTGCTTGGTCTCGAAACTCCACTCGCCACCGTTGGCTGCGTCAGACATGGGTATAGATCACTTTCTGCGGTCGGCAGGGTCGTGAAGACCCTGGTGGGGTCCGACCTTCGGACCCGCGCTTGCCGGGGATGCGTGAACGCGATCCCACAACCCGGTCATCACCCGGAGCACCCCACCGCGGTTGGAGGGTTGCCGATCAGCAAGCCGGGGCTGTGCGCTGATACTCATGACCTGGCGTCAAGGATATAACACGGTCACAAGCCGTTGAGAACCCTCCTGCTCGCACCGATCTCAACGCTGGTCGCCGACGATTTCTGCTGTCCTGCGTTCGATGGAGTCGCGACGGTATCGGGACGGCCGCCCAACTCCCCGGATTTACGATCGCGTACCACAGGATGTCTCGGCCGAAGGGGATGGCCATGAAGCACCGGACACACACCGCCAAGCGTCACTCGTCCCTGTTCGGCAAGCCGGGCCCCGGCTCGCCCGGGTGCACCGAACCCGGTCGATCCCGATCCGACAGACATGCGTCGGTCCGACGCCGTGGCGTCCTGGCGCCGGCGGCGGTCGTCGCGATCGGGGTGGTGGTCATCGGAGTGGGCGCAGGCGTCGCGGCCGCCGACCCCGCCGATCCCGAGTGCGCCGGACCGGGCCGGGTCTTCCTGGTGGGCGGGGCCTCCGAACCGGGGGCCGGGGCACTGATCGGTGTGCAGCAGCGCTACACCGCCCTGGGCCCCGACAACCAGCCGGACCCGACCAGTCCCTACTACGGCAACCCCTACACCGTCGAGGTGGTGGACTACTCGGCGTCGATCTGGCCGCTCGGGTCGGTGGGCTACAACAACGCCGAACGTGAGGGGAGTGCGAACCTCGAGCAGGCCGTCGGGGAGTACGTGACGCAGTGCGGTGGCGACAAACAGGTCGTGATCGCCGGCTACTCCCAGGGGGCGCGGGTCGCCGGCGATGTGCTCACCGGGATCGGCGAGACCGGGCGGGTCACCCTCGACGACGGCACGCAGGTCGAGTTGGTCCGCGACAACGTGAGCGGTGAGGTGTACTCGGATCCGCGGATGAGCGGCAGCCTGTGGGGGCGCGGCATCGAGCTGACCCTCGTCGGGGTGATCCCCGGGCTGACCATGTCGGGGCCACGCAGCAGCGCCGACTACGGCGGACTCGAGGTCACGACGATCTGCGTGGCGGGTGATCCGGTCTGTGACCTGCCCGACCCGCTGCACGATCCGATCGGCGACATCGACGGCTTGCTCGGCTACTTCGTCAAACACGGCTACTACCCGTGGCACATGTACCAGGACCCGGCCGCCTACGCCGACTGCACCGGCCCCGATCCGGCGACCCCGAACGTCCAGGTGACCACGTGCACCGTCGAACAACCATCGTCGGTGGCCGTACTGACCCAGCAGCTGGTGGACGCGCTCGGCGTCGACTGGACCGTCCCGGACCTGCTGGCCTACCGCTTCCGGTGGCCCGACATCATCGGTATCACCCTCGCCGACTTCCAGACACCGATCGCCTGGACCATGGACTGGTTCCCGCAGCTTCCCGAACTCGGCTACGGCGGATACCTGCCCGACCTGTCCATGCTCACCGACATCCTCAACGGTCTGGTCACCGGCGACCTCGCCCTGGTCCGCACCGGGGTGTCGGGGCTGACCGGCAGCGCGGTGAGCGTCGTGGGGATGCCGGTCGAGTTCGTCACCTACTGGGCCGGGCGCATCGTCGACGGGATCACCTCGGTGCCGTTCGGTCCCGACACCCTGTTCACCGACACCCTGTTCACCGACAGCCTGCTGACCGCCGGAGTGCCGGCCGCTGCATCGGTCACCCCGCAGATCGCCGCACTCACCGCCGGCACGGAAGCCGGTGACGGATCGGTCGCCCGGGGCGCCGGATCGGCGGACTCCGACGACCCGGACACCGCGCAAGCCGGCGCGGCCGCGATGGTCACCGAGCCGCGAGCCGAATCGCAAACGGAACCGGCCCCGCAGCCGCAATCCGCGCCCGACCCGGACCCCGGTCCTGCCGCCGGCGCCGATCCCGCCCCTGGTTCCGACGCCACCGGGTCCGACGCCACCGGGTCCGACGCCACCGCAGAGCAGACGCAGAACCCGGATAGCGCGACCGGGTCGACGGAACCGTCCGGTTCCGAAGGCGCGTCCCCGGCCACGATGGGAACGGTGGACACGCAATCGGACGAGACGGAAGCGGACGAGACGGAAGCGGTCGAGGCAGGGTAGAGGGGGTCGGGCGGGGTGGAGGGCGTCGGACAGGGGAGAGGTGGACCGGCGGCCCTGTGAAGTAGTTCACCGCCGGACCAGGGAATTCACCGCACCCTCGCGGTGGTTGGTGGACAGGTGCCGCACACCCCAGCCCCCTCCCAGCCCGACCGCACGTCCACGCTCCCCGCGGCGACACCCGCCGGGACCTCCCTGCGGTGGGCGATCCTGGCGCTGGCGCTCGGCGGCTTCGGCATCGGCACCACCGAGTTCGTCTCGATGGGTCTGTTGCCCAACATCGCCGACGCCATGGATGTGTCCGAACCGACCGCCGGATGGGTGATCTCCGCCTACGCCCTCGGCGTCGTGGTGGGTGCACCGCTGATCGCCGCGCTCACCGCACGTATGTCCCGTCGGACCCTGCTGATCGGACTGATGGTGGCCTTCACCGTCGGCAACCTCGCCACCGTGCTGGCCCCGACCTTTCCGTCACTGCTCGCGGCCCGCTTCGTCGCGGGCCTGCCCCACGGTGCCTACTTCGGTGTGGCGGCACTGGTCGCCGCTCACCTCGCCGGCCCGCAGCGCCGTGCCAAGGCGGTCGGTCAGGTGATGCTCGGACTGTCTGTCGCCAACGTCGCAGGCGTCCCCGCTGCGGCCTGGCTCGGCGAGCACTCCGGTTGGCGCAGTGCGTTTCTCATCGTCGTGGCGGTGGGCGTGCTCACCGTCGGCGCGCTCATCCGCAACCTCGGTTCACTCTCGGACATGCGCGTGACCAACCCGATGACCGAACTCGGCGCACTCCGCCGCGGGCAGGTGTGGTTCACCCTGCTGATCGGTACCGTCGGATTCGGCGGGATGTTCGCCTTCTACACCTACCTCAACACCACGCTGACCAGCATCTCCGGGATCGGTGTCGGAACGATCCCGTTCGCGCTGATGCTGTTCGGCCTCGGCATGGTGCTGGGCAATGTGGTCGGCGGGATCGCTGCCGACCGCAATGTGCCACTGTCCATCCTGCTCGGGCTGATCGGCACCACCGTGGTGCTGCTGGTCTTTGCCGCTTCTGTTCAATTCGCCTGGGCTGCACTGATTCTGACATTCTTCGTCGGTGTGGCCGCCACCGTGACGATCCCCGCCCTGCAGACCCGGCTGATGGACGTCGCCGACGACGCGCAGACCCTCGCCGCGGCGCTGAACCACTCGGCGCTCAACCTGGCCAACGCGATGGGCGCATGGCTCGGCGGTCTGGTGATCGGGGCCGGGCTCGGCTACCGTGCGCCGTCGGTCGTGGGCGCCGGTCTGGCGGTCGCAGGCATCGTGGTCCTGATCGTCGCGCTCGCGGTGCAACCCGGTGGTCTACGCACGTTGCGACCCCGGCGGCAGGCGCCGCCGGTGACCCCGATCGAGGTGTGACCCGCGATCTCTCGGCTCAGCCGACGTCGGGCGGGGTGGCGATGGTCTTGGTGAGGTAGAGCTGCTCACCGAGGCGATCGAGCAGTTCGAGCTGGGTCTCGAGATAGTCGATGTGGTGCTCTTCGTCGGCGAGGATCTCCTCGAAGAGCTTCGCCGAGGTGATGTCACCCTTGCCCCGGCACATCGCGATGCCCGGCTTGAGTCGTTCGACCACCTCGACCTCGATCGCGAGGTCGGACTCGAACTGCTCCCGCAACGACTGGCCGATCCGCAGGGGCAGGATCTTCTGATAGTTGGGCAGACCCTCGAGGAACAGGATTCGGTCGGTCAGGATCTCCGCGTGGTGCATCTCTTCGATGGACTCCGCACGGGTCTTGCCCGCCAGCTCCGTCAGACCCCAGTTGGCCTGCATCTTCGCGTGTAGGAAGTACTGGTTGATCGCCGTGAGCTCACTGGTCAGCTGCTCGTTGAGCAGTGCAATGACCTCATCATCTCCACGCATGCCGAACTCCGTTCGCTCTGGTGTTGATGTGCGAACGGTAACACTGATGCCGGCGTCACGCGGGCTTTCGCCTCGGATGACGTCGGTTCTCGGTATCGGGTCAGGCAGCGGTACTGGCGGTGGCATTCCTCTCGGCGACGATCGCGTGCAGACGTTCGAGGCAGGTGCCACATCCTTCACCGGCGCCACACTTGTCGCTGATGGCGTCGACGGTGCGCGCCCCGGAATCGCAGTGCTCGTGCACTTCGTCCTCGGTGACCGCGCGGCAGATACAAACGAACATGACCTCACCTCAAAACTGCTGTTAGGTGAGCATTACATAAAGTAGGGGCATTGTCCAAGGATTGCCTAACCTTGGACCGGCTCCAGAAAACACCCTGGAACGGGTCCAGAAAATCCTGTCGGAACCGACCCGTACCCTCGTCTTCTGTGTCGACCACGATCACCACAGTCAACGTCAACGGCATCCGTGCCGCCGTCAAGCAGCGTTCCGAGGTCAATCCGGGGATGCTGGCCTGGCTCACGCAGACCGACTCCGACATCGTCCTGATGCAGGAGGTCCGTGCGAGCGAGAAGCAGGCGCGCGAGGCGCTGCAGCCGGCACTCGACGCCGGCTGGCACCTGGCCATGTCGGAGTCCGTGGTCAAGGGGCACGCCGGGGTCGGCGTCCTGAGTCGCACAGAACCGCAGGACGTCCGCGTCGGATTCGGCAGCGACGAGTTCGACGCCACCGGCCGCTACCTCGAGGCCGACTTCGACGCCGAGTTCGGGCCACTCACCGTCGCGAGCCTCTACCTGCCCAAGGGGGCGGCCGCACCCACCGACGCCTCCACCGACAAGGAGGCCGAGAAGTTCGAGGAGAAGAAACGTTTCCTCGACGGGTTCGGTGCGCACATGACGGCGCTGGCGCGTCGTCGCAGGCATCTGGTGATCGGTGGCGACTGGAACATCGCACATGCCGAGGCCGACATCAAGAACTGGAAGGGCAACCTGCGCAGCCCCGGATTCCTGCCGCACGAGCGGGAATGGGTGGGCGCACGCCTCGACGGCGGCTGGACCGACGTCGTGCGCGCCCTGCATCCCGGGCTCGACGGCCCCTACAGCTGGTGGTCGTGGCGCGGCAAGGCCTTCGACAACGACTCCGGCTGGCGGATCGACTACCAACTGGCCAACCGGTCGCTCGCCGGACGTGCGACGAAGGCCTTCGTCGACCGCGCCGACACCTACGACCGCCGCTGGTCCGACCACGCCCCGGTCACCGTGGTCTACGAATGAGCGGGTCTGGAAGACTGGAATCCATGAGTGAGCCAACCGCGACCCCCGCGGCCACGCCGCGCAAGCGTGTGCTGTCGGGGATTCAGCCGACCAGTGATTCCTTCCATCTCGGGAACTACCTCGGTGCGGTGCGGCAGTGGGTGGAGCTGCAGGAGGACTTCGACGCCTTCTACTTCATCCCCGACATGCATGCGCTCACCGTCGACTTCGACCCGAAGACCCTCGCCGAACGCACCCGCACCTCGGTCGCGCAGCTGCTGGCCGTCGGCGTCGACCCCGAGCGTGCCACCGTCTACGTGCAGTCGCACATCCCCGAGATCGCCCAGCTGACCTGGGTCCTGCAGTGCATCACCGGGTTCGGTGAGGCGAGCCGGATGACCCAGTTCAAGGACAAGACCGCCAAGAAGGGCACCGACGCCGCGGGCGTCGGGCTGTTCACCTACCCGGTCCTGATGGCCGCCGACATCCTGGCCTTCGAGGTCGACTACGTGCCGGTGGGCGAGGACCAGCGTCAGCACCTCGAACTGACCCGTGATCTCGCGCAGCGCTTCAACAAGCGGTTCGGCAAGTCCTTCGTGGTGCCCCAGGCGCACATCGTCAAGGAGTTCGCCAAGATCTACGACCTGCAGAACCCGACGGCCAAGATGAGCAAGTCCGCCGAGACCGACAAGGGCCTGATCAACCTGCTCGACGACCCGAAGCGCTCGGCCAAGAAGATCCGTTCGGCGGTCACCGACACCGACACCGTGATCGCCTTCGACCGCGAGAACAAGCCCGGGGTGAGCAATCTGCTGACGATCCAGTCGGCGCTGTCGGGGGTCGGCGTGGACGATCTGGTGGCCAAGTACGAGGGCAAGGGCTACGGCGATCTGAAGGTCGAGACCGCCGACATCCTCGCAGACTTCGTCACGCCGCTGCGCGGGCGGGTGGCCGGCTATCTCGACGACCCGGCCGAACTCGACGCGATCCTCGCCCGCGGCGCCGAACGTGCCCGCGAGGTCGCGGCGGCGACCCTGGACTCGGTCTACGACAAGGTCGGATTCCTGCGCCCCGCCACAGGCGAATAGGACAGACTCTCCCCATGGGCGCCGTGGTCGATCGCATCAAGGCCGTCATCGCGTGGGCGACCGCGCTGTTCGCCGACCTGCGCCGAAGATGGCACTGGCTGGACCACCTGCTGGCGATGCAGGAGCGGTACTCGCACCGGCGCGGCAATCTGTACGCGGCGAGCATCAGCTTCAACGGCATCCTCGCCCTGGTGCCGATCATCATGGTGGCGTTCGCGATCGCCGCCTTCGTGCTGGCCCGCCAGCCCGAGGTGATCGATCAGATCAAGGATGCGGTGGTCAAAGAACTCCCCGGGGCGATGGGGACGCAGGTCGAGCAGGTCATCGACTCGGCGATCGATTCCCGCACCACCGTCGGTGTGGTGGGTCTGGCCGGTGCGGCGCTGACCGGGATCGGCTGGATCTCCGGGGTGCGCAACGGCATGACCGAGATGTTCGGTGGGCGCAAGAACCGCAATGCGGTGGTGTCCAAGGGCACCGACCTGCTGACCTTCGCACTGCTCGGCATCGCCTTCGCGGTCACCATGGCGCTGACCACCCTGGGCAACCAGGGCAGCCTGTTGCGCAAGATCCTCGAATGGGCCGGAGCCGATGAGGCGTCGTGGGCTCCGTCGGTGCTGCGGTTCGCCGCCATCATCGTCTCGATCACCGCGAGCTGGCTGCTGTTCAGCTTCATCCTGTCGCGGCTGCCGCTGGTGCCGCTGCCGTTCGTCAACACGATGCGTGCCGGGCTGGTCACCGCGATCGCCTTCGAGATCGTCAAGAATCTCGGCGGCATCTATCTGCGGTCGGTACTCGGGAGTCCGGCCGGGGTGGCCTTCGGGCCGATCCTGGGTGTGATGGTTTTCGCCTACCTGGCGTCGCGGATCATCCTCTACGCCACCGCCTGGTGTGCGACCGATCCGATCAACGCGCCGTATCAGGTGGTCGACGAGGTGGACGAGGGCCCGGGGGCGCCGGTCACCATCCGTCCGGTGGTCGAGGTCAACCCGACGTCGCGCGTCGGGGTGCTGGCCGGTGCCGCCGCACTCGGCGCGGTGGCCGGGGCGCTGGTCGACCGGTTCCGGCGGCGCTGACGCCGCAGGCCGGCATGTCGGCGGCGCCGTGCCGTGTGGCACTCAGCCGCGTCGTCGGCCGGTGAGCCGGGTCGCGATCGCGAGCAGCACCAGGATCGCCAGCGCGGCGAGCAATCCGATCACGATCCGTACCGAGACGGGGGTGCCGTCGTCGGTGTGTGTCGGGGACGACGCCGCGGCATGCTCGGCCGCCGACTCGGGTTCGGCTCCCCGGGTGGTCGCCGAGGTGGACACCAGCTCTCCCACCGAGGTACCGGCGGGCGCGGCGAACCCGTAGTCGAGCAGGGAACCGGCCTGCGTCCAGTAGCTGTCGTCGGCGGTCGACAGGCCGTACATCTGCACGATCAGCACGGTCCGGCCGTCGCGTTCGGCAGCTCCGACGAAGGTCTTCAAGGCGTCGTCGGTGTACCCGGTCTTTCCGCCGAGAATTCCTGGATAGCCATCCAGCAGAAGATGATTGGATGTCTGCATCTCGTAGCCGGGGTGAGGCGTGTCGCTGATCACGTCCGACCGCGGCGGATAGCCGGGGAAGTGGTAGGTGGGCGTGGCGATGATCTCGCGGAAGGTCGGGTGGGTCATCGCGGCCCGGAAGACGAGCGCGAGGTCGTAGGGGGAGGTGCTCATCCCCGCGGAGTCGAGCCCCGACGGGGTGGCGGCCCGGGTGTCGAGGGCGTGCAGATCGTGGGCCAGCGAGTTCATCTTGGCCAGCGTCGCGTCGACGCCACCGAGTTGCCGGGCCAGCGCCATCGCGCAGTCGTTGCCGGAGACCACGAGCAGTCCGGAGACCATGTCGCGCACGGTGTAGTGCCCGCCGGGGCCCATCCCGCAGGAGTCGCCCTCGGCACTCCAGTCCTCGACGGTGGCGGTCACCGGGGCATCGAGGTCGAGCTCGTCGAGTGCGACGAGCGCCAGCAACACCTTGATCGTCGACGCCGGACGGTACCGCCCGTGCGGGTCCTTCGCGGCGATCACCGCCCCGGTGTCCATGTCGGCGATCAGCCAGCCCGCCGAGGTGAGCCGATCCGGGACCGGTCCGGCGGCCGGGTCGGCGATCACGCCGCAGCCGGCGAGACGGTCACCGCCGACGGGCGGATTCGGCACCGGCAGCGCGGTGGGCGTCGGCGAGCCCGGGGCGACGACCTCGGACGCATCGACCGCCGGTGCCGGGGCGATGCGATACGGGCAGTGGTCGGTCACCGGCGTGGGCGGGCCGGGGGCCGCATTGGCGGCGGCGGGCACCAGTGCCGCCATGGTGGCCACACAGACACCCGCCACGAACCCCCGGAACCGTCGCCGGTGCTGCGGGCGCGGATTCACCGGTCGGACACTACCAGCGGTCGCCGGCATGGTCCGGGTGTGGCGGTGAGCCGATGCACCCGACGCGGGATCCGCTCGGGCAGGGGGTGGTTCGCCGGGGTGGCCCGGGTACGTCACCGGGCGTGGGCGAGCGGGTCACAGGCAGATCGCCGTGGCGTGCGGTCCGTCCTGACTGTCCTCGGTGACCAGCTTCTCGCCGACGAAGACCGCACATCCGGCATGCCCGCCGTCGGCGACGAAGACGACCGCCGGGCGCGCCTGGCCGGTCCCGTCGGCGGTGTAGGTCAGCGAGCCCGACCAGAGCCCGGACTCGGGGTCACGATGGGGCAGGGGCAGATCGTCCTGGCGCCGGCGTTGCCCGGCGGCATCGAACCAGACGGCGCTGCCGGTCGCGGCGTCGGAGGTCAGGACGATCGTGACGACCGGCGGCGGGTCGGGTTGCGCCGCGGCAGGGGGCGTCGGGGGCGCGGTGACGGCCAGAACGGTGACCGCCAGGGTGGCGAGGATCTGTCCGATGGTGAGCAGGAACGTGCGGTGTGGATGCATGGACCCTTGGACGCACCGCACCCCCCGAGCGGTTCCCCGTCGGTGACGATCCGGCCGGCCCCGACAACAGGAGAACCCACCACGGTTGTGCCGGAACACAACGGTGGTGGGTTCACCCGGGCTGCAGAGAGAGACTGCGAGGTGGTGCGGGTCAGCGCGAGAACATCAGCGCGCGCTTGACCTCCTGGATGGCCTGCGTGACCTGGATGCCACGGGGGCATGCGTCGGTGCAGTTGAAGGTGGTGCGGCAGCGCCACACACCGTCGATGTCGTTGAGGATGTCCAGACGCTCCACGGCACCCTCGTCACGGCTGTCGAAGATGAAGCGGTGCGCGTTGACGATCGCCGCCGGGCCGTAGTAGCTGCCCTCGTTCCAGAACACCGGGCAGCTCGTGGTGCAGCACGCACACAGGATGCACTTGGTGGTGTCGTCGAAACGGGCGCGATCGGTCTGGCTCTGGATGCGCTCACGGGTGGGCTCGTTGCCACTGGTGATCAGGAACGGCTTGATCGCCCGGTAGGCGTCGAAGAACGGCTCCATGTTCACCACCAGGTCCTTCTCCACCGGCAGACCCTTGATGGGTTCGATGGTGATGGTGATGTCCTTGGACTTGTCCTTCGGCAGCAGATCCTTCATCAGGAGCTTGCAGGCCAGCCGGTTGACGCCGTTGATCCGCATCGCGTCCGAGCCGCACACGCCGTGCGCGCAGCTGCGACGGAAGGTCAGCGTGCCGTCGAGGTAGCCCTTGACGTAGAGCAGCAGGTTGAGCAGCCGGTCGGTCGGCAGGGCCGGGACGCGGAAGCTCTCGAACCCCTGTGCATCGGGCTTCTCCGGGTTGAACCGGTAGATCTTCAGCGTCACCATCGTCGCCTCGGTGGGGACGGGTGGCAGCGGCGGCTCGTCGGAGGCAGGAGCCGGATTGTCCATGATCGCGGTCATCAGTACTTACGCTCCATCGGCTCGTAGCGGGTCTGGATCACCGGCTTGTAGTCCAGCTCGATGTCCGAGATGAGGTCGGCGCCCTTCTTGTACGCCATGGTGTGGCGCATGAAGTTCACGTCGTCGCGGGTCGGGTAGTCCTCGCGGGCGTGTCCGCCGCGCGATTCCTTCCGGTTGAGCGCACCGACGACGGTGACCTCGGCCATCTCGAGCAGGAAGCCCAGCTCGATGGCCTCGAGGAGATCGGAGTTGAAGCGCTTGCCCTTGTCGTGGACGCGGACGTGGTTGTAGCGCTCCTTGAGGGCGCGGACGTCGCCGAGTGCCTGCTTGAGGGTCTCCTCGGTCCGGAACACCGATGCGTTGGCGTCCATCGAGGCCTGCAGATCGGTGCGGATGTCGGCGACGCGCTCGTGGCCGTGCTCGGAGAGGATCGTCTCCAGCCAGGAGTCGACCATCGCGGTCGGGGCCTCCGGCAGGTCGGTGAACTCCACCGAGTTGGCGTACTCCGCGGCGGCGATGCCCGAGCGGCGGCCGAACACGTTGATGTCGAGCAGCGAGTTGGTGCCCAGGCGGTTGGCGCCGTGCACCGACACGCAGGCGCACTCACCGGCGGCGTACAGGCCGTGCACGATCTCGGTGTTGTTGCGCAGGACCTGGCCCTCGATGGTGGTCGGGATGCCGCCCATCACGTAGTGACAGGTCGGGAACACCGGCACCCATTCGGTCACCGGGTCCACACCGAGGTAGGTGCGGGCGAACTCGGTGATGTCGGGGAGCTTCTCGTTGAGGACGTCCTCGCCGAGGTGGGTCACGTCGATGTAGACGTAGTCCTTGTTGGGTCCGGCGCCGCGGCCCTCGAGCACCTCGAGCACCATCGACCGGGCGACGATGTCACGCGGTGCGAGGTCCTTGATGGTGGGGGCGTACCGCTCCATGAAGCGCTCGCCGTCGACGTTGCGCAGGATGCCGCCCTCACCGCGGACCGCCTCGGAGATGAGGATGCCCAGGCCGGCCAGGCCGGTCGGATGGAACTGGTGGAACTCCATGTCCTCCAAGGGAAGTCCCTTGCGGAAGACGATGCCCATGCCGTCACCGGTGAGGGTGTGCGCATTGGAGGTGGTCTTGTACATACGTCCGGAACCGCCGGTCGCGAAGATGATCGACTTGGCGTGGAAGACGTGCAGCTCGCCGGTGGCCAGCTCGTAGGCGACGATGCCGGTGGCAACCTTCTCGCCGGCCTCGTTCTCACTCAGGCACAGATCGAGCGCGTAGTACTCGTTGAAGAACTCGACGTCGTGCTTGACGCAGTTCTGGTACAGCGTCTGCAGGATCATGTGGCCGGTGCGGTCGGCGGCGTAGCAGGCGCGACGCACCGGCGACTTGCCGTGGTCACGCGTGTGCCCGCCGAAGCGGCGCTGGTCGATCTTGCCCTCGGGCGTCCGGTTGAACGGCAGACCCATCTTCTCGAGGTCCAGCACGGCGTCGATGGCCTCTTTGGCCATGATCTCGACGGCATCCTGGTCGGCGAGGTAGTCGCCACCTTTGACGGTGTCAAAGGTGTGCCACTCCCAGTTGTCCTCCTCGACGTTCGCCAGTGCGGCGCACATGCCGCCCTGGGCGGCGCCGGTGTGGCTGCGAGTGGGGTAGAGCTTGGTCAGGACCGCGGTGCGGGCGCGGGGCGCGGCCTCGATGGCGGCACGCATACCGGCACCACCGGCACCCACGATCACGACGTCGTAGCGGTGTTCCTGCATGTGAATTGGTCTCCCTCAGTCGACGTGGATGTCTCAGTCGACGCTGTTGACGTCAAAGGTCAGCAGGACATAGGTGCCCAGGACCAGGACGATGATCATCGAAATGCCGAGCAGGACGTTCAGCCAGAACCGGGTGGAGTCCTTGCGCGTGTAGTCGGCGATGACGGTGCGCACACCGTTGCCGCCGTGCAGCTGGGCCAGCCAGAGCATGGTGAGATCCCACACCTGCCAGAAGGGCTCTTTCCACCGTGCGGCGACGAACGAGGCGTCGATGCGGTGCACGCCGTCGTCCCAGGCCAGCATGATGAACATGTGGCCGATGGTGAGGATGATCAGGGCGAGGCCCGAGAAGCGCATGAACAGCCATGCGTACTTCTCGAAGTTGCCGCCCTTGCGGGCGCGGGGAGCGCGCGGGTTGTCCAGGCTGGCCGGACGGTCGTACTGGGTTCCCAGTGTCTTGGCGATGTTCGCCGAAGAGGTGGTCATCGGTGAGATCTCCTAGAGCGAGTGGGTGAACAGGATCTGCAGCAGACGGATCGCGCCGGCGGCGAAGACGATCACGAAGAGCGTCAGGATCACCCACAGCAACACACGCTGGTACTTGGCGCCCTTGGACCAGAAGTCCACCAGGATGATGCGCACACCGTTGAATGCGTGGTACAGCACCGCAGCCACCAGAGCGATCTCCATGAGACCGATCAGCGGGGTCTTGTAGGTCTCGATGACCTCGGTGTACTTGTTCGGGTCGACCCGGATCACCGCGGTGTCCAGGACGTGGACGAACAGGAAGAAGAAGATGGTGACACCGGTGATGCGGTGGAGCACCCACGACCACATTCCTGGGTCGCCTCGATACAGGGATCGTTTACGCACCGGCTCCGGAGCGGTTTCGGTCGGGGTGCTCATTGCGAATTTGGCCTCCAACATCGTCGATGGACGTAGTGGGCCACCGTTTGGAGGCTCCACAAGGACCCATGACAAGAGACTTTAAACCTATGCTGTCGGCAGTCATAAATTGCCCGAACAGATTTGGGCGACAAGAGATTCCGACTTAGGTTTGCCTTACCATTCTTACTTGCGCGTGTGAGGTCATGGACATGCGCCCTCCCGAGGATGCCAGGAGTTGTAGATGCACGCCACAATTGATTGGAAAGTCTTGCGCGGCAAGGCAAATGAGATGATCCCGCGGGCATATGCCCGCTACTCGCACTACCCGGTGGGTGCCGCCGGCGTCACCGCTGAGGGTGGAATCGTCGTCGGATGCAATGTGGAGAATGTCTCATACGGCCTCGGGATCTGCGCGGAGGTCGCACTGGTCGCCGCACTGGTCTCCGGTGGCGGTGGGCGGTTGCGGGCGGTGAGCGTGTGTGACTCGCGGGGCGAGATCCTGATGCCGTGTGGACGATGCCGTCAGGTGCTCTACGAACACGGCGGCCCGGAGATGCTGATCGACCATCGCGACGGTCCGCGTCCGCTGGCGCGGCTGCTCCCCGATGCCTTCGGACCCGGCGACATCGCGGCCGGCCGGATCGGAGGGGACCGGTGAGCGCGGTCGGGCTCGACCCGGTGTCGGTGATCGTCGCCAAACGGGACGGCCACGCCCTCGACGACGCACAGATCGCCTGGGCGGTGGACGCCTACACCCGGGGGGAGATGGCGCCGGAACAGATGTCGGCACTGCTGATGGCGATCCTGCTGCGCGGGATGGACCGCCGGGAGATCGCCACCTGGACCCGGGCGATGATCGAGAGCGGGTCGCGGATGGACTTCTCCGGACTGCGTCGCGACGGACGCGCGCTGCCGACCGTGGACAAACACTCCACCGGCGGCGTGGGGGACAAGATCACGCTGCCGCTGGCGCCGCTGGTGGCCTCGTTCGGCGTGGCGGTGCCGCAGCTGTCCGGTCGTGGCCTGGGCCACACCGGCGGCACCCTCGACAAGCTCGAGTCCATCCCGGGCTGGCGCGCCGACGTCCCGATCGACGAGATGACCGCACAGCTGGAGTCGGTGGGGGCGGTGGTCTGTGCGGCCAACCCCGATCTGGCACCGGCCGACCGCCTGCTCTACGCGCTTCGCGATGTGACCGGGACGGTCGAGTCGATCCCGATGCTGGCGGCCTCGATCATGAGCAAGAAGATCGCCGAGGGCACCGGGGCGCTCGTGCTCGACGTCAAGGTGGGCTCCGGCGCGTTCCTGCCCGAGATCGAGCGTGCGCGGGAACTGGCCGACACCATGGTCGAACTCGGGGAGCGTGCCGGTGTCGCGACCAGCGCCCTGCTGACCGACATGGACCAGCCGCTGGGGCGCGCCGCGGGCAACGCCGTCGAGGTGGCCGAGTCGGTGGAGGTGCTCGCCGGTGGCGGACCGGCCGACGTGGTGGAGCTCACCGTCGCCCTCGCGGCCGAGATGCTCACCCTGGCCGGGCTGCCCGACGCCGATCCGGCCGCACATCTGGCCGACGGCCGCGCGATGGACACCTGGCGGGCGATGATCGCCGCCCAGGGAGGTGATCCCGATGCGCCGCTGCCGCGTGCCCGCCACACCGACACCGTCACGGCCACCGAGACCGGTCGGGTACGGCGGGTCGACGCCCGGGCGGTCGGGGACGCGGCATGGCGTCTGGGTGCCGGCCGCTCCCGGCCGGGGGCGGATGTGCAGGCCGAGGCCGGGGTGATCGTGCACGTCGCCACCGGCGACCAGGTGCGACCGGGAACGCCGCTGTTCACCCTGCACACCCGGACCCCGGAACGGTTCGACGCCGCCCGTGCCGCGCTGACCGGCGCGGTGACCCTCGCCGACCCGGAATCCGATCCGGTCGCCGCGCCGCGCGTGATCGAACGGGTTAGGTTCGGGGCATGACGTCGATGCCGCCGCGTTCACCGCTCGATCCCGCCGCCCTGCTGCTGGCCCCCAAGGTGCTCCTGCACGATCACCTCGACGGCGGTCTGCGCCCGTCGACGGTGCTCGACCTGGCCCGCGACAGCGGATACGGCGACCTCCCGGCCGACAACGCCGACGACCTCGCGCGCTGGTTCCGCGAGGCCGCCGACAGCGGTTCGCTCGAACGGTATCTGGAGACCTTCGCGCACACCGTCGGGGTGATGCAGACCGTCGACGCCCTCGAACGGGTCGCCCGGGAGTGTGTCGAGGACCTCGCCGCCGACGGCGTGGTGTACGCGGAGGTGCGCTACGCGCCCGAACAGCACCTCGAGCGCGGGCTGGATCTCGACGAGGTGGTGGAGGCGGTGCTGCGCGGGTTCGCCGAGGGCGAGGCCGCGGCCGCGGCGTCGGGCCGCACCATCATGGTGCGGTGTCTGGTCACCGCGATGCGGCACGCCGCACGGTCCCGCGAGATCGCCGAACTCGCGGTGCGCTACCGCGATCGCGGTGTGGTGGGCTTCGACATCGCCGGCGCCGAGGCCGGACATCCGCCGTCACGGCATCTCGACGCCTTCGAGTACATGCGGGCCAACTGTGCGCCGTTCACCATCCATGCCGGTGAGGCGTTCGGGCTGCCGTCGATCCACGAGGCGATCGGCTTCTGCGGCACCGACCGGCTCGGGCACGGCGTGCGGGTGATCGACGACATCACCCTGGCCCCGGGGTCGCGACCCGATGCCCACGAGTTCCCCGGTGCCGAACTCGGATTGATCGCGAACATCGTGCGCGACAAGCGGATTCCGCTCGAACTGTGCCCGAGTTCCAATGTGCAGACCGGTGCGGTGGCATCCTTGGCCGAGCATCCGTTCAACGTGCTCGCCCGGCTGCGGTTCCGGGTGACGGTCAACACCGACAACCGGCTGATGTCCGACACCACCATGAGTCGCGAGTTCGCCAAGCTCGCCGACCAATTCGGATACGGCTGGGCCGATTTCGAGCGATTCACGGTGAACGCCATGAAGTCGGCGTTCATCCACTTCGACGAGCGGCTCGCCGTGATCGACAACATCATCAAGCCCGGATACGCGGTTCTGCTCGAGGGCTGACGCGGGGATCGGGCGGGCACGCCGTCGGCCACCGACTCGGTGCCGTGCTGATGGGACTGGCGGCGTTGCTCGCCCGTCGTCTACCCGGACGTCGATGACGCCGACGTGCGGGTAGACGTCCCGGGTCAGCGCTTCTTGGTCAGCCGGTCCTCGAAGTCGTGGACGAGGGCCCGCCACGCCTCGGACTCGTTCTCGAACGGCGCGCTCGGTGCCATCCGCTTGGGGTCGGGGTTGATCGCATAGTCGACGAACCAGCCCAGCGGAGTGTTGGCCCCCAGTGCCTCGTTGACCGCGTCGTCGTCGGCGTAGTCGGCTGCGTCGGTGAGCAATTCGACAGCCAGCTCGAGCTGGTTGCGATCGATGCGGCGCGGCCCGTCGGCGATGTCCTCGGCCAGGCCGGGCAGGACGTAGACGTTGTCGTCGATGACGTCGAACTCCAGCGAACCGTCGGTCGCGGCCACCTGGACCTCTTCGAAGGTCGACACCCGGGCCAGATCGTGCGAGGTGTCGTCGGACAGGAACTTCGCCAGCGTCCGCGGTGAGCTGAACACGAAGATCTTTCCGTCCGAACCGAGGAAGACCGGATCGTCGCCGAGATAGCAGCGCAACGACAGGTACTCCCCGTCGCCGGTGACGATCCGGATCGGGTCGATACCGACCGACGCCCAGAAGTCGTCGTCCAGATCGTCCTCGTCGTCTGCTTCGTCGTCGTCCTCGTCGAGATCGTCCTCGGTCTCGTCGGAGTCCTCGTCGCCCTCGGTCTGCTCGCCGATCAGGTCGAGATCTTCCTCCGGCTCGTCCTCGTCCTCGGCCGACGCCGCGGCCTCGAGCTCGGCCTCGGCGGTGGTCACCGCGTCGGCGTCGACGGTCGGGGTGCTGATCACGCCGTCGACGGCGTCGAGAACGTCGTCCCAGTGCTTGGCGATCAGGCGGCCGATCCGGACCCACAGGTCCGTGCCGTCACGGCCCTCGAAGTTGCGGGTACCGGTGGTGACCGCACCCAGGATCGGGTTGCCGTTGAAGAACTTGGTGATGACGGTCAGCTCGCACACCTCGCCGAGGATGCGCACGATCTCGAGGGCGTCCTCGAGATCGGCGATGACCTCGGGGGTGGGATCCTCGGCGGCCAGCTCGGGCACCCCGACGAGGTCGTAGGTGCGCCGCTCGTCGGGGACGAGCTCGTCGGCGGCGAGGCTCTTGACCGTCTCCCATGCCGGATGCTCGGCGAGATCGTTGTCGTCGTCGGTGCGGATGAACGCGACCAGCTCGGCGACCCCGGGGAAGACGTAGAGATCCTCGTCCAGACCCAGGAACGCCTCCCACTCGTCGTCACCCTCGCGCCAGCGCGGGGCCCACAGGGTATAGGTGTTTCCGTCCGTGAGTCCGAGCTCGATGGGGACGATGTCTCCGGCCATGACGACACAGCCTACTGATCGAGACCGGGAACGGGGGTACTGGGCCCGCGACGATTCGGTGAACTGTTCGCCGCCCCCCTCATCGCGGACGGAAGAAGCCCTGGAAACCCTGTCCTGCGTTGGTCGTACGCAGGGCCGACACCTGCACGGGATCGCCGGCCTCCACCAGCTGCTGGTTCCCGATGTACATCGCCACATGACCGTCCCACACCGCGAGATCGCCGGGCATCAGATCGCCCTGGGCCACCGGTATCCCGGCGGTGTCCTGATCCTGTGCCAGTCGCGGCAACTCCATCCCGGCCTGTCGGTAGGCCCACTGGGTCAGCCCGCTGCAATCGAAACCGGCCGGGGTGGTGCCGCCCCACGCGTAGGGCACGCCCTGCTGACTCAGCGCGGCACGCACGGCCGTGGCCGCCCGCTCGTTCGGGGCATAGGCCACCGATCCGTCCGGCAGGGTGATCGCCACCCCCTCGCCGCGGGCCGGTCCCGCCGCCGAGACCGGTACGGCCGCTGCGGGGGCCTCGTGGTGGGTCAGGGCCATCAGGTCGGCGATGTCGCCGGACAGTTCGCCGCGGGTCCGGTCGACCACCTCCACGCCCCGGCCGATCAGTCCGACGGCGACGGGGACCAGCGTGGCCAGGCCCGCCGGGCCGAACGCATCGGGGCCCA